>NZ_JBSHCV010000023.1:0-40120 GCF_053615975.1 Dietzia sp. NPDC055877 | reverse complement strand
GGGCTGGTCGTCTCGGCGATCGCGGGCCTGAAAGTGGGCTCCGTTCTGGATTCCCGAGGGCCACGCACGGTGATGACCCTCGGAGCGGTCATCGGGGTGGCCGCGCTGGCGCTGGTGGCGTGGTCTCCCAACCTGCCCATGTTCTATCTGGCCTGGCTGGTGGCGGGGTTCGCCCAATCGGCTGTCTTGTACCCGCCCGCGTTCGCTGTCATCACTCGCTGGTACGGCCCGCGACGGGTCGGCCCCCTGATGACGCTGACACTCGTCGCCGGGCTTTCCTCCACTGTCTTTGCCCCGCTCACTGCCTACCTGATCGAGCAGTTTGGTTGGCGCACCAGCTACCTCATCATGGCCGGCATCCTCGCCGTCGTATCTGTGCCCCTGCACGCCTTCTTTCTCAACTCCACCTGGTCCGGCACCGGCAGCGAGCCGACCGTGCAGCAGTCCCGAACCGAGATCCGCCAAGTCACCAGAACCCGCCAATTCCTCACCCTGCAAGTAGTGATGACGGTAGCCACGTTCACGCTGTTCGCCGTCACGATCAACCTCATCCCGCTGTTGCTGGAACGAGGAATCGACTACTCGACCGCAGCACTGGCCTTCGGACTGGTGGGCGCAGGACAAGTCATCGGCCGGCTCGGCTACCCATCACTGACCCGAAGAACCACACCCCAACACCGCACACTGGTGATCCTCGGCGCCGGTGCACTCGGCCTGTGGGGTCTGGCGACAATTCCCGGCCCGACCTTGGTACTGATCGCTCTGGCCGTCGGCACGGGCGCGGCCCGCGGCTGTCACACCCTTCTCCAGGCCACCGCCGTCTCCGACCGGTGGGGCACCCAAAACTTCGGCGCCATCAACGCCTTATTCAACGCACCGATGACCGCCGTCACTGCACTCGCGCCCGTGTCCGGACCCCTATTGGCCAGCCTCGTCGGGGGATACCCCGCAATGGCGATCGTCATGGCCGTCCTGCTCACCATGGCCGCAGCACTAAGTGCCCGAACGTGAACAGGAGCTGACCACCATTTGTGCCACATCCCGCCCCGCAGATCACTGCGAGGCAATCATCATCGGCGGTGGGCAAGCAGGTCTGGCCACCGCCTACTACCTGCTGCGGGCAGGCGTGGACATCCTCGTTCTAGATGATCAACCCAACCCCGGCGGGGCATGGTTGCACGTCTGGCCGTCCCTGCGCCTGTTCTCCACCGCTGAGTTCTCCAATCTGCCGGGCTGGCCGATGCCCCCTTATGACGGGTTTCCACCGGCCTGCCATGTCGTGGACTATCTCGCTGCCTATGAACGGCGCTACCGGATTCCGGTCCAGCGCCGCGTCGCGGTCGATGAGGTGACGTACGAGGACGGCATCTACCACGTTCGGGCGGGCACGAAGTCGTGGACGACCGAGAACGTGGTCGCGGCCACCGGGACGTGGTCCGCCCCCTTTGTTCCCTCCTACCCAGGAACCTTCGCCGGCACGCAGTGGCATTCCGCCAACTACCCCGGTGCCACTCCCTTTCGAAGTACCACGGTCGCGGTCGTGGGCGGCGCGAACTCCGGCGCCCAGATCGCCGCAGAACTCACAAGCGTCGCCAAGGTGACCTGGTACACCCGTCAGCCACCACGCTGGATGCCCGATGAGGTCGATGGACGAGTACTGTTTCGCCGCAACCGACTACGTGCCCTTGCCCTGCAGCGCGGGGAGCCCGACCCCGGGACAGACTCAGCCTTAGGAGACATCGTCGTCCTGCCCGAGGTGCGCCGCGCTCGGGACACCGGACGGCTGCAGGCCACGCCGATGTTCACCTCACTGGATGAGATCGACGCCGATCACCTGATCTGGTGCACGGGTTTTCGCTCCGCGATCGGGCCGATACGCCGGTTGCTCGACCACGGTCGACCAAAGCATCCGGGCCTCCATGTGGTCGGCTACGGCGACTGGACCGGTCCCGGAGCGGCAACGATCACCGGTGTGGGGCCCTATGCCAAACAGGCTGCCCGGAGAATCGCCGCATCAGTTGGCAGAACCGTGAAATAGGCGCAGCCACCACCAGAGTGATCTCCCTCGGGGGTGAGGGGAGTGCGAGCTATGCCGCCAGTTCGGCGGGGCTCGGATCCCTCCCGTTGGTTATTACGCGCCCTGGGCTGGTGTCGGTCCCCACAGGGCCTGTGCGGACATCAGGGCGGGTTGCCCTTGGGAGCTGGCGAAGTTGTTAGGGAGCGGGCTCCAGGGTGGTGTGGAATGAGGCGGGGTATGAGCCGGACGTAGGTGACCATGCCGACGAGTTCGACGAGGGTTTGGGTGACCACGACGACCGCGACCAGGGCAAATGGGTCGGGCAGGGCCAGGGCGAGGGGCAGTATGACCAGCGAGTTGCGGGTCGCCCCGGAGAAGACCAACGCCCGTGTCGACGGGGCATCCTGGCTGAAGACCCGGCCGGTGAGGATTCCCAAGGGGATCATCACGACCAGGAAGCCGACATAGACCGGGATGACCCGCAGCAGTGAGGACAGATCCGTCCGGACGGCGTCGACTTGCGAGGCAATCACGACGGCGAGGGTGGCCATCATCAGCGGCACCATCAGTGACTCCATCGCGTCCATGAGCTTCCGGGCGGAGGCGGACCGTGCGGCCAGGTACTGCGTGATGGCCGCCAGAACCAAGGGTGTGACGATCAATAACAGGAAGGCCTCAAGGAACGGGGCGACGTCCAAGACCTCGAACAGGCTGGGGCCCATAAATAGGCCCAGGTAGGCAGGCAGCAACAGCATCTGCACGAGCATCAGCAGCGGGGCCGCGGCCAGTAGCCGGTCGTGCGCGGAGCCAGCTAACCCGGAGAAGACGATGACGTAGTCGATGCACGGGGCAAGCAGCACCAGCAATACACCCAGCAGCAGGGCCTGGTCGTCAGCGACGAACCGGGAGAGCCCGTAGACCACGACCGGGACGATGGCGAAATTCAGCACCAACAGCCCGGCCAGGAACCGGCCGTCACGCAGCGCGCGACCGAGCCGGGTCAGCGGCACGCCCAGGAATGTGGCGTACAGCAGCACCATCAGTACCGGGTTGATTGCCTGCTCCAGACCCGGGGCGGCGGAAGGGGTGGCCAGCCCGAACACGGCACCGACCCCCAGGGCCACCAGGTACAGGGGTATCTGCCACCGCTCCAGCCACGTGATCATTGTTCGTCCTCCTCGGGACAGGGCCTTGCCTTCGGCCTCACGTCGCTGACGATCCTGGTCGGCAGTGGCAGTGAGAGTGGGCGGCGGGAGGGCCGGCCGTGATTAGAGTCCGAAGGCTCCGCCGCTGACCAGGATAAAGATGCCCAGGCCGATCAGGACAATGGGGAACAAGATGTGTTCCCAGCGTTCTAAAGCCTCGGCGACTGGCCGACGGGTGGCCACGAACTTGGCCAGGCCCACCAGGACCGAGACCAGAACCAGGAACACGACGCAGTAGGCCACCACGGCTCCCGGGCCGACGCTGAGGAAGACTGGGACGTAGACGCCGATGTTGTCCCCGCCGTTGGCGAAGGTCACCGCGGCCACGGTCCACACGGTCACGTTCTTACCTTCGATTTTGGCGTCGTCGTCGTCATCGTCCCCACGCCAGGCCTGCCACGCGGCCCATAGTCCCAGGCCTAATGGGATCAGCCCGAAGTACGGGATGGCCTCCGAGGGCAAAAATGTCCCGGCGCCCAAGGCCACGAGCACAGCGGCGCCGAGGATGCCTAGGAATCCAAGGTACTGGCCGACCAGGATGCGTGCGGTGGTGCCGCGTTGGCCTGCGCCGCGGGCGAAGAACAGTGAGAGGACGATGATGTCGTCGATATTGGTGGCGATGAACAGACCGATCGCCTGCAGGGCTGAGGACAGGATCACCCCTGCACCTCCGTGGCGTAACAACCCGGCACCGAACAGGCCGGGTCCAGGCAGGAGGCGTTTTCATTGACTGCGAGGGTGACCTCGACCAGGGAGGCCAACGCCCGCGCCAGGTGCGGATCAGCGATCTCGTACCGGGTCTGGCGGCCTTCGGGCACGGCGACCGCGATGCCACAGTCGCGCAGGCACGCTAGATGGTTCGACACGTTCGAACGCGTCAGTTCCAGATCGCGGGCCAGCTCCGCCGGGTAGGCCGTCCGCTCCAGCAGGGTCAGCAGTATCCGCGACCGGGTGGGGTCGGCCATCGCCCGCCCCAACCGGTTCATCACATCCACACAAGACGATATAGTCAGCATTCACTGAACTGTACAGTAGGCGCTGAACTGACTGGGCGTCTGAACAGGTTAGACATTTCTGGGCTCTGTGACTCGGGCGCTACCGCCCCGGAAGGGCCGCGCAGAAGGTTAAATCGGCAGCGTCGTGCCGGTGATTGCGAAGTCCCGTAGCCAACTGATGAACAGTGCCCACACGCCACTGAACAGTGCTATGCCCACTGCGATGAGTAGGAGGCCGCCGATGATCTGGATTCGTCGAGTGTTGCGTTGTAGCCAGCCGACGGTTCGGATTGCCCAGGTGGAGCTCCAGGCGACGAGGATGAATGGCAGCCCCAGCCCGAGGCAGTAGGCGACGATGAGCATGACACCGCGCGTGCCGCTGAAGCCGCTTCCGGCGGCGACGGACAGTGCGGCGGCGAGCGTTGGTCCGAGGCAGGGTGTCCAGCCGAGGGCGAACACTCCGCCCAGGAGAGGCGCGCCGACCCAGGTAGAGACAGCCTTCGGCTGGAATCGGGTATCTCGTTGCAGCACCGGTACGAAGCCGATGAAGACCAAACCCATGAGGATGGTGATGACCCCGCCGATGCGCTGGAGCAACTCCTCGTGTGGTGCGAGGTATTGAACCGTTCCGAGGACCATTGCGCTAAGCGAGACGAACACAACGGTGAACCCGCCAACGAAGAGCAGAGATGCCCCGACGACCCGGTAGCGCGAGCGTTGTCTGGCCTTCTTTTCCTCGAGAGTGATCGTTCGCGACTCGCTGTGGCGCTGTTCGGCCTGCGCCACGGTGACCGGTGGTCGCTCGGCGCCGACGACGCTAGCGAGGTAGGCGAGATAGCCGGGGATGAGCGGGACCACACATGGCGAGGCGAACGAGACCAGACCGGCTAGTAGGCAGGCGCCGAGGGCGAGCAGAAGGGGTCCGCTGGCCGCTGTCTGTTGGAACGCCGAACCGATACCCTGCGCGAGCACCAGGCCGTCCATCGGCGGCATGGCACCGGCGAAGACGAGGTCGGCAACATTCGTCACGGCGTGGCACTCTCCTCGTCGGCCACCAATTCGGCGATGACGTCCCGAAGTTGGTAATCGGTGACCGCCGCCAAATACACGGCGGCCACCCGGTGTTGCCGGTCAAGCACGAGGGTTGTCGGCACGATCGAGGTGGGAAAGCCGCGAAGTGCACCTACGGCCGCGTTGGACGGGTCCCAGATCGACGGGTAGGTAAGGCCGTTGTCGCGCACGAAGTCGACCGGCTTATCGCGATTGGGATCACGCACGTTGATCCCGAGCACGGTGGCGCCCTGGGATTCGAACTCCTCCTGAAGGCGCTGAAGATCGTCGACCTCGGTGCGGCAAGGCCCACACCATTGGCCCCACGTATTGAGGATCACCACCTCGCCCTTGTAGTCAGCGAGCCCGATGGTCTGGTCTGGGTCAAGCAGATCCGGCCCGGCGAGTTCGGCAACCGGTTTCCGTTCTTCCTCGGGGTAGTGGATCTCCAGCTGTCCATCTGGACTGACGAACTCAAACGTGCCGCCCTGCGCGACCGCATCGGTGCCACTCCCACAACCGGAGAGGACAAAGGCGCCCGCACACAGGGCCGCCCAGAGGCGCGCGCGGAAACCGATTGCTCGGATACTGCCCATGCTTTTCACTCCGGTCTGCGACGGGTCATTGCCCCCTCGGCTCCGAACCGGCGGTGCCGCACGGGGTGGCTCTCTCGAACACCAGTGACGTGACCGGCACTGGCGAGATGTTCCCGCTGTCCGATCGTGCCATAGCCACTATCCGCCCTGTTAAACGCCCCAGAACGGCGCGGCAAGCGGGTGGGTTCCGGGGGTAGGCCAGGTACACCTGTGCCCATTGACTGTGTTGGCCTTGCGGTTTCGTCGTCTTTAGATGCGTGGTCACACCGCTAGGGACAGTTCACTGAGTCCTGTACTATTCAGTGCATGCTGACTGTTGCTTCGCGTCAAGGTGTGATGAACCGACTCGGTCGTGCGATGGCCGACCCGACTCGTTCTCGAATTCTCATGAGGCTGCTGGATGGGCCCGTGTATCCCGCCGAGATTGCCCAGGAGCTGGGGTTGACGCGTTCAAATGTGTCGAATCATCTCGCCTGTCTCAGGGATTGCGGGATCGTCGTGGTTGAACTCGAGGGTCGGCAGAATCGGTACGAGATCGTCGATGCCCATCTGGCACGTGCGTTGAACGCCTTGGTCGAGACGACTCTTGCCGTTGACGAGAACGCGCCCTGTCTGGACATGCAGTGTCCGGTCGAGGGTTGCTGCAGTTCGGAAGGGGGTCGGCGGTGACAACGTCCGCGTGTGGTTG
The DNA here is from genome assembly GCF_053615975.1 of Dietzia sp. NPDC055877. NCBI lineage: Bacteria > Bacillati > Actinomycetota > Actinomycetes > Mycobacteriales > Dietziaceae > Dietzia > Dietzia sp. NPDC055877. The sequence continues at coordinate 33,569 of NZ_JBSHCV010000023.1, read as the reverse complement.
TGAGCCGGCCGGGCCAGTGGCCGGCCCTGACGAGTCCGCTTCGTGGTGGCGCAACGGTGCCGTCCTCATCCCGGTGTTCTCTGGCCTGACGCTCCTGCTGGGTGTGATCCTCGAGTGGCTCGCCAACGGCCCCGGGGCGGAGACTGCAGCGGCGTGGCTGTTCTGGACCGCTCTCCTTCTGGGCGCCTCGCAGTTTGTTCCAGGCGCGGTGCGGGGTCTGCTCGTCCGGGGTCGGTTGAGTATCGGGCTGCTGATGACGATCAGCGCCGCCGGTGCGGTCGGGCTCGGGTTCATCGAGGAGGCCGCCGCTCTGGCCTTCTTGTACTCCATCGTCGAGGCGCTGGAGGATCGGGCGATGGACAAGGCCCGCTCGGGCTTGCGGGCCCTGTTGGCGCTGATTCCCTCCAGTGCCACCGTCCTCGGCGCCACCGGGGGCACCCGCACCGTGCCCGTTGAGTCTCTGGAACGCGGCGATGTGCTGCGTCTGGTCGCCGGCGAACGTTTGGCCACCGACGGGATCGTTCGTGTCGGGCAGAGCAGCCTGGATGTCTCGGCGATCACGGGTGAATCCATTCCCGTCGAGGTCGGGCCCGGTGACGCGGTGTTGGCCGGCTCGATCAACACCTCCGGCGTCCTGGAGGTCGAGGCCACCGCCGCAGGGACAGACAATTCCTTGACCACAGTGGTCGAACTGGTTGAGCAGGCACAGACAGAGAAGGGGGAGCGGGCACGTATCGCCGACCGCCTGGCCCGCCCGCTGGTGCCGGGTGTTCTCATCCTGGCTGCTCTGGTCGCCCTGATCGGCTCGATCTTCGGAGATTCCGGACTGTGGATCGAGCGAGCACTGGTGGTACTGGTCGCCGCTTCGCCGTGCGCACTGGCGATCTCGGTGCCGATTACGGTCGTCTCCGCGATCGGTGCGGCCAGCAAGTTCGGGGTGATCATCAAATCCGGTGCCGCGTTCGAGCGCATGGGCTACCTCCGGCATGTGGCAGTGGACAAGACCGGCACCTTGACCCGAAACCAGCCCACCGTCACGCAGGTCCTCACCACTGGCAACGCTGCCCAGGACGAGGTCCTGAGCTGGGCGGCCGCTCTGGAAACCCACAGCACCCACCCGCTGGCCGCAGCGATCACCGCCGCAGCTACCGAGGTCCCCGCCGCATCGGCGGTCACCGAGTCCGCGGGCGCGGGAATCGCCGGCCTTATCGATGGCGCGCACATCGCCGTCGGCAGCCCGCGCTGGCTCGACCCAGGTCCTCTGGCAGATCACGTTCACGCGATGGAGGCCCGCGGCATCACCGTGGTGGTCGTCCACCGCGACGACCACCCGGTCGGGGCCATCGGGGTGCGCGACGAGCTGCGTCCAGAGGCCGGCGAGGCCATGACGTCGCTGGCGTCGAGGGGTATGGGCGTGACGATGCTTACCGGCGACAACGCCCGCACCGCTGATGCACTGGCCGTCGAGGCGGGGATCACCGACGTGCGTGCCGAGCTGCGTCCGCAGGACAAGGCGCAGGCAATCGCCGAGTTGCGTGCCGACGGCCGGGGGCCAGTGGCGATGATCGGCGACGGTGTCAACGACGCCCCCGCGCTCGCCTCGGCGGACATCGGAATCGCCATGGGGGCCACCGGCTCCGACGCAGCGGTCGAGTCGGCGGATGTCGCATTCACCGGCGATGACTTGCGACTGATCCCGCGCGCCATAGACCACGCCCGCCGCGGTCGTCGCGTCATCAATCAGAACATCATCCTGTCCTTGGCGATCATCATCGTTCTGCTTCCACTGGCGATCACCGGAATTCTGGGACTCGCAGCGGTCGTCCTGGTCCACGAGGTCGCCGAAGTCTTCGTGATACTCAATGGCCTGCGTGCCGCACGCACCAGGCAGCTCGAGCGACCCTCGAGCCCAAGAACTGCCGACCGCGACGACAGCCGGCACATGCACCAGCTGGCACCGCTCCCTCATTGACACTGTGCCCGCGTGCCCCGCACCGCACACCGCCGGAAAAAAACGACGGCAACCATCACAACACTCGGTATCGACCGGACGGCCTTGCGCTGCGCCCCGGCATCGACGGGAGGGCATCAGCTGCCAGGCACGACTGAGCAAGAACAATGCGTACACCGATGGCCGAGACCCACCCGAACTTATCGACGGTTCGTGCTAACATCGCTCTATGGCGATCAATTATGGGGTGCCCGATTCAGTGACGTTCGAGGATCGAAACACCTATGCAGCGTTGTTCCATGCTCTGGCAGAACCAACTCGACTGGCGTTGTTGGAGCATCTGGTCAGTGGTGAGCATCGGGTTCGGGATCTGGTCGATCACATGCATCTGGCACAGTCCACGGTGAGCAAGCACCTGGCTTGCCTGCGGGATTGCGGGTTAGTCAGAATGCGGATCGAGGGGCGCTCCTCGTGGTTCTCGCTGGCTGAGCCGGCCCGGCTGGCGGACCTGGTGGAAGCCGCCGATGCGCTGTTGAGTGCGTCCGGGGTGTCGCCGTCGCTGCGCGATCACCAGGACCACCCCGACCTTGACCTCGGGCAGGAGTGAGTCGAGATGGGGCATAGCCACGGTCACGACCATGGAAGTACTTCTCCCCAGGCCGATCGCGGGACGCGTCGTCGGCTGCTGATCGCGTTCTGCATCACCGCGATCATCGTGGTGGCCCAAGCGGTGGGCAGCGTGGTCACTGGCAGTCTCGCGTTGTTGACCGACACCGCTCATGCATTGGCTGATGCGTCGGGATTGTTGGTTGCGGTCATAGCCGCGACGATGATGCTGCGTCCACCGAGCAGTAAACGGACCTGGGGATTCGCCCGGATCGAAGTCATCGCCGCACTAGGGCAAGCTGTCCTGCTGATCGTCGTCGGTAGCTATGCCGCGATCGAAGGCGTCCGCAGACTCTTCGAGCCGGCGGACGTGCCCGGTACCGAACTGCTGGTGTTCGGCGTGATCGGCCTGATCGCCAATATCGCCGCCATTGTGGTGCTGGCCTCCAGGCGAGGCGACAACTTCAACATGCGGGCGGCATTTCTGGAGGTGCTCAACGACGCTTTGGGGTCGGTGGGGGTGATCGTTGCGGCGATCGTCATCAACACCACCGGTTTCCAGCGAGCCGACACCATTGCCGCGCTGTTCATCGCCGCCTTGATCATCCCGCGCGCGTTCACGCTTCTGCGGCAGACGGTTCGGGTGCTGATGGAGTACGCGCCTACGGGGCTCGATCTGGATGAGGTTCGGGATCACATACTGGAGCTGGACCATGTTCGGGACGTGCACGACTTGCACGCATCCATGATTGGGACCGGCCTGCCGGTCATCTCCGCGCATGTCGTGATCGATGATCAGTGCTTCGAATCCGGTCACGCCCCGCAGATCCTGGAGGAGATCCTCACCTGCGTCAAGGAGCATTTCCCCGTCTCCATTGACCATGCCACCATTCAACTGGAGACTGCCGCCGTGCGTGACCGTGAATCTCCCGCAGTCCGACACGCTTGACCCGCTACGAGCCGGAGATGAACGGTTCACATTTCTGCACGATGGGTAGTGCGGGTCCGGCCAGCGGACTTGCTCGGCGCGGCGGCAGGAAAGGGATCGGCGGGCGCGGAGACGGCCACCAATGCGGGTGAAGGTACGACCCTGAAGGCCTCGGCAGGCTGGCCGACCCACGCGATCACCGCCCGAACCCGAGACTGTCTGATCAGCTGAGGCCCGGAGTCCGAGAGAGCGGCGGCCGAGTGGGCGCATGCGAGCAGGCCCGGTAGTCCGCCGGCAGGTGGACGGCCCGCATGAAACGTCGCCGGTCACGGGGGTGCGCAGAGCAGGCGCGAATCGGACCCCGGGATACCCGCTTCCTACGATAGGGATCATGTCGCCGTCGTCGAAGGCACCCTCGTCCAAAGCTTCCGCCACCGCCAGACCGCTGCGTACCCGCGGTGTGGTGCCGGTCGTGGTGCTGCTCGCGGTCGTGGCGGCAGGTGTGGTGGTCCCGCTCTCGCGAATGTCCACGGACCTGGCACTCGAGCTCCTCGGCGTCCCGAACCCGGGCCTGCTCACCACCGCCGGGCTCCCGGCGGTCCGCGCGATCGCCGAGCTGCTGGCATCGGTGGCGGTGGGAATGGCGCTGTTCGCCGCGTTCTTCACCCCGCCGCAGAAAGACAAGACCCTCGACGTGGACGGCTACCGCGCACAGCAGATCTCCTCGTGGATCAACATCGCGTGGGCGATCGCGGCGGCCCTGCTCATCCCGCTGACCCTGTCGGATGTGTCCGGGCGCACGCTCTGGCAGTCCCTGCCGCCGGACCAGTGGATCGTGGCGATCACTCAGATCGAGGTGGCGTCCTCGTGGCGCTGGGCCGCGATCATTGCACTGGTCGCCGGGATCGGGCAGCGGCTCACCGTGAGCTGGCGCTGGTCGGTCATCTGGCTGGGGGTCACGGTGCTCTCGCTCCTGCCCGTTGCCGCGACGGGCCACGCCTCGGGCGGCACCGCCCACGACATCGCCGCCAACTCGCTGATTATCCACCTGTTCGCTGCCGCGTTCTACGTCGGTGGGCTCGTCGCGGTGATCGCCCACGCGATGCGTGGCGGGGGCCGGGTAGCGCTTTCATTGCGCCGCTATTCGGTGGTGGCCACGGTGGCGATCGTCGCGCTCGGGCTGACCGGGATCATCAACGGGCTGGTCCGTCTGCACCCCGCCGACCTGTTGTCTTCGACCTACGGGCTGCTGATTGTGGCCAAAGCGTTGTGCCTGGCACTGTTGGCGGTGTTCGGGCTGGCGGTGCGCCGGCGCATCATCAACCGCATCGAGGGAACGTCGGCCAACGCCCCGGTGGACCGCGGCACGCTGCTGCGCATCGGACTGGTCGAAACGGTGATCATGGCGGGCACCCTGGGTCTGTCGGTCTCGCTCGGCCGCACCCCGCCCCCGGCACCGCTCTATGTGCCCACCCGGCAGGAGTCGCTGCTGGGTTTTGAGTTGCCGGGGCCGTTCTCCTTCGAGACGGTGTTCGGTCTGTGGCGCTTCGACCTGGTGCTGGGTCTGGCCTCGGTGATCCTGCTCGGGCTCTACGTGTGGGGGCTGATCACCCTGCGCCGACGCGGCGACTCCTGGCCGGTGGGACGAACCGTGGCGTGGGTGCTCGGGTGCGTGCTGCTGTTCCTGACCACCAGCTCCGGTATGGGGATGTACATGATGGCCGACTTCTCCAGCCACATGGTCGGGCACATGCTCATCTCGATGCTCGTTCCGGTCCTGCTCGCCCTAGGCGGGCCGCTGACACTGGCACTGCGGGCGCTCCCGGCGGCGGGCCGCGGCAACCCGCCGGGACCACGCGAGTGGATCGTGGAGTTCATCAACAACCCGCTCTCCCGATTCCTCACCCACCCGATCGTCGCCTCGGTGCAGTTCGTGGCCGGGTTCTACCTGATCTACTTCGGAGGGTTCTACGAGACGCTGGCCTCCGAGCACCTGGGCCACATGTTCATGAACGTGCACTTCCTCATCAGCGGCTACCTGTTCTACTGGGTGATCATCGGCGTGGACGCGGCGCCGCGGCACTTCTCGCCCTTCTACAAGCTCATGGTGCTGCTCGGTTCGCTACCGTTCCACGCCTTCTTCGGCATCGTGCTCATGAACTACAAGACCGTGCTGGCCGAGAGCTGGTACTCGGGGATCGGGCTGCCCTGGGTCCCGGATCTGCTGCAGAGCCAGCAGGTCGGCGGCGGGGTGGCGTGGGCGGCGGGGGAGATCCCGCTGTTCATCGTCATGCTCGCCCTGGCCTGGCAGTGGTTCCAGACGGACATGCGTGAGGCGCGGAGGGGGGAGCGGCAGGCCGAGCGGGACGACGACGCCGAGCTCAAGGCCTATAACGACATGCTCCGCGAGATGTCCCAGACCGACCGGAAGTAGGGGACAAGCGGACCCTCGTCGTCGAGGATGGTTCCCTCACACCCCCTTGTTCGTCCCCCAGGCACGTCGGCGATAGGAGCGAGCCCATGAACGAGATGGCCGCCCGCCGCAACATCCCCAACCCCACCAACCGGCGGGTGCGACAACCCGGTGGTCTCCACCTCAGTGGCGAGCAACCCCGCTACCAGGACCACGACACCGATCACGGCGAGGGGAAACAGAGAATGGGCGACGAACTGAGTCACAGCGCACGTAATCAGGCCGAGTTCACACGCTCGCACTGGCGGGCGATGCGAGAATTCGTGCTCGTCGGCCTCACCGCCATCATCGCGGGCGGCCTTGTCGCCGCGGTCACCGGTCCCACCGGTTTCGATGAGGGTTCCTGGGTGGCGGCCTACCTGGTGCTAGTTGCGGGGGTGGCCCAGGTAGGGCTGGGCGTCGGACAGGCACTGCTTACTGGCGGCACACTGTTCGGTCGCCTGCGTGTTGTCCAGCTTCTCGCCTACAACTTGGCCAACAGTGCGGTACTCGGTGGCACCCTGACCGGCTCCGTGATCGTGGTGGCCGCGGGCGGTGTGCTGTTGCTGATATCGCTCACGTTGTTCCTGGCCACTGTGCGTCACGCGCGCCCGCGTACGTGGTATCTCGTGCTCTACCGGATTGTCATTGCCAGCCTCGCAGTGAGTGTGCCGGTGGGCGTCGTCTTGTCAGTTGTTCGTCACAGTTAGAAGCCCAGTGTGGGGGAGCCAGGGCCTTGTCGGCCAGCCTGCGCCGTCAGAGTTCCGGCGTCATAGGGCGCTGCTGCTTGACCCCGAGTTGACCATGATGCCCCGTTCTGCCAGCCATGCCGACGGATCGACAGCCCGCGAGCCGCCGTCGGCCCATACCTCGAAGTGCACGTGTGGGCCGGTGGAGAAGCCGCGGTTGCCCATCACGCCGATTTGCTGACCAGCGACGACAGTGTCACCGACCTGAACTGTATTGCTCTCATTGTGGCCGTAGACGGTCATGAAGCCGTCCGGCGACATGATCCGAATCCAGATGCCGAAACCGGAGGCCGGGCCTGAATCGATGACGATTCCATCGGTCGCGGCGAACAGCGGCGTGCCGATGGCGTTGGCGACATCGAGACCCGAATGGGACGTGCCCCATCGGGGGCCGAAGGAGGACGTTGAGATGCCCACTGCCGGGAGGGCCACAATGGGACGCCGCGCCTGCTCCTCGGCAAGCTCACGCTCGTAGCTGAGTTCGGTGCCCCTCTGCAGACTGCCGACGAAACCCGCGGCGGTGGGTCCCGGCTCGCCTGACACGTTCGCGTCATCGGAGGTGAGGGGGAGCGGAGCCGAGGGGGTCGCGGCTTGGGCATCTTTGGAGTGTGCGTCATCGGTGCTACCGGCCGGGGGCTCGTCGGTCGCGAGAAGAACGATCCGCTGATCACTGACGGGAGCCGCTGCCGCAATAGAGGCACCCGCGGCCAGGGCCACGACCGCGGCGATACTGCGGTGGTTGTTCGGTGAAACCCGGCGATGGGCTCCGCGGCGGCGCCGCGGGGGGCTGGTCGACTGAGAGGCGTGCTTCGGTCCTGCTCGCTTCTCCACTGCTACCGAATCCCGTCGTCGTCTAACCGTAATCGTTTCGTGACCTGACCCCGGTTAAAGGTAGTGGCTGACCAACCGGGTCGCAAGGCAGATGCACGGCCGAGACGACCGTCACAGAGAGGACCAGTGAGGTGACAGCTCCGCCAGGGTTAGGCGCTGGCTGAGCTTCCGAGGTGGAGACGACTTCTCCCCGACCGGGAGTCGATCTGGGCGCACTGGGGCTGGCGATGATCACGAATTACGCGCTGAGGGGTGACACGATCGATACCGAGTTGTTATATTGGGTCGTGTTGCCGACGAAATCGGTCACCCGCATCGCATAGACGTCGCGGGAACACATCACCCCGAACGATGGAGACAGCCCCATGATCGACTCCACCCGGACCGTGACCGTCGCAGAGCTCACCGAGCGTTTGGGCGTGCGCAGCGCGACTTTGGCCGGCGGCCGCCATCGTGTGGCCAGCGAAACCGCGACGGTGTCGCGGTTTGTTGGTAGCGCCGTCGTCGGCGTAGCCCTCTCGGGCGGCCTTGGTCTGGCTTTCGCGCCAGCCGCCGCCGCTCAACCCGTCGCGATCAATCATGCCCAGGTCGTCGAGGCGATCCAGGCCGCGGCCGAGCAGTTCGGCATCGACCCCGCCGAGATCCAAAGGATTGGGGACCAGTTCGGCGTGGCCCCAAGTGAGGTCCGGCAGTACGCCGCCGGGCTCGGGCTCGGTTCCCTCGGCGACAGCGCCGGTAGCCCGCAGATCGGTGGTGCGCATGCCCCTACCGCGGGCGCGATCACCTCGGGGTTCGGCTCGCGTTGGGGCAGCTTCCATAACGGCACCGACTTTGGAGCGCCCATTGGTACGCCGCTCTACGCCGCCAAGAGCGGCGTTGTCGAAGCCGCTGGCCCCGCCGCCGGGTACGGCATCTGGATCCGCATCCGCACAGATGACGGCGAACTGCTGGAATATGGCCACAACGACCAGAATTACGTCAGCGTCGGCCAGCGGGTCAACGCCGGTGAAGTGATCGGAACCGTCGGCAACCGCGGAGACTCCACCGGCCCCCACCTGCACTTTCGCGTACAGACCGCCGCCGGTCAGTGGGTCGACCCGGTGCCGTGGCTCGCGGCCCAAGGAGTCCTCGTCTAGCACCGTCCACTTCGGGCGTGCCGACCGCCTCCCCGCGGGGGAGCGCGTGCTGGTGTTCGCCAATTTCCGGGCCGGCGTTGCAACCCCGCGCGGTAGTGCATTTCTTCGGGGAATCCCCGACTTACTAGATCTCAAACAAGCCCCTGCAGGTCACGGCGTTGCGCCCACTCCGAAATGACTCCAGAACCGGAGAATTCTCCGGAACGCTGGCAGGAGTGGTTCCTGGTTTCCGGCCGCGTGCGCGACGTGGAAGCGTGTCCCGGCTGGGAGCGAAAACCGGGGTTCCGCGGACCGTCTTGATATCGCGGTCATTGAGCTGAGTCGTACGGGATTCGATCAGCAGGCCGGTGACCGGACCAGATGCTTACCGCCTCCACCGGCGGCGTCGAGTTGGTTGCGGTGCTCCTCACGCAGATGCTGCCGGGCTCGCTCGTGCTGCAGGAGTTGTGGGCCGACGGGACTCCGTACGCGCCGGGCGTGCGGTACCTCAACGGGCTACCCGGTACGTCGAGGTCGTCCTGCCGTACACGTCGGGCCTGGCCCCCGGTTCGATGGCGACCAACGTGGTGGTCCAGGACGGCTGCGAGCAGAACCTCTCCGAGCACGTTGCCGTGGCCGATCCCCGCGCCCCCGACTACGTCCTGAACGCTCTCGACCCCGGCAACCCGCGTCAGCCGCGGTGCGAGGCGAGCGCCCCGATTCACGATCCGCGGGAATCTTCCTCCCGATGTTCACCCCACCGCGAAAGGCCGGGGTCTTTGTCAATTTGCTTTTGGCCCCGTTTCGCGAGTGGTCAGGATCTGACGAAGGCCCGCCACGAAGTACACGACGAGCACGATCAGCATGATCCCGCTGACGATTACCGCAGCAGGCCGCTCTGCATCTCCGGCGAACAACGCGCCGAGGTCGGCAAGCGGCATGAGAGATCCCAGTGCCCCGAGCACGGCGATGACGAGCGCTGCGATCATCACCCCTCGGCTGGCGTTCGGGACGCGGCTCGCGATGAACGCCGCGATGAGCAGCAGCACACCGATAAACGCCGGTATCAGCGAGGTGGCACTCTCCATCCCGGTGGTGAAGTAGGCGATGAGTCCGGTGGCGGTGAGGATGCCGCCCGTCCACGTGGTCAATGCGATCATTGCTGATCTCCTAGGTCGGTATCTGATTGCAGCTAGGCTGGCACGCCCGTTGCTCTGCGAGCAGTCATCGGCTCCAACGACGCCTAATCAGGCTACGGTCCCGGACGCTGCTGGGGGCGAGACTCCAGGGCGCTCTTCAAGTGTCCCATTCGGTCATGAGTCCCGCGTTTCTGCTTGGGGGGTTAGGTGACACGGGCAGAGTCGACACGAATTGCTAGACCTCAACATGCCCGTGCAGGGCACAGCGTTGCGAACACCCCGGAATGGCTTCAGAACCACCGAATTCTGCGGAACGCCGGTCAACCGGAAGGTGCTGGCGGCCCAGTAGGTAGGCGCCCAGCGCAGCCACGCCGGGCCCGTAACACACCGGGGCTCTGGCCTCGGCCGGGAACGCAGCGGTAGTCACTACTCCGCATGAACATGCGCGCCGCTGGGCGCGGTGCTCGATGGCGAGCATGTTCGATCGGCGGGAGGTCGAAAACCTGACGACGCTGATCACGGACCACCAGGGCACCGGACAGGTCGTAAATGAGGTGCGCGCCCCCCGGTCAGCCAGTTTTCCGACAGGCCCGTGCAGCCGGCTCCCGTCGCCGTGGTGATGCGCAGGGTGATCGGACAGCCGGCACGATTACTGTTTGGCAGGTGAAACGGTTCTCTCGCATGCTCAAGCCGGGATGGTTGATCACCCTTCTGTTCATCAGCCTCTTCGCCTACCTGTGCTTCACGATGCTTGCCCCCTGGCAGTTGAACAAGTACGAGGATCTCAAGGCACGCAATGCCAGCTCGTTGAGAGCAGCGTGGCAGGGCCGGTTCCGTTGGACGAAGTGATCCGGCGGGAGGGATCTCTCGGTGATTCCGAGTGGCATCTGGTTACTGCGCGCGGAAGTTACCTGCCCATGGAGGATGTCCTGTTGCGGATGCAGTCCGTCGACGGTGAACTCGTGTACCAGGCACTTCGTGCATTCCGCACCGACAGTGGTGACTCCCTGCTCGTCAACCGCGGATGGGTCCGCGTCGGCGACGACAACGCGGTCCCGGACTTCCCGTCCGCGCCGACGGGCCAGCTGACCATCATCGCCCGCCTCAGGATCCCGATGGATGCTCCCGCCCAACCCATCGTTCTGCACGATTGGAACATGGTGCGCAACATCGACCCCCCCGTCATCGGGGACCTCCTCGGCACCGACTTGTCGCCCTATTATCTCCAGCTCGCCGGTGGGCAGCCCGGGTCTTTGGAACCGATGCCAGTGCCGTCCACCGAGTCGGGTCCGTACTTGTCGTACGGCCTGCAGTGGATGGCCTTCGGGGTCCTCGCTCCCATCGGCCTGGGCTACTTCGTGTGGAGCGAGATACGTCAGCGCCGTCGTCTGGAAGACGAGGACAACGATGCCGCCGCGGCGCGGCCACGCAAGGGCGGGAACCGGGCAGCAGGTCCCGGGCAGGACACCACAGCGTCGCAGGCCCCGTCGGGCCCTCCCGCGGCCACGGTTGGAGACGATGGTCCATCGGACGAGGCCGCGGACTCAGACCGGCTCGTAGCGGCGGCCATGCGTGATCGCTACGGTGACCGGTTCGCATCCGAGTATCGACGCAGCTCGCGTGGAGGCAACCGCGCCTGATCGTCTGCGACAGCAGTCGATAGCTGTACGAGGAGTTGGACAGCGGGCGGGGGACCGGGTCCGAGAGCCATCCGGCGTGCGCTGCTTTGATCTGGGAGCGCCTGCGCAGACTGCGGTGTGCCGCCCCCGAGTGAGCCGAGGACTGACTCGCGGAACGCGATCTGCTGTTCGGCGAGCGTTTCTAGACGAGGGTGGTCCAGTAGTCCCAGAAGCGGTGCGTGATGAGCAGCAGGACAAGTAGGTACCAGGCGGTAAGTATCGCGCCCCGGTATTCGGTAACTACGGCGATGAGGCGCGCAAGACCCGCCGAATCGCTGCGGCGTAGTGGCTGAAGATTGCACAGGGTGCAGTACCAGAAGATCGGTATGGTCACCGCCCAGACGATCATGCAGTACGGGCACAGGGCACCGATGCTGTACAAGCTTTGGTAGATGAGCCAGTGGATGAACACCACCGCGAAGGTGACGCCTACTTGGATGCTGGCCCACAGCCAGCGCTGAAATGCTCCCCCCGCCAGGAGCGCAGCACCCAGGGCCGTGGTGGCGGCGAATCCGGCGATGCCGATGATCGGATTGGGGATGCCAAAGGCCTCGGCCTGCGCGGTGGTCATCACCGACCCGCAGGACAGGACAGGGTTGATGCTGCAGGACGGGACGTAGCCCGGGTTCTCGATCAGCGCGATCTTCTCCACCAGCAGCACTACCGCCGCGACCAGGCCGATGAGCCCACCAACGATCAGCACCACCGCGAGCCTGCGGTGGGGGTACTGATCCGGGCCGGCGTTGGTGGAGTGTGCGACCGGGGTGGCTGAGCTATTCGAGGGCAGCATTGATGCTGTTCTCGAGATCGGTGACGCTGGTCGGCTCGAGGCGCTCCCCGTCCAGGAAGAAGGTCGGCGTGCCACTGACCCCGAGGCTCTGACCGTCCTGCTTGCTCTGCTCGATGCGCTCGAGGGTGGCCGGGTCGTTGTATGCGCTCTCGAAGCGCTCCATATCTAACCCCAGTTCCTCGGCATAGCCGAAAAATGTGTCCATTTGCGGGGTTTGTTGGTGGCCCCACTGCTCGGGAGTGTCAAACAACTTGCGGTACATGGCCTCGAACCGGCCTTGCTCGGCGGCGGCCTCGGCGGCCAGGGCCGCCGCCATAGAGTTGTCGTGCAGGGGCATGTGGCGCACCACGAACGTCACCCGGTCTCCGTACTGCTCGCGGAGGTCCTCAATTGTCGGATAGAGCGCGATGCAGGCTTCGCATTCGAAATCGAGGAACTCAACGAAGACGGCGTCACCGCCCTCAGACAGTCGGGGACTGTCCTCACGCACCAACACTCCGGTGCCCGGACTGTCATCAGGACGTGCCTGCTCGGAGCCGGAATCGTTCCCGGCAGCCAGTAAGGCCACCACCAGGACGACCAGCGCAGCCGTGATCAGCGCTAGCGAGAGCTTCAGATTCTTACTCAACAGATTGTCCGCTTTCTAACTCATGCGTGCCCCGACGTGATCACTGGATGATAATCGGGCAGCCGTTGCTTCGGCGGTGAGGCGGGCAACCGGAGCGCGATCGACCCACGAGACGAAGGCGGCCCAGACCCGAATCGAGCGGGACGGCGACCGTAACTCCCGGTGGTTGCGTGCGGCTATCCCTCCAATGCGCTCTCGCCGACGTAGCCGCCCTCGTGGCACCCCGGTGGGATCGCGAAAACGGCGGAGCCGATCGGGACCGTCCAGGTGTTGAGCATGTCCTGCTCTGCCAGTCGCTGCTGGATCGGCACGAACTGACGTACCGGGTCGGCCTGGTAGGACGCGAACAACAGACCAGAATTGCTGATCTGGCCGGAATCCGGGACATCGTCATAGTTGTACGGTCGTCGCAGAATCGTCTCGGCCCGGACCCGCGGCCGAGCCCGGGCCATGTGTGACTCGGTGGGGATGACGGTCAACCCGGTCTGGTCAATCGCCTCGAAGTCAGCGGGATCGTGTTCAGTGGCACCGGTCAATGGCGCGCCCGAGTCGAGTTTCCGTCCGATCGTGAGCTCACGGGAGCTCCGTTCGATCTCCTCCCAGGTGTCCATCGTCATCCGGATACGACGCAGCACCAGGGAGGTACCGCCCCGCATCCATCGCCGGTCGGCGCCATCGGAGTACAACAACTGGTCGTAGTCGGCATCGGCCGGCGCGGGATTGGCGGTGCCGTCAATCTGCCCGAAGAGGTTGCGTTGTGTCTGCCCGGACGGGTCGGTGCCCACGGCACGACGGAACCCTCGCTGCGCCCACCGCTGAAGAACCGCGTCGCGAACACCCGAGGACAGAATCCGGGCCGAGTGGGCGACGGTGAGCGGATCGTCGGCACAGACCTGCAGCAGCAGATCGCCGCCGGACCACCGGTCCTCGAGCCGGTCGATCTGCGGGAAGTCCGGTAGCGGCTGCAACCACTCCGGGGTGCGGTCTCCAAGACCGATCTTGCCGAGCAGCTCCGGGCCGAAGCCGATGGTCACCGTTAACCGGGACGGTCCTTCAGCCAACTCGTGCTGCAGGTCGGCCAGACCGCCGCGCCCCTGCGTGAGCCGGGCCGCGTCCTGCGTCCAAGCTCGCAGTACGCCGATGAGGTCGGTGCGGCGAACACCGTCTCGCAGATCGAATGCCATATACGCCGCATGCGCCTGCGGCGCCGTGGTGATGCCGGACTGACGGTCACCATGGAAAGGCTCGGTGGCCGCGCCGACGGCCCGGGAGTTGGCTATCGCGTCGCGATCAGGGGTCCGCGCGGTCGCGGTGCGCCCACCAACTCCCCACCCCGCAGCTCCTCCGGCGACAGCGGCACCACCGGTGAGAGCCGCACCGCCGACCAGGAAGGATCTGCGATTCAACGCCGAGCGGCCGTTACTGTCACCCATTGCCGGTCACTCTCCGCCCTGGTACTGCTCATTGCCCCCCTCGAACGACCGCGCGGAGGCGACGATCTCGCTCGTATCGCCGTTCTCCAATGTGAGGGTCACGGCGACATCCTGACCCGTGCGGATCGATTCGTGCACGCCCATCAGCATGATGTGGTTCCCGCCAGGCTCGAACACAAGCTCTCCACCTGCCGGGATGACAAAGCCGCCCTCTCGCTCCTGCATCATCGAGCCACCCGCCGCCCCCGAGACGGTCTCATGCAACTCGGCCTCACCGGAGACCACGGAGGCCACCTCGACCAAGCGGACATCCTCATCGGATTGATTCCGCACGATCCCAAACACCGGTGCCATCGCGCCACCGTCGCCGTGCGCATTCGGGTCAGCAGAACCGGGGTCACCAGTGGCGGCCTCGCCGTGTTCAGTGCCCCCATTGACATCAGTGGCCTTGACCCACGCATCCTCCACCACAAGGGGCGCCGCGCCGACGGTCGAGGCTGCGGTCGTCTCCGTCCCGGTCTCGGTGTTCTCCGAGGTGCACCCGGCCAGGCCCAGGGCGACCGCGGCGATCACCGCGACGAAGGGAGTCCTACGCATAGCTCACTCACATCCATGTAACTCCACGCACCTGAACCGCGACCGCCCCTGTTGTCCAAACGGAGCGTCGCACCGGCGTGGATTATTTACGGCGCGTTTCGGGCTGCAACGGCTAGCCAGGACTCTATAATGCCGCGCTTTGGTCCAACCCACCGGCCGTGGGTGGGTTGTAGAAACGACAGAGCCGGCCACCGCACCGGCCGGGTGCGGCCACGTCGGCACCTGAGCAGTCAGGTACGGCCGAACTAGAGGCGAGCGCAACTGCATCGACTGGCTGCCGACCAAGCGGGCTCGGGATCGGCGGAAATGCAGCGGGGATAGCGCTGCCGCCCTGAGCGTGGGTCAGCCACTGTGAGCATCTGTCGCAGAATCTCGGTGTAACTCGGAATCGTCTCGCGGTCGGCACGCAAGACCTGACGTCACCAGCTCCCACCTCAACCACTCGACTGATCCGGGCAGGCCGCGCAGGCCGCGCAGGTCGCGCAGGTCGGCGAAAGCGGTGCTCTGATGGAGGCGCTAGGAGCGCACCCCGAACGCGGCCACGAGACCGAACCACAAGGCCGATGCTGCCGCGGCCACCTCAGTTGTCATGAGGTCCCCTGACTTGCCGGGCCGCAACTTCTGGCGTCTCCCACACCTCGATCCTGTCGCGGCCGGTAAGGGTGGCCACGATCAGCACCACAGCGCCACCGGTGATGAAGACATCGGCGAGGTTGAAAGTAGGGAACCATCCGGTGTGCAGGTAGTCAGTCACCACCCCGTCGGGGGCGCGATCGATGAAGTTGGCCACAGCTCCGCCCAAGACCAGGGCCAACGCCAGTCGTACTGTGCGCGTTGCTGTGCCGGTGGCCCGCCAGGTGAAGAGCGCCAGCGCACCGATGATGAGTCCAGTGATGCCGAGAACGACGCCGGCGGGAAGGCCAGCGCCGAGGCTGAACGCCACCCCGGAGTTGAAACCCAGGCGCAGCTGCATTGGTCCCAGATCCACCGTGTGGCCGTCGGCCAGTGCTCCGCCCGCCCAAGCCTTAGCTCCGAGGTCCGCCGCGGCCAGCAGCATGACGGAGACGACCAGAACAGTTCGCGCCAGGGCACCTTGTTCGCTTTGTCGGGGTGGTTCAGTAACGGGATTGACGTCCTTCGACATGGCATCATCCTCCTCGACTCGAAACCGAGACGGCAGGAAACCTCGAACGCGACCGACCAAGCCCCCACGTGGAGGCGGTGTTCAGGCGCAGCAGGAGGTGGGTAGTTCGGTGTGGAAGGTGCCTGCGACCAGGCGCAGGGCTTCGGAAGTGGTCAAATAGGGAGCCCAGGTGTCGGCGATCTGGCGGGTAGTCATCCCGGCTGTGATGGCGTAGGTGGCCGCGAGCATGATTTCTCCGGCGCGGTCTCCGATGGCGCTGAGTCCGAGGATCCTCCCGGTTTCTACTTCGGCGACCATCTTGATCGCCCCGCGGGTGTCCTGGTCGATCAAGGCGCGCGGCAGGTCCTCGAAGCTCATCACCCGGGATTGGCATCGGTGCCCGGCGGCCCGGGCTGCGGCTTCGGTGAGCCCGGCGGTGGCCAGTTGGGGGCGGGAGAAGATCACCGTCGGCAGTCCGGTGTAGTCGACGACCTCGGCTGGGCCCTGCGGATCGGTCCGAAGAGCGTTGACGGCGGCGGCCTTCCCAGTGGCAGCAGCGACGTAGACGAACTGGGGTGCCGAGGTGACGTCACCGGCGGCGAAGACCCGCCGGTTGGTCGTGCGTTGATGCTCGTCGACAAGGATGAATCCGTCCGGGTCGGCGGTGATGCCTGCGGCTGGCAGGTTGAGGCGGTCTGTGGAAGGGAGACGCCCGGTGGCCACCAGTAGACGCTCTGCGCAGAGGTTGCGGCCCGAAGCGGTGCGGACTGTGACCTGTGCGTTCTGCCGGTCGACAGAGGTGGCGTGCTCCTCGACCACCGTGATCCCGTCCTGGGCCAGGGCCTGGCGAAGGATGGCGACCATTTCCGGCTCGGCAGCAGGGGTGATCCTGCCGATGATGGTCACCCGGGTGCCCAGATGGGCGAAGAGTTGGGCCTGTTCGATACCGACGTAGCCACCGCCGATGACGATCATGGAGTCGGGCAGTTCAGTTAATTCCATGGCGGCGGTCGAGGTCAGATGCTCCACCTCGTCCAGCCCGGTTACCTCCTTCGGTAGTGCCGGTTCTGCTCCGGTGGCCAGTACCACCGAACCGGCCGCCACCGGATCCCCATCCATCACCAGAGTGTCGGGATCGAGGAAGGAAGCCTCCCCACGGCGGATTTCGAAGCCATGGGCGTTCGCGACGTCGGCGTATTTGGTCTCTCGCAGTCGAGTGACGAGCTGGTCCTTCTGCATGACCAGCGCTCCCAGATCAACGTCCCGGGCGAGGGTGGGGACCCCTGGGAAGGGATTGGTCAGTGCGGCCTGGCGGGTGCCGGCAGCGGCCAGCAGCGCCTTGGACGGGACGCACCCGATGTTTACGCAGGTGCCGCCGATGGTGCCGCGCTCGATCATCAGCACCGTCCTGCCGGCCTGTCGAGCGGTGATAGCGGCCGCCATGGCTGCCCCGCCGGAGCCCACTACCGCCAAATCGAATTCGAAACCCGGTTCCATCAGATGGCCCCTCTCTTTCTTCGCTCATTAGGATGGACCTTCCAGCGCACTGGAAGGTCAAACCGGGCGGTTTCGAAGGAACGGTAATTTCAATGAGGATCGGCGAACTGGCTGCCGCGGCGGGCACCACTCCGAAAGCCCTTCGCTACTACGAATCCGTGGGCCTTCTCCCGCCCCCACAACGAACCCTCAACGGCTACCGTGACTATCCCGAGCACGCGATCTCCCGGATCGATTTCATCCGGCGAGGCCAGAGCGCGGGACTATCGCTTGCCCGCATCGGTGAGATCCTCCGGATTCGCGATGACGGACAGGCACCTTGCGCTCACGTCGACACGCTCCTGGTGACTCGACTGGACGAGATCGACCAGCAGATAGCCGACCTCTTGCAGCTGCGTCAGACAGTCACCCAGCTCCAGACCGCCAGCCGCACAGTGGACCCTGCGACCTGCCAAGCCGAAACGATCTGCCGCTACCTCTGACTGGCGGAGCTGTGGCCCATTCGGGACGCACCTGGCTTCCCTGCCGGCCGGTGGCCACGACCCGGCAGGGGGTGTTGATGCGGGCAGTGGGGGTTGTCAGGTGAGTCTCATGGTGGTCAGGCAGGTGAGGTCCAGGTCCCCGGTGGCGATCGGAACAGTGGCCGATTTGTCGTCGCAATCAATGGTGAGCGTGGCAGTGATGTCTCGCGGTAGCCAGAATCCGAGGAAGCCGTTGTCATAGGTGGTGCGTGGTTCGTCGATGAGGGTGTCTCCGGTGGCGGTATCGGTGACGGTGACCTGCACCTGGTGCGGATGGGCGGGGCCGGGCAGGTGCGGCAGTATCTCTGGGGCCGCCCACCAGGCATATAGCCCGGATGCCGCGGGTAGCGTGGTCAGGTCTCCGAGCGGGTGGGTGGTGGAACTCAGAGCCGCGATCGTGGCCGCCGGGCCGAGGGGGTCAGGGGCGGTCATGCCAGTAAGCCTGATAATCCGTCGGTGGCGTCGAGGTAGCCGACATCGCGCAAGGCCGCCTCGAGAATCCGGACATATGGAAGGCGCAGTTCAGCAGCCATGCCGTTGAGGGTCGTTCGGGCCGGCAGGCCGCGCAGGCCGTGGGTGCGCCACAGGTGCAGATTCTGGCGGGTGATCCCGATTCGGCGGGCCAGCTCGGCCTCACTGACGCCGTAGGCGCGCTTGTGGGCGTCGATGAGCTCGACCAGGTGAGGAGTCTCCATAGCTCCGAGTGTCCAGGTGCGCCACAGGTATCGTCAAGGGATAGTTAACGCTTGCGACAAGTTCCACTTTACATAACGTTTGGATATCGGCGGGTGACCCAGCCTGGTCGATTGTCGTACGACCGACCAGGCCGGGCATTGATCGTTAGCTGATCGCGGACAGGAGTTCGGTGCAGGCCTGTTCGCATTTGCGGCAGGCTTCGGCGCAGACTCGACAATGCTCATGCATGTCCTCGTGCTTCCTACACTCGGTAGCACATTCTGCGCATGCTGTCCGGCATGCCTCGAGCGCGGTCTTGACCGTGGCGAGGTTCTGCCCAGTGCGACGGCTGAGGATATTGCCGGTGGTTGCGCAGAGATCGGCGCAGTCAAGGTTGAGGCGAATGCAGTTCCGTAGGTCTGCGACCATCTCTTCGGCCAGGCAGGCATCAGCGCACGAGGTGCAAGTCTGTGCGCATTCGAGACACGCGGCGATGCAGTCGGCAAGCTTCTGCACGTCTATGCCGGAAGCGTCGTTGGGGTGGGTTTCGATCATTGAAGTGATGTGAGACATCGATGTGCTCCCTTCTTCTCCGAGTCGTCGCTGGAGGCGCCCAGCTAACGCCGACGCTACTGATGCGCAGAACTGGCTACAGTCCCTCGGTTCGACCTTCGCAGAATCTTTGTAATAACAAGCGTCCAATACCCGTTGTATCGGCTTTTCGCAGAAGGGCGGATCATTGTGCGGAGCGGTGACGCACGGTGATCCACTGCGCTGTGATGATGACTAGGGCCACGATCGCGGTGATGCCCAGCGTGAGTGGGTCGGACTGCGCCTTGAGCAGGAGGAAGGGTACGAGCACTGCGACGTCGAGGACGATCGCGACCCACGGGATCCACGCCTTGGCATTGACGTCGTCCTTGAGGCGTCGGACGATCCCGTAGTGGATGGCGATGTCCATTGCCAGGTACAAGATCGCCCCCAGGGAGGCGATCTGTGACAGGTCGAAGAAGGCTGCCATGAGGATCGCCAGGCCGGCTGTGATGTAGAGCGACTGGTGTCCGCCGGCCCCGGGTAGGCCCGGCACCTGGCCCATGTCGCGGAGCATGTCGTAGAGCTTGGAGACAGAGAACAAGCTCGCGATGAGTCCTGACAGCGTCGCCACCACCGCGATGATCACGGTCAGCGTGACGCCCCAGGATCCGAACATCGGCTTGGCAGCCTCGGCGAGGGCGTAGTCGCGGGCCCCGATGATCTGCGGAACGGTCAGGCTGGCGGTTACTGCGACGGTGATCAACAGGTAGAGGACGGTGCACAGGGCGATGGAGATCATGATGGAGCGGCCGATGTTGCGCTCCGGGTCCCGTAGGTCCGCGCCCTGGTTGGTGATCGTGGTGAAGCCCTTGTAGGCCAGGATGCACAGGGTCACCCCGGCCAGAAAGCCCATCCAGCCGTGCTCCGGTGGGGTGCGTTCGGCGACGGTGAACAGTCGGTCCAGCGAGGACACGCCCGCGGCCAGGATGCCGGCGATCGCCAGCACAGCGATGCCCACGATCTTGAGCGCCGCGGTAGCGGTGGCTGACCGCTCGACCCACTGGTTGCCCACCAGGTTGACCAGCGCGGCGGCGGCGATGGCGAGCACTGCCAGCACCGGCACCCACAGGGAGGAGTCCTGCATGCCGAACGGCCGCAGCACGTAGGTGCCGAAGGTCCGCCCCAGCAGGGACTCGGCGAGGATCATCGACACGTACATGAACAGGGAGAACGTGCCGGCCGCCACCCCGGGCCCGTAGGCGGCTTTGAGCAGCATCGCGATCCCGCCCGAGGACGGGTTGGTGGCCGAGTACCGGATGTAGGAGTAGGAACTGAACGCCACTACCACCGCGCCGGCGAGGAACGCCCACGGCACCCAGCCGCCGGCCAATTCCGCGACCTGGCCCACGAGGGCGAAGATGCCGGCTCCGATCATTACCCCGGTTCCCAGCGCGACGGATCCGGTGAGAGTGAGCTTGTCTTGGGACTGTGTGCTGTGGTCCATGCTGACCGCACTACCTTCCTGCCGGTGGGTGGCCGCGTCGGTGGCGATATCGGCGCGAGTGGGGATGTCAGGCGAGTTGCATAGTGGTCAGGCAGGTGAGGTCATCGTCGCCCGTGGAGATCGGAGCCGGCATCTTCGCCCTCGTGGGTCAGGGCAGCGGCGGCAACGAGCGCGATCGCGGCTCGTCTCCGAGTGGAGTGGGTGGTGTTCATCGGATTCATCCTCGTTGCATCGCTGTGGTGACGGTGTCCGGGCGGAGGTCGAGACGGCGCAGCAGCTGAGCGTTGAGAGCAACGACGACGGTGGAGGCGGACATGAGGATGGCGCCGACGCCCATGGGCAGTACGAATCCGATCGGGGCCAGGACACCTGCGGCCAGGGGCACGGCGGCGAGGTTGTAGCCGGCGGCCCACCACAGGTTCTGCTTCATCTTGCGGTAGCTCGCCCGGGAGAGTTCGATGACCGAGAGCACCGAGCGGGGATCCGATGAGGCCAGGATGACGCCGGCGGAGCCGATCGCCACGTCGGTCCCGGCGCCGATGGCGATGCCCACATCGGCTTGGGCCAGTGCGGGCGCGTCGTTGACCCCGTCGCCGACCATGGCGACCTTGCGGCCCTCGTGCTGGAGTTGGGCGACTTTGGCGGCCTTGTCTTCTGGCCGGACCCCGGCGAAGACCCGGTCGATGCCGAGCTCGGCGGCGACGGTGTCAGCGACGGCCTGAGCATCGCCGGTGATCATGACGACCTGCGCACCGGCAGCATGGAGCGCGTCGACGGCGTCACGGGACTCGGGCCGGATCTCATCGGCCAACCGCAGCGCGCCGATCACCCGGCCCTCGGCGAGGACGTGCAGGATGATCGCGCCCTCGGTACGCCACTGATCGGCGACGGGGAGTTCGTCGCGATCGTGCTGGTCGAGGAGATAGGGGCCGCCGACCTCGACCACGGTGCCCTCCACCGTGGCCTTCACGCCCACAGCTGGCGAGGAGGAGAAGTCGGTCGCCTTCGACACGGTCAGGTCGCGGGTCTGTGCGGCCCCGACCACTGCTCTGGCCAGCGGGTGCTCGCTGTCGCTCTCGGCCGCCGCGGCGAGGGCGAGTACCTCGTCTTGGGTGTGTCCCTCGATCGGTTCGATTCCGGTGACGGTGGGTTCGCCCTTGGTCAGGGTGCCGGTCTTGTCGAACAGGACGGCGTCGACGGTGCGCATCGATTCCAACGCGAGGCGGTCCTTGATCAGCACCCCGCCGCGGGCGGCGCGTTCGGTAGCGATCGAGACCACCAACGGAATCGCCAAACCCAGCGCGTGCGGGCAGGCGATCACCAGCACGGTGATCGTGCGCACCACCCCCGCATCCGGCATCCCCAGAACACTCCAGATGACAGCGGTGATCACGGCCGATGCGAGGGCGAACCAGAACAACCAGCCGGCCGCGGTGTCAGCGATGCGCTGGGCCCGCGAGGAGGATGCCTGCGCGTCGGCCACCAGCTTCTGAATTCCGGCCAGGGCAGTGTCGTCACCGATTGCGGAGACCTCGACGCGTAAGCCGGAGTCGGTGGCCACCGTGCCGGCGACCACCTGCTCGCCGATCTCACGCCGGACCGCCTTGGATTCGCCGGTCACCATGGACTCGTCCATGCTGGCCGAGCCGTCGATGATCCTGCCGTCGGCGGGCACAGAAGCACCGGGGCGGACAATTACGACGTCGCCGACCAGCAGATCGGCCGGTGCGACGGTGACCACGTCGTCGCCGTCGACCTTCTCGGCCTCATCAGGCAGCAGCGCCGCCAGAGAATCGAGTGCAGAGGTGGTGTGCGCCAGAGAACGCATCTCAATCCAGTGGCCCAGCAGCATGATGACCACCAGCAGCGCCAGTTCCCACCAGAAGTTCAGCTCATGATCCAACAAGCTCAGGCTTGCGCCCCAGGAGGCGATGAACGCCACGGTGATCGCCAAGCCGATGAGCAGCATCATGCCGGGCTGCCGAGCGCGAACCTCAGACACCGCGCCAGTAAGGAACGGCCGACCACCCCAGAGATAAATCACTGTGCCCAGGGCGGGGGAGACCCACCACACCCATCCGGCGTCGGGCAGCTGGTAACCGATGAGGTCGGCGAACATCTCGTTGAAGCCGACCACCGGCACCGCCAAGACGAGCATGATCCAGAACAAACGTCGGAACTGCCCGACATGGTCTCCGTGCCCGGCATGACCGCCATGGTCTTCATGGCCAGCGTGATGCTGCCCCGCATGGGCGTGGCCCGTCGTCTCCTGGGGCCCGTCCGGGTGATGGTGCTCAGCTACCGCCGTGTCTCGCTCGTTGAGGTGCCCGGCCGCGGCTCCGCCGGATCCGTGACTGTGGGCGTGGTCATGATGATCGTGCGACTGATTCATTTGGTCCCTTCCGTCTTGTCCATTGCCACCTGGTTGGCGTGATCTTCGAGCGGCATGCGTCCGGCAGCTTCGATATGCAGGAGTTTCGAGGGAGTGAAACAGCAAGAACATGATTCCCTGACAGCGGTGAGCCCTAGCGCATGATGTGCTCTAGGGGTCATGGACATCTCTTCCCGTGGGGCCAAGTAGCAGTTGCTCCGGGCCACGAGCCGATACCGCCGCAGGGTATCGAATCGTGCTGACATCTGTGCTCGGCCGACCACGTTCGTGACACCGCCCATCCCAGGATCGCCGTTCCCGTCGGTGATGACGCACGTCCTGGCGTTCTGGGGTCCGGCCGACAGTCAGGATCGTGGGTGAGCCAGCGGATTGTGGTGGAGATTGTGTGAAGGTTTGCTCAAGATGTTCGTCAGGGGAGTGGTTCGGGCTGGCGCCACGATGATGGCGGCTCCCTTCTAGGGCGCTCGGAACGATGGAAGCACCCTCCGCCGCTGCTGGTCTTTCGGGCGCCCAAGGGCGTGGGCCCGGGTGAGCTGCCTTTGGCCCGACTCCGTAGCCACATTGCTCGAACCCGAAGGCTTTTTCGGTGACGACCTGCGGTGATGGCCTGGGACGATTGGAACAACCGGGTTGCCAGCCCGGGATAGGGCCCGCGAGTTCGTCGAGCTAACCGGCGGCGTCGACCGGATCCTGAATTCGATCAGATGTCATGTTCTCTCCTGGTTTCTGCCGTGCGAGTTCATTGGCTTTCCCACCCGCAAACTATACCCCAACGGGGTATGTTGGTGAGGCGTGTTCACCGAATTTCGGGGCTCGGCTACATCCGCGAAGCATCCTGCTCGCGACCTTGCCGGGGCCTCCCATGCACCTACCCGCCCCCGCTTAGCGGGAGAAGCGGGCGATGGCGTCGGCCACTTCCTTGAATTTGATCTCTGCGGCCTCGTCGGACTCGTTCACTGCGTCGGCGACGCAGTGGCGCATGTGGTCGTCGAGCAGGCCGAGGGCGACGTTGCGCAGTGCGGAATTGACGGCGCTGACCTGGGTGAGGATGTCGATGCAGTACTGCTCCTCATCGATCATGCGGTGGATGCCCCGCACCTGGCCCTCGATCCGCTTGAGCCGGGCCTTGTAGCGGTCCTTTTCCTTCATGTAGCCGTGGTGACTGTGGGTCTCGCAGCCAGCGGCTTCGGCATCGTGCTCGGCTGCAGGGTCGATGGCGAGGTCCGGGGTATCCGTCATGACTGGCTCCTGGTCTGGTCGTGGTTGGGGGTCGCGTGGCTTGAGGTGAACCCGCGCAGGCGTAGGGAGTTGGTCACCACGAACACACTCGAGAACGCCATTGCGACGCCTGCGAGCATGGGATTGAGCAGTCCGATCGCAGCGACGGGGATCAGTGCGACGTTGTAGGCGAACGCCCAGAATAGGTTGCCCTTGATGGTGCCCAGGGTCCGGCGTGACAGCCTGATCGCGTCCACGGCGGATCGCAGGTCGTCGTTCATCAGAGTGATGTCGGAGGCTTCGATCGCCACGTCCGTGCCGGCGCCCATCGCCAGTCCGAGCTCGGCCCGGGCGAGAGCTGCCGCGTCGTTGACGCCGTCGCCGACCATGGCGACGTTCTTGCCCTTGGCCTGCAGTTTCTCGATCTGGGCGACCTTGTCGTGGGGCATGACCTCGGCGATCACGTTGGCCGGATCAATGCCGACCTCGCTGGCCACGACACGTGCGGCTCCGGCGTTGTCGCCGGTGAGTAGCCACGGGGTCAATCCGAGAGCTTTGAGTCCGGCTACCGCCTCGGCGGAGGTGGGCTTGACGGTGTCGCGGACGGTGATCACGCCCGCGACGGTGCCGTCGATCTGGGCGACCACAGGGGTGCCGCCCTGCTTCTGGGCATCGTCGAACGCGGTCCGCAGGTCCGCCGGCAGGGAGCCCTCAGGGCGACCAATGGTCACCACGGCACCGTCGACGGTGCCCGTGACGCCACGGCCTGCAGTATTGGTGAACCCGGTGACCTCCGGCAGAATGGCGGATCCGGCCTCCCTGTCGGCCACGGGGCCCTCGCCCGCCAGACTCTTTGCACCCTCGCGGGCGATGGCCTGGGCGATCGGGTGCTCGGACGCGGCCTCCACCGCAGCGGCCTTGACCAGCAGATCCGTCCGGTCGAATCCGGCGGCAGTGGTGACCTGGCTGACGGACATCACTCCGGAGGTGACGGTGCCGGTCTTGTCCATGACGATGGTGTCGACGCGCCGGGTGGACTCTAGGACCTCGGGCCCCTTGATGAGCAGTCCCATCTGGGCGCCGCGGCCGGTACCGACCAGGAGTGCGGTGGGAGTGGCCAGGCCCAGTGCGCACGGGCAGGCGATGATGAGCACGGCAACGGCGGCGGTGAACGCGGTGGCCAGTCCCGCTCCCACCACAAACAAGTGCACGAGCAGGGTGATGATCGCGATGACGATCACGATGGGCACGAAGACCTGCGAGATGCGGTCGACCAGTCGTTGGACCGGGGCCTTCTTGGACTGCGCCTCGGTGACCAGCTTGGCCATCTGGGACAGTGTGGTGTTCTCGCCGGTGCGGGTGACCTCGATCAGCAGTCTTCCCGAGGTGTTCATGGTTGCGCCGGTCACCGTGGAGCCGGACGTGACCTCAACCGGGACGGATTCGCCGGTGAGCATGGACTCGTCGATCGCGGACGAACCCTCGGTGACGCGACCGTCGGTGGCGATCTTTTCGCCCGGGCGCACCACGACGATGTCGCCGACCTTCAACTGACCCACGGGGATGCGGACCTCGACGCCGTCGCGGAGGACGGCGGCGTCCTTGGCTCCCATGTCGAGGAGCGCCTTGAGTGCGGCGGAGGACTGCCCCTTGGCCTTGGTTTCAAACCAGCGGCCCAGCAGCAGGAAGGAGATCACCACGGCGGCGGTCTCCAGATAGATCTCGTCCATCGTGGAGTTTGTGGGCAGCAGATGCACTTCCATGGTCATGCCGGGCATGCCGGCGTTGCCGAGGAACAGTGCCCACAGTGACCAGAGGTAGGCGGCCGCCGTGCCCATGGAGACCAGGGTGTCCATGGTGAACGAGCCGTGCCGCAGGTTGGCGAGGGTGGCCTTGTGGAAGGGTGCGCCTCCCCAGAAGAAGATGGGGGTGGCCATGGTCAGCACGGCCCACTGCCAATTGGTGAACTGCAGTGCCGGGATCATGCTCAGCAAGACCACCGGGACCGTGAGTGCAGCCGAGACAATCAGACGGTGTTTGAGGTCTGCGGTCTCGCGTTCCCTGGCCTCCTCGATCTGGTCTCGGGGACCGGCGCCGCCACCTGCGGAAGTTGCGTCCACAGCCTGGTCGTCGTCATTCTTCATCGTGAACGCGTCGTATCCCGCACCGCGCACGGTCTCGATGAGCGCGTCCGTGTCGACCTTGCTCGGGTCGAAGGAGATGGACGCGGACTCGGTGGCGAAGTTGACCGTGGCGTCCACCCCGTCGAGCTTGTTGAGCTTGCGCTCGACCCGCCCCGAGCACGAAGTGCAGGTCATGCCCGTGACGCCCAGATCTATGTCGATCAGGTCCACCGCGGGGTGCATCTGGGAGGGTTGAGTCTGGGTCATCGAGGATCAATCCTTCACGGTGAACGGGTGGTGTGCTCGGGGCCAGGGATCTCGCCAGCTGCTGGGGCTGGCGAGATCGCTTCGAGTCAAGAGGTGACGGTGTAGCCGGCTTCCTTGACGGCGGCGACGACCTGCTCGTCGGTGAAGCCCTCGCCGGAGACCGACACCGTTCCGGTCTTGCTCGAGGCCTCCACCATGGAGACGCCCGCGATTTCGCCGACTTCCTCCTTGACCGACGACTCACAGTGTCCGCAGGTCATGCCCTGGACGGTGTACTCCTTGGTGCTGGTAGCCATGACGGCTCCTTCCGTTGACGGGTGTAGTTCGTTGAGACATCCGATGGCTCGGATCAATCCGAACACCAATGAACCTATACCCCGTAGGGGTATTGGTCAAGGGTGATGTTCGCTTGTGTCCGC
Source organism: Dietzia sp. NPDC055877 (assembly GCF_053615975.1). Lineage (NCBI taxonomy): Bacteria > Bacillati > Actinomycetota > Actinomycetes > Mycobacteriales > Dietziaceae > Dietzia > Dietzia sp. NPDC055877. The sequence goes on along the minus strand of NZ_JBSHCV010000023.1, from coordinate 6,398 downwards.
GGCTCACTCCGCCTGCACTCTGATCGCCCGGACGCCGTATGGATTGACCAGTAGGCGGGCGCAAGAGCCGTGGCGGCAAGGTCTTTGGAAGCGCGGAGACGAGCTCACCGTGCTGGCGGTGCAGCGCGAACCAGGCCCTTGCTGCCGCAGTCGAGCAGTTCGTCATAGAGACGGGCGACGCGTATTAACGCAGGCCAACACCCGGCCATGTCTGTATCCGCAACCAATTGTTCGGAACCCTGGCCGAGGGCCTCTTAGGCTAGGTCGGCATTTCCAGCACGCCAGGTTTCCCACGGGATGTTCCAGTCGCCCAGCCCGTCGGTCCCGGGAAGCGTCGGTCCGACGGTATTGATGACCTTGACCACGTCGCCCCGGTTGCTGCTGTTCTGGAACGACTTGGCGTAGGCGTCGGTGACATTGATACAGCCGTTACTGACGTTGGTGAAGCCCTGTTGTTCAACGGACCATGGGGCGGCATGGACGTAGATCCCGCTGTAGGACATCTGGGTGGCCCAGTTGACTGAAAGCCGGTAGCCGTCGGCCGAGTCGACCGGCACACCAAACGTCGATGAATCCATGATGAGCGATTCGTATCGGTCGCCGATGTAGTAGGTGCCGTTCGGGGTGGGTGTCGATGCCTTTCCTAGTGAGACCGGGCTACTGCTGACGACCTCGCCATTGATTCGGGTCGTCATTGTCTTGGTGTTGTCGTCGATCGTGGTGATGACCTCGTCGCCGATCGTGAAGTTGCTGTTTGCGTCCTGGGCTCCGTAAAGGCCGTCGCCCATATCGGTGCCGTAGATGTTGACGTCGACGTCGACCTCGGTGCCCGGTGTCCAGAATTCGGCGGGGCGCCAGCGAACCTCCGAGGGCGACACCCAGTAGAAGGCTCCTTCGACGGCGGGGGTCGTGGTGACCTCGATGGCGTCCTGGACGGCCTTACGGTCGCCGACGGCGGACTCGAAACGCACCGCGACCGGCTGCGCGATACCTACCGTGTGGCCCTGACCGGTCACCAGGCTCGCGCTGGTGGTCGAGTTCGGGACCACGGTGCTGAACGAGGACGAGTCTGTAATCGTCTCACCGTCGTCGTTAGTAGCGCTCGCCTCGATCGAGTAATCCCGGTTGTAGCCCAGAGTCTCGGTGGTGCGCCACTGGGAGCGTTCCGCGTTGAACTCGCCTTCGACCTCGCGGCCTTCTTCGTTTGTGACCGTGACGTCGTCGAACGCACCGTCTGTCACATCCAAGACGATCGGTTCCCGCGGCGTCGCGGCCACTGTCCCATCTTCGAACGAGGTGTGAATGACGGCCGCAGCGGCGGGGGCTTCTTTCGGTGCAGCGGCCGTCGAGGTGTCCTCGGTATCTCCGATCGTGCACGCGCTCAGCCCTACTGCGGCCACCAAGGCCACCGCGACCGAGGCAAGCCGTTTCGCCGGTGTGCGCTCTGGTGCGGCTCCGCCTGCGAGCATCGCTTCTTTCCTCACCACTTCTCCCTCGAGTTCGTATGCGTTCTGACCGGTAGTTTCCAGTCCGTCTTCGGTCGGCCTTGGTTTGCGCCGCCGACGACGTTTCAGGGAATCGTTAATGTATGAAATGACCGTCCATCAGCAGCGTAGGCAGTGTCCTGGTCCGCGGCGATGATGGCTTCGACATCACCGACAACTGGTCCCTGCTGCCACTCATCGTCGTTGACGTTCTTGCGCCAGGCGGTGCCGTCGGTATCGATCCCCCAGAGGGTGCCGTCTTCGGCTGCAGATATCAGCAGGAGTTCGGGAGCAGCTGGTACTGATGCGAATGTGCGCCCGATGTCGGTGCTGAGTTGTAGGCCTCCTGCGGTTGTGGCCCAGATGCCCTCGTCGGTAATCGCCAATGCTCTCGCGGCTATCTCGATGCCGTCGGTCCAACTGACGCCCGAGTCGGTGGACGTTCGAATTCCGTTGGCGGTGTCGAATCCGACAAGGGTGTTTCCGTCAGTGGTCAGGGCGTGAAAGTCGACTTCGCCGGAGAGGGATTTCGTCGCCCACGACTGGCCGCCGTCGACACTCTCGATGAGTCCGAGAGGATTGGGGGCGGAGCTTGACGGGCCAGGATGGCCCGAGGCGTAGAGGTTATCCGTCCCGGGCGCGCCTGTGAGCCCCATGAAGTCGTCGTCGGCGTCGCCGACGCGGGTGGTCGCGCCATCGGGGTTGAGGACGAAAAGCCCCGTATGCGTGCCGGCCAGCACCCTGCCCTCAGCATCGAGGTGGAGTCCGTGCACATGGTCAAGCGCGGGTGTTAATGCGGTGCCGACCGTCGATGAGGCGTCCCCGGATTCGGGTGCTGGCGTCTGCTGCGGGCTCGAACACGCGGTCGCGATGAGAGCCGATGCAAGGATGGCTATTGAGGCCCAGGCCCGCTTTCGGTGCGAAAGCATGAATGCGTATCTCGTTTCTGGCAGGGACAAGAAAATGTGTTGATGCCCAGACGGTCTCCGGCGGGGTCGGACTGCCATCGACCCCGCCGGGTATACAAGGCTTCGTTTTCTACATGGGGTCAAGCAACTGCCGCATGGTGTCGATTTCCTGCTGCTGGGTGTCGATGATGGTTTGCGCCAGATCGACAGCCGGCGGGTACGTGCCGTTCTCCACCTGGTCTTCGGCCATGGCCACGGCACCTTCGTGGTGGGCGATCATCTGGTTAAGGAACAACTCGGCAGCCTCAGGGCCGGGAGCGTCGGACAACTGCTGCAATTCCTCATCGGAGAGCATGCCCTCCATCTGCGCCATGTCATGGTCACCGCCCATGTCCATGTCCATGTCCATGTCCATGCCTTCGGGCTGCGTCGGCTCGCCCCACTGCTCAAGCCAGTCGGTCAGCTGCGCGATCTCGGGCCCCTGGGCCGCCTTGATCTCCTCGGCCAGCGAGGTGACGTCGGCGGGGACATCATCCTTGGACAAGATGATGTCGCTCATCTCGATGGCTTGCTCATGGTGGGGGATCATCATCTGGGCGAACATCACGTCAGCCTCGGAATGCTGAGCTGATTCCTCTGCCTGCTCGGTGGTCGAACTCCCGCTGGTCGCAGTGGTCTCGACGGCGGTCGTGGTCTCGCTGGCCGTGTCGGTCTCGTCGCTGGTGCAGGCGGACAGCCCCAGCAGGACCGCGGCGGCAGCGGCGGTCATCACAAGCTTCTTTCGATTCATCTGGGTTCCCTTTCTTCTGCGGACTTTCGGGCCCGCGAGTGGATCACCTTGCCGGTCAGGCGAGGTAAGACAGAGTGGTCATCATCCCGGCCTCTTGGTGATAGGCGTTGTGGCAGTGCAACGCCCACTGGCCAGGATTATCGGTGTCGAACTCGATCTCAATAGTGCGCATCGGCCGAATCGTGACGGTATCCTTGCGAAGCCCGCTGTCCGCGAGCGCGAACGTATGTCCGTGCAGGTGCATCGGGTGGAACATGTCGGACATGTTCCGCATCCGCATCCGCACCCGCTCCCCACTGTTGACCTCCAGCGGCATCGAATCCGGGTGGACTTGGCTGTTGAGGGTCCACCGGTACGGCGACATCGTCCCGCCCAGGTCAACACTGTGGTACCGATCATGACTTTGGCTAGACAGACGTACTGCCTCGCTGGGGGATAAGTCGGTACCCAATAGCGGACGCCGGTCCACTTCGACTGGTCGGGAATTCGTCGGGAGATCGCCCGCTGCTGTACGTACAAGGGCCTGCGCGTGGCCATCCTTGCCTTCGGGCTGAGCGAACAACGGGAACACGCCGTCGCCGAGCGTGACCACAACATCGAACCGTTCACCCATACCGATCAGAAGAGAATCGGTGTCCTCGGGAAGCACGGGAAAGCCGTCAGTGTGAGTGACGGTCATCCGGTGCCCGCCAAGCGCGACCCGGAACGCGGTGTCGGCGCCGGCATTGACGAACCGGATGCGCACGCGTTGGCCCCGCGACGCTCTCCAAACGTAGGGGTCGACAGGGAGTCGACCATTGATCAGAAAGTGCGGGTAGGTGACATCCCCGGCGCTGCCGAGGATGGGGGACATCATCGACCCCTCACCCCCGTGCATGTCCATCATGTCGTGGTCCATCCCCTGCATCCCGGCATCTGCGGTGTCGGCACCGATGCCCAGATCACGGGCGACATCGTCGGGAGTCCGACCGGTCCCGTCGACCCAGTCGTCAAGGACCACGAGCCATTCATGGTCGTAGTCGCCGGGCTCGCCCGGATCATCGATGATCACCACTCCGTACAAGCCCCGATCGAGTTGCAGACCCGAATGTGAGTGGTAGAAGTACGTGCCCGGGTCTGGGGCGGTGAAGTCGTAGGTGAACGTGGTGCCTGGTGCGATCGGGTCCTGCGTCAACCCGGGAACCCCGTCCATGTCGTTGCTCATGGCGATCCCGTGCCAGTGCACGCTGGTCTCCTGGGGCAGCTGGTTGTCCACGGTGATCTGCAGCCGCTCTCCAGCTTGGGCCCGCACCAGTGGGCCTGGCAATTGTTGGTCGTATCCCCACGTTGAGACGACTCGGCCACCCAGATCAACGTCGACCGGACGGGGGGTCAACTGCGCAGATACCACCGTTTGGCCGGGGGAGCGTCGCTCCTGCTCAAGCCGCCTCACGAGATCTGACGAGGCTCCCACGGGACTGCCCGTGGCTGCTCCGGAACCAGAGCATGCAGTCAGAGCGCCGGCGCCGGCGAGAAGCGATCCGGCCAAGAAAGACCGGCGGGAGACCAGCACGCGCGGCGCACGTCTTAGCGCACCTGCCCGCCCCGTGGCGTCAGCGTTCATCATGATCGGCGGTCCGCGAAGTCGCGGTCCCTACGTGAGATCCGAAAGAGATACCGGAAGAGACGACCCCAGTAGCAGGAGAGTGAGACCCGCGTAGGTGCCGATGCCCTCCGAAAAGACTGGTCGTCAAGGCCAGAACCATCGCCCAGAAACCGAGTACGAACGCGATCAACAGGACGATGTCGATCCAGTTCATACCGTAAAACCACCCCATCAGACTCAACTCCTTGCCTGTCTTAGAATCTCGATTCTGCGGGGCGAAATGCGAGATCTGGGTCATCGTTTCGTCAAGATCCGATCAAGGTTCTTTTCGGACAGACAGACTCGACTCGAGTTAGGAGAGACCATCGGAGCACTGTCAGATCGGCAAAGTGGTGTCTGAGACGGCGAAGTCGCGGAGCCAGTACACGAACTGCGTCCATATGCCGCTGAGCAGCAAGATTCCGACGACAATGAGCATGATGCCGCCGACGATCTGAATCGTTCGCGTGTGTCGTTGCAGCCAGCCCACCGTGCGGATGGCTCTCGTCGAACCGAAGGCCACCACGATAAAAGGCAGTCCGAGCCCCAGGCAGTACGCCACGATGAGCAGTACTCCGCGTGCGGCGTCGAGTCCGGTTCCGGCGGCCACCGACAACGCCGCTGCCAGCGTCGGTCCGAGACACGGCGTCCATCCCAGGGCGAAGACGGCGCCAAGTAGCGGCGCGCCCGCCCAGGTGGAAAGCGCTTTCGGCTGCATTCGAGTGTCCCTCTGGAGGGCGGGTATGGCCCCGATGAACACCAGACCCATCAAGATGGTCACCACACCGCCGAGCCGCTGCAGCAATTCTTGCTGGGGGGCGAGGTATTGCACCGTGCCCAGCACCATCGCCGACAGCAGCACGAAGACCACCGTGAATCCAGCAACGAATAGCACCGCGGCGAGGACGACTCGTCGTCGCGATGACACCCGCTGACGCTGCTGTTCAAGAGTGAGCGTGCCGGCTTCGGCGCGGCGTTGCTCGGCGGCCTGCACGGTCACCGCCGGGCGCTCTGCACCCACGATGCTGGCCATATATGCCAAATACCCGGGCACGAGCGGGACTACGCACGGCGAGGCGAACGAGACGAGTCCCGCAAGGACACATGCTCCCAACGCGAGAAGTAGAGGCCCGGAAGCAGCTGTTTGTTGGAACGTCTGGCCAATGGATTGCGCGATCAGCACCGTGTTCATGCAGCGTCGCTTTCAGCAGGCTCGGCCAGCAGTCTCTCGATGACCGGCTCCAACTGGGTGTCGGTGACCTCTGCTAGATATACCGCAGCGACTCGGTGCTGTTTGTCGAGAATCAGTGTCGCTGGCACCACCGAGGTGGGGAAACCATGTAGCGCTGCCACCGCGGCCTGCGATGGGTCCCAAATTGAGGGATAGGTGACCCCGTTGTCCTTGATGAAGTCGACAGGCTTTTGCCGATTCGGGTCGCGCAAGTTGACGCCGAGATTGGTGAACCCTTGCGCCTGGTACTTGTCCTGTAGTCGCTGCAGGTCGTCGGTTTCCGTCCGGCAGGGAGCACACCACTGACGAGCCTGTCAAGATTTCTGTGTATGCGGGTGGTCAGAGATATTGGTTGATGCGG
>NZ_JBSHCV010000022.1:19980-45358 GCF_053615975.1 Dietzia sp. NPDC055877 | reverse complement strand
CGCGCCCCCGAGAGGATTCGAACCCCTGACCAGCCGGGTAGAAACCAGTTCTGGGGGCTCCGCGACCTGCACTTATACCGCCCTGAGCTGCACGTTCATCGGTGCGGCGGGGTGCCGCGGGGTCCGAAAGTGCCACAAATGTGGGCAAAATGTGGGCAAAGAATGTCGCACGCATGTTCTACAGTCAGCCCATGCTCTGGACCGAAGATGCCCCCACCCACTGCCCCAACGGCCACCGCCTCGGACCCAACCGAGTCCTCGTCGGCTGGCTCGCGCCACGCGCCGGCACCCTCGAGCAAGGCCACCGAACGCACGAGTGCCGCGAGTGCGGAGCGGTCACGCTATGGGAACCAACCTGCAGCTGGAAGTGACATGTGCGGCGTGAGCGTCGTACACACCTGATATTAATACCCTCACACCCCTACGAAAGGCCCGCCATGACCAACCCCGGCCCCTGGACCCCGCCCGGCTCCCAACCCCAGAACAAGCAACGCTTCGAGATTCTCGACATGGCAATGATCCTGGTCATGATCGCGGCAGGGCTAATGTTCGCGATCGCCGCGATATTCGTCGTCATGGACAGTGAACCGGAATCTTTCATGGCGGCAGGGGGCAGCCTGACTGTCTTGATCTTGGCTGGTCTCGGCCGGGTGGTGATCCATATGGCTCAGACGCTGGACCGTATCGCAGCGAATATCCGAGACGTGAGGCACGCAGAGTGACCCCCCTGAAATACGAAAACGAGCCCCACCTGCCTCATGTGAGGTAGGTGGGGCTCATTCGTGCAATGTGAGACGAAACAGACTCACGGCGGCTGGAAGTGGCGGGCAATACGCGCCGGAGGCTCCGGCAACGTCAGAGACGGGTCCTGCCGCAACAACTCATCCCGCAACACCCGAATATGGTCAATCGCATCATCCAAATCATCCGACAAGTCATCGATCCTAGAATCACGATCCCGCAACTCGCGGCGGAACTCGTCCAACTTCGACTCCACCGCATCCAGCCGCTCCCGCAAACGGGCGTTGTCACGCTCGAGTTTCGCGGTGAAACTATCCCAGTCCGCGGTCCTGTTAGCCTGGCGCGTGTTCTCGTTGGCCTGGTGGCCGACCTTGGCGGAGAACCGGGACGACACCCACGTTCCCGCCAGAACCAGCACTGCGGAGGTGACGCCTACGGCGATCTGCCCCCACGTCACCCCGTCCCCTCCCTCTCGGGTATCACCGGCCCCAGTGGAGGTCCGGCACTATCGGCGAGAGCGGCGCAGATGTACATGGCGCCGGCGAGGGTGATCATCAGTGACCCTGTCACCCATCCCCGACTGGAGTCACCCACGATCGTGGCTGCCATATAAGACAGTCCCCACACGGCCCAAAGAGTGCCACCCAGCCCGAGAGCTACACGGGCAATCAGTCGGTGCCAGATCCCGGCGATCATGAGAGTGCCGGCGGCGATCCACACCACCGCCCACACGTGCAGCGGAACTAGTGCATCGACAAAGATAGTGAGGCCGGTCTGGGGTGCGTCGATGTAGGCGATGCCGCGGGACAGTGCCCCGTATCCGAATACCACCAGCGCGGCGACACGTAAACGCGGGTGGGTTGGCTCGAATGCTCTCATCGTCGCCCCCATGCAGTTCCGGCCCGGGTGATCGCGACGACCGCGACGCAGCTGTAGATGACGACTCCAGGTTGGGCGACGGGGGTGGGGTCGGCGAGGGCGGCGATGGCGAACATGAGGGCGAAGAACGTGAGCCACAAGCCGCTGAGCGCGGCCCCGTAGGCGACGAGCCGCTCCCGCCCGGTGGCGGTGCCGGCGGTGAGTAGGATCGCTGATGCCGCAGCGACAACCGCCCACGTCGTCGGTGAGCCCGGCACCGCGAGCGCGGCGGAGTAGGTGCGCAACGACCACAGGTCCGTGTCGTGCCACACGATCAGCAGCGCGTAGCAGGCATGGAACACTGCCAGTGCCAGGGCCACGACCCACTCCATCACCGCGGGCCGGTCCGACATCACTGCTCGAGTCGGTGCTCGCCGACGTACTCCTCCGGGGCGGGGAGCCACGGCGCCTGTTCGGGCACATACTCGAGCACAGGCTCTGCGACTGACTGCGGGACAGCACGACGCTCGACATCGGTGCGGAGGCGATGCACCTCGGCAAGGATCGCGGGGATGCCATCCCGGGCCATGCCCACAATCTCCCGCAGGTCGGGTGGGGTGTCCCGGGCGTGGGGCACGTTCTTCGTTGCGACACCGCCACCGGACACCATGAGGATGCCCGCCACGACCGGCAGGATCCCGTCGATGAGGTCTTGGGTGACGATGCCCCAGGTGACGAGTCCGACACCGACAGCGGACAGGGCAAGGTACAGGGTGATGCGGATGCGGGGGTCGATCTTCGTCATGGCTTTCAGCCCTTCAGCTTCGGATTGCGGGCACCGGCCGGCAGCGCCGGCAGGGTGTCCTTGGTGCGGGAGACACCGACCTTCGCGGCGACCGCGGACAGCAGATCGATGAAAGATCGATGGCCGGTCTGGACCCAGCCGGGCACCCGGCCGAATCCGTCGTCGTCGGCGTCCATGCCCATCTGCACACACAGCCGTTTCGTGTCGTGTGTGACCGGGGCGATCTCCTCGCGGATGATGCGCCTCACGTCCTCTTCTGATGCCATTGCCAACCAGTCCTCTCCATATGTGCGGCCCGTGAACAGAGCCTCGAGTTCGTTTCGTGTGCCGCGGAACGCGTTGATGTCGACGAGACGCCCGGCCACCTCGGCGTTCGACCCGTACTGCCAGATCGCCGGCTTCTGGTTGCCCAGCGGGTAGTTCCACTGCCTGTGGTCGTTGCCGGGGTACAGAGCGCGTGGTGTGCCGCGACGGTTCTGCCCGTACGCGGCCACCCAGAACGCGCCGAACTCGTGGCTGTCCGGCTCGCTCGGCGCAACCCGCCCTTCCCAGTACGGGACGTACGAGTACACGCCGACAACCCGCACACCAGCGGCCTCGTAGAGGCGTTTGCACTCTCGGATGTGGTCGACGTGCAGACCTGCGTCGGTCTCGACGTCGATCCACACCGGGCGCCGCGCGTTACCCATCACGGCGAGCGAGGCGCCGACCTGCTGCGCCACCGTCGTCCCCTCGCTCGGGTTTCGCAGGTAGTGGTAGGCGGCGGTGAGCATCCCCGCGGACTCGGCATCGTCCAGGTGCGACCGGTACGTCCGATCCCGGTAAGTGCCGTCGGTGGTGCGGATGATCGCGTACTCCATGCCCTCAGCCTTGGCCTGCCGAAGGCTCATGCCGTCCTGGTGCTCGGAGACATCGACACCGAACAGTGGCCCCGCCGACGACGCCGGGGGCGGCACGGCCTCGCCCGGGTAGCCGGCGCCCGCCAGCCACGTCTCCGGGTCGATCCGTCGGCCACCGTGCCCGTACTCCCACACCGTCAGATGCAGGTGCGGACCGGTGGACTGGCCGTTCGAGCCGACGTAGCCGATCAACTGCCCCCGGTTCACCCAGTCGCCGACTTTGAGGCCGGTCGCGTAGGCGTCCCACATGTGCCCGTACTCGGTGCAACCACCGCCCTCGCTGGCCGGGTGGTCGATGACGAGCCACTGCCCGTACCCGGTGGCCGGGCCGATGTACTGGACGGTTCCGCCGGCGCACGCGTAGAACGGGGTGCCGTCCGGGACGGCGAAGTCGGTGCCCGAGTGGCTCTCGGGTCGGCCTGTGACGGGGTTGATGCGGCCGGCGAACCGTGAGGTGATGGTGAAGCCGCGGGGGAGCGGCCACTGTCTTGTCATGGGTGTCTCCTAGATGCGGTTGGATCGGTCGCCGCAGTGGCATCGGATCTGCCAGCCGACGGGCGCGTCGTAGGGTCTGCCGACGGTGATGCGGTGGAGGCGGGCGGTGTGCCAGAGTGCCCAGGCGGCGGCGCGGGTTAGTGGGGCCATCGGTGTGTCCAGGCGCGGTCGTCCACGAGGTAGGCGGTGGCTTCGATGCGGTCGGCGAGGTGGAGTAGCCACACAGCGAGGGCACGTCTCACAGGGGAACCTCCTAGAACGACGAAACCCCCGAACGGGTGTCGGGGGTGGGTGCGGGCAGTGACCTACAGGCGGGACACGTACACAGTGCCCGTCAACGTGGTGGTGCTGGTTACCCGCGACAAGACTGCGACCTGAACGGTGCCGGTGGCTTTCGCCCAAATCCCTAAGCCATTCGGTCCTGTTAGATAAAGGCGCGGATCTGTATGGGTGTGAGTTCCGATCTGCAAGTGCGGCCGTTGACTTTCAAACGTGCTGCCCGTCATGGCCCCGCTTACGAGGATGAATGCTCCTGCCCCTGCGTCGACGGTGGTGAGTGGGTAGACGGTGCCCGCGCCGCCGCCTGACATGGAGACGGGGATCTCCTCCACCCCACCGCCTGCGCCCATCACGAACTCGGTAGTGAAAGCCATGCCTAGACTCCTGTGATCTGGTGCCAGCCGGGATCGGTGGTCAGGTTGGGGGCGACGATGAAATCCCCCACCCGCGCCTGTGCGTGAACCTGCGACGCCGCAGTGGGCAGGGTTGTGCCGTTCCACCGCCACGTCGCAGGAGCAACAGACAGCCGGTTCTGCAGCGGAGTGAGCGCCGCCTGCGTAGCGGTAGAAACCGGCTTGGCCGCGTCCGACGTGTTGTCGACGTTCCCCAGCCCAACCTGAGCCTTCGTGTGCGTGTGACCCGTCGCCGACTTCCCATCAAGCGCAGCCTGCAACCCTGCCACCAACGCGATCGTTGACGGGAACGTGCCAGGCTTCTCACCAACCTGATCCCACGTATGGCCGTGACCCACATTCGACTTACCGCCCAACGCGTCGGACAGTCCCGTCACCTGTGACATCGGATGGTCGTGGGCGGTCGGGGTACGCGCATCCGACAACCGCGGATCACCGTTCCCGACCTTCTGCCCCAGCAGGTCCATCACCGTCGTCGCGAAGTTCGGATCGTTGCCCAACGCTGCGGCGACTTCGGCGAGGGTGTCGAGCGTTTCGGGGGCTTGGCCGACGAGCGAAGCGATCGCCGTCTGGATGTCGGCGTTCCAGTCCGACGACATGTCGCCGATCGCGGTCAACACATCCTGGTAGGCCTGCGTGTTGGCAAGCTCCACAAGCACCTGCGCCAACGCATCGGCAGCATCAGACGCCGACACCGCAGCCGCTGACGCCTTCTGCGAAGCCACGGTCTCCGACCCCGACGCCGCCGACGCAGAACCCGCAGCAGCCGACGCATGAGACGACGCCGACCCCGCATGACCCGCAGCAGCGTCACGAGCAGACACAGCCTGATCCCTAGCCGACCCGGCAGCCGTTGCCGACCCCGCGGCAGCGTCACGGGCAGACTCAGCACCCGTGCGGGCCGTCACCGCCCCATCACGGGCAGCCCCCGCCGCAGTAGCCGACCCCGCGGCATCTGAAGCGCTATCTGCCGCAGCCGTCGCCGACCCTGCGGCAGCATCCCGGGCAGACTCAGCACCAGTGCGGGCCGACTGCGCAGCTGCAGCGTGTCCCGGCGCCGCCTCGATCGCGGTGAGGTTGTCAGTGATGACCTGGGCGCCCTGCGAAGCGGTGGTGGCGCTACCAGCGGCAGTAGACGCTGACCCTGCCGCCGCGGTCGCGGACCCTGCAGCATCCGACGCCGAACCGGCAGCCGCCCCAGCAGACGACGACGCAGACACAGCACTAGCAGCAGCATCAGACGCCGAACCAGCAGCAGCAGACGCGCTACCCGACGCCGCCGACGCAGAACCCGCAGCATTCGTAGCCGCCTGCTCCGCCCGCGCCGCTGCAGCCTCCGCAGCCCGACGATGCTCACCCACGATCGACACAATCGGGGGCGCCCACTCGATCGAATCATCAATCAACGTCGCAAGGGTCACGTCAGTGTCGGGGACGATGACATCCCACGTGTCGCGGGCGTGCGTCCCCACCGTGATGGTCAACCGGGCCGGCCCGGGTAGGAGAGTGGCCGACACGTTTCCGGCGTTGATCGGCCACGAGTGTGTCTCGGGTGCGACCAGGACGCCATTCTCGGATCGGAAATCCACCGACGTAGCAGTGAGGGTGCCTGAGAGGGGCTGGTAGCCGATGTCTTCGATGTTGCCTGAAATGACAGTCATGGCGCTCCGATCGTCCCGAGCAGGTCTGCGAGGGTGGTGTCGTGGTCGGGGATGGTTACTGTGGCCCGGTGTGGGGGGCGGCCGTCGAACTGCAGGGAGAGGATGGCGGGGCCGGGCGCGAGGTCAGCGGTCACGTCCCCGTTGACGATGGGCCAGGGGACACGCTGCGGGGCGATCACCGTCGTGCCGTCAGTGCGGAACATGCTTGTTTGCGCCCACAAGACACCGTCCAAGCGTGTGCCGGACACATCCACCACAGGGCCAGTCACGATCGCCATGAGACGCTCCGATCCTTATTCGCCGACAATGGGACCCTCATCCTCTTCGTCGTCCTCCCCGCCCCCGTCGCTCTCAGGAAGATCCCGGGCTGACCACGGGCCAAGATGCGGAGACGGGAACCCGGCCAGAAAGACTGTGGTCCGCTCGAGCTGGATCCCCACGAACCGGCGTGCCGCCCCCGACTGCCCCGATACAGGCTTTTCGGTGATCACTTCAGTGCCGTTGATGCGGACCGTAACCGGCCCGTCGAGGTAGTCGATCTCCAACTGGTGACCGGCCTGCGGACGGACGTTGATCGTGTGGAGGACTGTGACGCCTGTCATCCAGTCTCGGCCCGGGTTCTGGTTAGACCAGGAGATGAGCTCGTACCGTCCGACACTGTGTCCGTCGTGGTGCGGGATCACCTGCAGTCCGATACCGGATCGGAGGTCGCTGGTGCCGCGGACGATGATCGTGGTCGGTTCGCTGCTGTCGTGGACTTTGTGGACGCTGGTTCGGATGCGTACGCGGTCGGTGGACAGGGGTTGGTCGTACATGGAGACGCGGACACCTGATCCGCCTGCTGCGGTGTATCCGCCGGAGGATCGGATGCCGACGGAGGTGAGGCGCACCCATGGGCGGCGGGCTTCGCCGACGTCGGGCCAGTTTTCGTTGAAGACGCGGTAGTCGACGCCGACGTCTTCGGATAGTTCTATGTAGGGGATGAACCAGTCGGCGGTGAAGTCGAGTTCGGTTTCGCCGTTGATTGTTTCTGGGATGGCGTCTGTGCTGTTTCGTCGTGCGGTGATCTTGCGGGGGAACATCGAGTTCTTCAAGGGTCGGTCGATGTCGTACAAGCCGAGTAGAGGCCGCACGGAACCGGTGGCGAACTGGCGGATCGCGACGGCGATGTACTCGCCTTGCTGCACGAGGGTGGGTTCGATGGTGCGGGATATGACCTGTCGTCCGTTGCCGACTTCGGCGGGCTGGACGCGCTGCACTCCGATCAGGGACTTCAACTGCCGGTTCTCGTCGGTGCGGAACAGGGCGAAGTCCAGCACTGCGGGGGTGCCGGTGGTGGCGCCGACCATGAAGTCGATACCGTTGTACAGGCGGGTCACGCTGGGGGTGATGAACGCCAGATAGGTGCGGTTGCCCTCGACCCAGCCCTCAGCGAGGCGGGTATCCACGCGGTAGGTACCGACTGCGTGATCGTGGTAGTAGGCAGTGTCACTGCCCTGTCGTCCTGCGTGTTCGGCCCGGCCAGTCATTGGATTCGCCAGCGACATGAACCCCTGCAACTGGAACGTCGCATCCGCACGCCTGTTAAGCGACTCCGACAACGGAGCCACCGTAGGCACCGCCCACGGCATCACCCGATCCTTACCAAGATCCTCAATCGCCGACCCATAATCCTGGATCACCTCACCCAGGTTGTGCAGATCCTTCGTCGCCCAATCCTGAATATGGGTAATCGGGTTCCCATTCTCATCAACCTGCACACCAGTGATCGCGTACGCGATGTCGTTGAAAACACCCCACGCCGCATCACGCTGCCGATTGAACGACGGTGCCGCCGCACCCTGCATCATCGACTTCGCGGACGCCTCCGAAATGTCGGACAGGCGGCCGATCGAGTTCGACTGCCCCGCCGTACCGACATAGGCGCCCTCTGGCACATCACCACCCGGAGAAGTCACAGCACCTCCCACCCATCCAAAGTGGAACGCTTCATCCGCGACACCCGGCCGGTCTCAGGATCCGTGACCTTCACCCAGTCACCCTGCGACTCCACAACCTCACGGACCTTGCCGTCGAGCGTGAACCGCGCCCCGGGCAGCACAGCCGACCCCACAGAAGCGTCAGACACCTCAGCAGGGCCAGGACCACCAACCCCGCCGATACCGTCGCGCTCCAACTGGGACAGCAGGTCCGTCTTCTGCCTAAGCGACAAACCAGAGATGTCAGGGACGGCCAGATCAGCGACATGATGATCCTCACCAACAGCGGTCCACCGCATCACCAGACCACCCATCTGCCCCTCAGCCCCGTCAGGGCGGGCGAAGTAGTGCGACTGTGAATCGGGGTCATGGACGTAGCCGAGCTCGACCACCTGGCGGTGAATGAACTGCGCCGCGGAATCGGTGAACGCCATCCACTCCTGATCCGCCACCCGCACCGACTTGAAATCACGCCAATCGCTCATCTACAGAACCCCCAGTTCTTGCAGTGCAGACACGCCCTGAGACACCTGACGCACCACCTGATCCAGACCAGACTCAGTACGCGCCAACGACCCGACCGTCACATCCCACCCGAACGAAGTGCGGTCCCATGACAGGTCCAACTCGGTCACCTGCTCCACCACCAACTTGTCCGCCACCAGCGGGTGAGTAGTCGCGATCCGATCACCGATGAAGAAGTGCCCGCGACCGTTCGCGCCGATCGTGTACGGGGCACCATCAGCGATCTTCACGTGATGACCCACCCGCTCCCGGGTCTCCCACCAGCCACGACGGATCGCCATCAGACTCGAGAGGGTGTATGCGCGGTCAGCGTTGCCGGGCATGTACTCGAAGTAGTGAGACCAGCCCAACTCCTGCGCCCTGCGGGTGGACTTGAACGCCATCCACGCCAACAGCGTGTCCGTGTACAATGGCTGCAGCAGGGTGTCCGCCACCTGACCCAGGTTGATGTTCGGGCCGATGAACGTGGAACTGGCGAGGTCGCCCGCAAGCTGGATCGCGGACGAGATGATCTCGTTCACCCCGGGCATCGAATGCCCACCCACCACAACCTGCACATCCGTAGCAGGCTGATACGTGAACTCCGACGACTGGATCCCCGTCAGATCACCCTCACGCAACACCACCCACGGAGCACCCGGAGCAGTACCAAGCCAGTCGTTCCCACGGAAGTCAGGCGAGTTCGGATCACTGACAACAGTGCGGTCCATGTCCACACCGTTGTCGAGCAGCTGCATCGCCGTACGAGCAATCCCGTGCAGAATATTGCCGCCCGTACCAGTGGAACCCCACCAGCCGGACTTGTCCACGATGTCGTAGATGACCTGACCGACACGCGGCGTATACCCGGGCCACGGCTGAGGATCCCCGGGCAGGTAGATCTCGTACGTGACGCACAACTGCGCGTCCGCGAGGATCGGGGCCGCGAGATCATGCCACGTCTTGAACCGCGACGAGACAACACAATGCGGCGACGAATCACCCAACAGTGACTGCCCCCGCATACTGACGGGCCAGTTCGCCATGTTCAGATTCCCGGTCCACTGGGAGAAATCCAGCGGGTTATCCGGCAGGGTGAACAGGCTGTTCTGGTTCCGCATCAGATTCAGAAACAGCGCCAGCTTCAACGCCCAAATCGACGGACCAGCCAACGTGAATGCCCGCGGGAACTGGATCGCCGCCGGAAGAACAGGGTTCGCCCACACACGGATGTGCTTCAGATCCTCCATGAAATCAAGGAACTTGATCTCGACCTCACGGTCCCCGTTGTCCTTCTTCCGCACCGACACCCCGGACATGCGGCCACCCCAGCGGGCGCCGTCCTTGTCGACGGTGATGTGGACGTTCTTCACGCCGCGACTGTTGGTGTCGGCGGCCCACTTCGCGAGGTAGTGATCCGCCGGCAGGGTGATCGTCCCGGTCCCGGTGTTGTTGAGCACCCACCGGAACTCGGCCTTGATCTCACCCGACACCCGGCCCCGGAGTTTCCAGTCACCGTCCCACAACCTGACCAGAGCAGGCTCGACCCGGCGCTGAGCACGGGCCGCCTGATCGGCCTCAGTAGCCGCCAGAATCCCATCAAGCGTGTCCTGCACACTCTGCGTCGGGGCAGTCACTCCAGCCCCCACGGGCGCGACCAACGACGATCCTGCACAAGCATCAACGACCCTCCACTACCGGCCCACGACACCGGCACATCAGTAGGTGGGGTGTACGCCGGCACCGGATGCAGCAACTGCACCCCACCCATCGCCTCCCACGCGTTCGCCCACCCCACAACCACGACCTGCTCCCGCAACGGGTGCGTATCAATCAGCACGTCACGTGACGTATACGAGGTGGGCATAGTGACCGTGCGAGTTCCGCCAGCGAAATCGAAATCCGGCACCGTCCACCGAGAACCCGCGGACAACACCCACCGCAGCCACATGTCCTTATCCGTCGGATTCACCACCCGCAGATACTCAGTCCCAGACGCCCCAGATGCGGTGACCGCCTGCTTGTCCGGCTGCTCCCGCCAGAACGGGTCACCAGCACGGCACGTCATCACCACCTCACCGAAATCATTCACCCGCGGATCAACATCCGGGGTGAACTTCGGTGCCTCAAACATCCGCAACTTGAGTTCACGAGTACCCGACGGGGTGGTCACACGCAGAACAGAATCCGCCGTATAGGACCACGCCCGCCGCCACTGCGAATCCACGTCCTGCCACGACCGGCCAGAAACCCCCTGGATCATCGCCGTGAACACAACATCCCGCGCATCCCACCGGGCACCGTTCGCCGTCGCACCCTCCTGGAACGCGCCCTGCTGCCACAGTGTGCGCACCGGGGCGTCATAAATCCCATCAGGGGACTCGCCCAGATGCACACCCTCACGTCCCGCGCCGGGGCCATTCAGCACCCACGTCGACCCATCAACACCCTCAACCTCGATGCGGGCCAGATCTGCGTAACTCATCGCGCCCCCAGGTGCGTCTGTGCGTGCTGCGCCTCACGACGCGACAACTCGCGCATCGCCTCATCCAGATCGAACGTGTGAATGTTGTAGGTCACCGACCCGCCACGAGACGGCACCGACCGGCCGGAGTTCATCGCCTCCAACTCC
This sequence comes from Dietzia sp. NPDC055877, assembly GCF_053615975.1. NCBI lineage: Bacteria > Bacillati > Actinomycetota > Actinomycetes > Mycobacteriales > Dietziaceae > Dietzia > Dietzia sp. NPDC055877. The sequence goes on along the minus strand of NZ_JBSHCV010000022.1, from coordinate 34,092 downwards.
TCACGGTTCTCCGCAGCCGCACGACGGTTCACAATGAACTCACCCGGCGCACCCACCAGAGGGACCGAATCCTTCGTTCCCTGCCCGGAAATCCAGCCACCCAGGTTGTAGCCGTGCCCCTTGCCCCACATAGCGCCCAAATCCATGCCATAGCGGGACTTGTAGTAGCGCAGAGCGGCATTCATGTTCGCCCACGGATCCGTGCGATCATTCGGCAACTCCGGGTCGCGATGCGCAGCGAACGTCCCAGGAATCACCTGCAGCAGCCCCTGAGCCTCATTGCCGCCAGAGTTGACGTCCTGCACCTGCTGCACAATCGACGGATTGCCGCCCGACTCCGACTGGATCTGCGCAATCATCAGATCCTGCTCACGCTGCGTCGCCGCGAAACCGTTCCGCTTCAACGCCGCGATCACCATCGGACGCCACTGCTCCGCACCACCAGCCGGGTCATACGTGACCTTCAACTCGCGCATCAGCTCGTCAGGCATCGACACATCCGGCGCCAACGACGACGCCAGATCCGAAGCAGACGACGCGGACGTCAGATCCTTCTCCGCCACCGCCGCCGCCCGAGCACCAAGAAGCGACCTCAGCCGATCCTGTGCACGCTCATAGCTGAGACGATCCGACTCCAACTCGAGCAGCTGCTTGTCCAGCTCGGACTCAGCAGACCTCACCGCGGCCGGCAGTGCGTTCCCAACGCCATTGCCGTTCATCGCCGACAACGCCTTGGCAGCCTCGCCGGTGACCTGCTCACGGATCTTGATCGCCGCATCCAGCCGCTTTACCTCAGCTGCAGCAGTCGACAGATCCCAATCCGACGGCCCGCCACCGGGCTTCTCGTTCAGCATCTGCCACGCCTGCACGATCGGCGGCAACTGGTTCGGCACACCGAACACACCGAGAGCATCCTCAACCTGCCCACCGACCAGCGCCGACACCGCGCCAGCGGCCATGTCGGACCACGTTCGCGGCTGGTTCTTGTCGACCTGACCGGAGTTGCCTGGCGACTTGTACAAGCCCGGGCTGGTGGTGCCGCTCGTCCCGGCGGTGCCGGCCATGCCAGCCCACGTCGTAGACGCCCCGGGAGGCATCAACCCCTCAAGGCCTTCCACCCGATCAAACTGGTAAGTGTGCACCGGCAGATGCGCGTGATCGGTGTACTGAGAATGGCTTGCGGGGGCAGCGCTTCCGCCGATCTGCCCGTTGCCGCGGCCACCGCCCATCTCGACGTTCGTGCCATCGGGAAGAGTTCCGGACGTGTGGCCGCCGCCGGGTCCGCCGTTCTTCCACCCGAACCGCAGGTCACCGTCACCGCCGCGACCAGTCAGGAAACCTAGCTCGCGGAGTGCGGCACCCATGTTGCCGGTCGCGAACCGTGCAGCGAACGGAGCGATCCCCACAGCGAACCGAGCGATCGCCGACATCGCCCCGGAGCAGTCGCCCCAGTTGACGCCTCCCCACACGTACGGTGCGCCCTCCAAGGGCTGGGACTGGCCGTGCCCGCCGCGACCGTGAACGAAGTCCAGCAGTTCCTTTGCGTCGGCCCGGCCGCCATCCTTGTACCCGGGGAGCTTCGGGAACGTTCCCGCGTTGATCTGTGCGAGCTCGCGGTTGTACTTCTCCGACGAGCGGCCGTTGATGATCCACTCGCCAGCGTCCAGTCGGGCGGCGGGGATGCCCTGGGAGTTGAATGCGAGGAACCCGTCGACCTCGTCAGTTCCGGGGCCGGTGGTGGGGAGGCGGTAGCCGGAATGCCCACCCGTGGCGAACCGTCGTAGCGCCTGGGCGCCGTTCCACGCGCCGCCGTGCTGCTCGCCATCCCCGCCCATCAGGTTGCGGAACCCGCGATATACAGCGTTGAAGATGACCTGGGTCGTCTTCACATGGGGGATCGCGTTCAGCCAGCCAGTCGCCGCACTGATCGCGCTCTCCGCCTGCGAGTTGTCGGCCCGCACCTTCGACTCCGGGTTCGTGTTCCCAAGTCGGTCCAGGCCACCCTGAGTCGACCCGATCGCGCCTTGCGCCTGCCCATTCTCGGCTGCGATTACCGACAGCGGGTTCGTGGCATCGAGTGTGGTCAGCCCGCCGTGGGTTTGCCAGATCTTGCCCTCAGCATCACCGTTGACCGCAAGAATGTCCGACATCGACGACTTGTTGTCGAGCCCAATCAGGCCCCCCATTGTCTGACCAATCGCACCCTCAGCCTGTCCGTTAGCCGCCATGATGTCGGCGATCGCTGTGGTGTTCTCGACCGTGGACATTCGTCCGATGACATCGTTCAGCTTCTGCTGGGCCTCGGCAGATTCGACCTTGACGAAAGCCGTCTTGCCATCGAACTCGGTCACCTTAAACCCGAGTCGCTCGAGCTCGTCTACCGATTCCTGGCCGCCCTCGAGCTTGACCCGAGTTTCCGCGCCGTCGGGCAGGCCCTCAATCTTGTTCTGAACAGCGACCAGATCCCGTTCCGCAGCCTCCAGGCCGGTGACCGTCAGCATCGTCTCGATGCCCTCAGGGGTGAGAGCCATCGACCCGAGCAAACCGTCCCAATCGAGTCCACGATCACGTGCCTGCTGCCCGAGCGCCTGCAACTCAGGCTGAATCTCCGCGAACGTCGCGCGAACATCGCCACCCGAGTTAGCTGTCGCGATCATCCGATCACGAAGACCCGTCAATGAGTCAAACAGTGGCAGAGTGTTCGAGTTCATCGTGTTCAACGAGCCGTCTGCATTCTGGAACGCCCGATCGAACTCGTCGGCAGCCACCGTCGACTTACCCAGCGCATCACCCACGCCATCGATCGACTTCGCAACGAGAGCCGCCTGCTCCGCAGCAGACACATTTATCTCGCCAAGTATCTCCAGCGTCGTCAGCATTGCAGCCAACTTCGCGTCCGCGCCCGCGGCGCTATCCGCGAGGACACCAAGCGCATCCTGCAGATTCAGGTACTCCGGGCCGACAGACTCCACAATCGCCTGCTGTGACTCGAATTCAGACCGCAGCCCCGACAACATGTCAAGAGCCAAACGGCCACCCTCAGTCGACCCGTCAATACTCGACCGCAGATGCTCGAACCCGACCTGTGAACCGTAAAGACGAGACGCCAACTGCTCGTTAGACAGCCCAAGATTGGAAAGGGTGTCAGCCGCCTTCTCGTTCTCCGCCGCGGTGAACTTCGTCTCCCGAGCCAAACCGATCTGAGAGGTCGTCAAACCGTCAACGCCTTGCGTTAAACCCTTATACGCAATACCCAGCGGGTTGAGGTCCATAAGACCAGCACCCATCTGAGCCATCAGTCCAGGCGACGTCGCAGCCAGAGACTCCATCGAACCTCGCGCACCATCAACCTGAGCAGTAAGCGCCTCCCACACATCAGAGTTCAGCTCGCCAGACGCAGCCTGCAGCGCCTCGGCCACCTCCTGCTGAGACTCCGCCAGACGCTCCGACGACTGCCTCAACGCATCCTGGTGAGCTTTCGCGTTCTGCGAGGCAGCAGACACTGCCGCGAACCCGATAGCCGCCGCCGTCAGACCAGCCCCCAGCGGACCACCCATCGCGTCGACAAGCTTCGTCATCGACCCACTGAGCTTGGACGTGTGCGTCTGCAGCACCGCCATCGCCGCACCGGTCTTCGACAGCGACTCGCCCTGCATCCCCGCAAGGTGAGTCTGGAGACGCATCTGGTCGCCGAACCCAGTGAATGACTCTCGCAACGGCCTCATTTTGTCACCGAGGGACTCGACAGCAGTAGACACCCCGCCGACCATCCGCGGCACTGTACGGAAAGCCATCCATCCGGCAACGGCAGCCGTCACTAGGCCCGGCTGCGCATCCATAAGGTTGGCGACCAACTCGAGCGGCCCGGTGAGCGACTGCAACACCCCAGCCCCCACTTCGAGCGCCACCACGAAGGCGTCCCAAGCCGACACTCCAAGAGCCGCCGACGCCTCAGCGAGCGCCCCAGCGATCTTCTGCAGCGACGGCCACACATCCGACGCAGTACCCGCCAACGACCGAAAAATACCGCCCAGATCAGACATCGCATCCCGGGCGAACTCGGACTCCCGGAACCTAGCGAACGCATCCGACGCAGCCCCGCCAGCACGCTCAAGCCACGCCGCGACCTGCTCCATCGCCGGCCCCGCCGAACCATTCAGATCATCCAGCAGATCCGTGATCCCACGGAACGTCCCACCAGCCTGATCGAAAAACGGTCCAGCAAGCGTCGCACCAAGACGGCCAGCAGCCGCCCCCATGTTCTTGAACGCGCCCTGGGTGGTGTCGCCCATCTTTAGGGCAGCGCCACCAACACCCTGCTCGAGAGCGTTCTGGAAAATCTCGAACGAGATCTTGCCGTCGGAAGCGAGTTTGCGTGCCTCCTCAGCGGTGACACCCATCTCCGCCGCAACCATCTGCAAGATCGGGATGCCCGCGTCCATCAACTGGTTCGCGACATCCATCTGCATCATGTCGGACGTGGCGACCTTGTTGACGATCGAACCCATGTCACTGAGTTCAGTCCCCGCGATCGCCGCAGCGTCACCAGTCAGCTTGAGAGTGCGCTCCAGGTCTTTACCGGGCTTCACTCCCGCCGCGACAGCAGACGCGGCGATCGTCGCGGCCTCATCCAGGCCGTAAGCGGTCCCCTTAACGGAGTTAAGCGAATTCTCGAGGATGCTGCTGACATCGGCGGCGCTATTGCCCAGCCCGGACAGTTTCGCCTCAGCCTGCTCGATCGAGTTGAGCCGGCCGATTCCGCGTCCGATGCCAGCCGCAAGTGCCGCACCACCAGCGACACCAACACCGACAGCGGTCTTCTTGAGCACCGAGCCGATACCCGAGGAGATCTTAGATCCCATGTTCTGGCCGGTCTTCTGCGCATCGGCTTCGATACCGGTCAGCTCTTTACGGACCTGACCCTGCATCCCCTGCGTGGAAACGCGCAGACTCACCCACGCCGTCGCCAGTTCAGCCACTCGAGACCTCCTATGATGCGGACCGTTTACGGTCTCGACGGTTGTGGGACACGACCTCAGAGCCAGCGCCGGCCAGTTCGGCGCGTTTCTGGGCGAGACGGTCCTTGATCGACGTCAACGTGCCCTGCGTCGGCACAGTCGCCGGGTCGACCGGCGGATTCTTGTACACGTAGGCCAACGCCGAATCAGGGCGTGCCCACTTGATGTAGGACCGAAGATCGACCCACGAAAATTGGCGACCCAAATCGTCAAGCGATAGGCCGTCACGCATCATGTCGGCGCGTAGCGCCTCCTCGAACCCGTACCGGTTTACGAATTGGAGGAGGCTGCCGATTCCCCCTGCGACATCTCGCGCTCACTGTTGAACTCGTCCCACATGACCTTGAGCGCGCCGAGGGGCATCTTCTTGCGATTGGCCTTGATCCACTTGTGGGCTTCCGGGTCTTCGATGGAGATGATGTGCTCGATCAGCTCCCCGGGCAGCGCGTTCGGGTTCTTCTCGGCGAACTCGTTGACCTTGTCGAAGGTGGCCGTCGACAGCCACTCGCGGTGTGGGATGGAGATCGTCTGCATGGTGTCGGCGCCGTCGGCGTCTGAGTCAAGGAATCGCCACGTGTGGCGGTTCTCGGGACGATCTACGCGAAGGAAGAAATCAGTCATTGGACCGGGCCTTTCGGGAAGTTAATGGGTGCGACCGGGCCTAAACGCTCAGCGTTCAAGAAAGCCCGCCCCGGTGATGGGCAGGCCCGGTCCAAGGGGGTGAACAATCACCACCACCGGGGCGAGAACAATTAGCCGCCGACCGGGGGCTCCTCGGCATCGACGGTCCGGTACTCGAGCATGTAGTCACCGTTCGCGTCCGGGTACGCCGTGATCGTCAGCTGGTACATGAGGATGTCGGTGTGGACCAGGGTGATGTCGCCAACCTCAGTCACCTGACCGACAGGAATGACCTGACGCAGCAGACCCTGATCCGTGACGTGATCGGACACGAACACCGAACGGGGAAGGCGCTTCTTGTTGTACTTGACCGTGGTGTTGCCACCAGCGACGGTGACGTTGTCGTCACCGAACACGGTCTTGAGCACCTCGGCGTTCTGCGACTCGTACACCGTCACCTGCACAGAGACGCCGTACTCGGTCTGCAGGCTGTAGACGACGTCACCGCCGTATGCCCGCTTGTCCTCCGTCGACCGGTTCTGCGAGACGACGAAACCGTCCTCGCCGGTGAACCCGAGACCGTTGAATCCCGCATCCAGATCAGCGATTGCGTCGGTCGGAAGGGTCGACCCGAGCGGTGCCCGGTAGAACTCGCCACCGTCAGCCGGGTTCGTGGAAGTGATATTGGCGGTGTTGTTCGCCATGATTGTGCCCCTCTCAGGCAACTCGTGGACCGGGCCTGCGTGAGAGAAGGTCGTGCTGTTACTGCTTGTTCAACGCCAGACGGAGTTCGCCTGTGAACTGGAACCGGGGGATCCCGGAATCGTCTGGGAACCACGACGGCAGCGCGTTCGGTTCCCAATGTCGGATCTTCGCTCCCGCGACGCGGGTGCCTGACGATGCACGCAGCAGTCCTGCGCACAGGTTCGAGGTCTGCTCTGCACGTGATTCACCGAGAACGGTGTCGTCGTCCCACGCCTGCACGATAAGAACGATTGACTCGGTGAACGGGTTAGGCATCGAACCGCCCGCCCTGGTGACGGTGACGAACCGGGGTTTGCGTTGCGCTGGAACCCTGGTCGACACCGGCTGCGGATCATGCGCCGCCAACCCGTCACGTAGCACCGTCACCGCCACCAGGAGCGCAGACGGAGCCACCAGAAGCTCACCCACCGTAAAGAGCCCGGACGAGTGTGTTGTGCTTCGTATTCCGGACCATCGCCGCCGGGTTGGCCGTGAACACAATCGCGCCAGCACGATTGCGTCCCGGCGTGGACTTCATGCCGAACTGGGACCGGCCTGCACCCGACTGGGCACGAGCCAGCACCTTCTCAGCCTCCGCCTCCACCAAGGCATGAGCCCCAGCCGAAGTGCGGAGTTCCCGGAATCCCTTGTTGCCTAGCCAGTCGATACGCATGTCAACCCTCCGACAGTTTCAGATCAACCTGCTCGAGTCCCGGCGTCCACCACGGGTTGTGGTCCCAGTTCCCCGGGCGGCCCATCACGCGGAACCGCCCGACATCGGGGAGGTGGACCTCATCCGACGATGTGAACTCCCCAGTGGGGGCGAACATCGTGGCATCCGAGTCGACCCGCTCCACATGCCCAGCGAGCCCCGGTTCGGAAGATTGGCCGATCCACCAGGCGAACACCTTCACCGTTTCGGCGACTGGCTCACCGGGCACCTCGTTGCCGAATGGATCCGTTACGGTCCCGCCCGCCCGATGGCGTGTCACCGGCTGAGAGCACTGGAACATCACGGCACCATCGACACAGAGAACGCCCGAGAACGCCCTCCGCCACACAACTGCCGAAGCGCCTTCAACTCAGACGGCCAGAACAAGAACCGCTTCGCAGAAGAATCCACCGTCTGCGAAAACGGTCCCGCAGACTGGGTGGTCACCATGCCGTTACCGGCGTGATACCACCGCAGCACCGCACCCGCGAGGATCGCCCGCACCGCGGCACCACCCGAGAAATCGGGGTCAGTCAGGCACGGGGCCGTCGCCAGCGCCAGCGCCTCCGCGTGCCCGATCAGCGCCGCCGCCTGACTTACGTCCACGGTCGGATCGAGCTGCACCAGATCGTCCACCTCGAGCAGGCTTGCCACCGTCCACCTCCTCCACCGGGACATGAGAACCGACCTCCACCCCGGCAGGGATGTCCCCGCCGGGGTAGATCGGACCCTGAGCGGTCAGCACAACGCCCTCGAAGTCAGTCGAGAGCCGGCGCATCACAGCACCTTCAGCGACATCGTCCGTGAACCGTTCGCCAGGATCGGCAGCGCCGTAGCAGCGGCCTTCACCCACGTCGCGATCGGATCGTTGGTCTTGTACGCGCCGACAGCGATACCGGGACGATCCTCGGCGGCGAGACCGTAGCCGGGCTCGTTCGCCTCAGCAGTCGGACCGAACACCGTACGACCGGCATCCTCCGCGACCAGAACCGCCAGAGTCTCGTCGAGGACGCGGGTCAGGGTGCCGCCCTTGTTGATGCGACGGTTGTACCCCACGAGGGTCGGCAGACCGTTCTCCGCGAGCGAAGAGTTGAGCGCATCGATCGACACCCGGCGAGCAGTCGACCCCTGACCGTCCACAGTCGCGATGACCGCGGCCGACTTCAGTGCCAGCGAGATCACCTTCCGAGACACGATCGCCTGAGCCGGCGCCGCACCCCCATTGGCGTCCTCGAACACCGACACAGCGGCATCGAGAATCTCGAACAGGTCCGCATCCGGCGCCGTCAGAAGCGTGCCCGCCGTAGCGGTCAGCTCAGCCGGCCGATCGAAATCGACCGTCGCAGAGAACCCGCGATCAGCGATGACGACCTTGCCGTTCTGCAGAGCCTGACCGCGAGCGAACTCGACACGGTCAGCAATCGCACGAGAAGCCTCAGCGGCCTTCTTCACCGCGATGTTGCGCTTCCACTCCGGGGCAGAAGACACACTCGAGTCGACAGTGTCGAGCTCCGAGATGCGCAGCTTCTGCGACACCGGGGGAAGCTCAGCCAGGCCCGAACCGTCGCCCTCAGCACCGAAACCGATGGACGCCTCAGCGTCCCACGAACGGTAGTCCGCGGCCTCAGCCAGACCAGTCGCGGCGATGGAGAACTTCGCGATGCGGGACTCGCTGGTGATGTTCGGCAGGAACTGCGCCAGCGTGCCGTTCGCGACCTCGTAGTCAGCCAGCGAAGCGCGGGCCGCACCGGTCAGCTCGACAGGGGTGGCGAAATCAGTGATCAGTTCCATTGGTTACGCCCCCTCGATGATGAACAGCGGATTCGTGGCTTCGAGCGTGGTCACGTCGAACGCCTCCTCGGGGAGACGATCCACGCGGACCTTGCCGCGCTCGATCATCGGCGCCACCACATCGCCGGTGCCGTCGAAGTCCTGGCGGGTCAGCAGGAAACCAGCGAGAGTGTCACCCGCAGCGGTGACGGGCACGTACTTGCCGCCACTGGCCTTGAGCGGGATCCCCGACGGGATCACCTTGTCGAACGCGGACAGGGAAGCACCGTCAATGGTGACGGTGGCAGCGGACTCGGTCCCGTGCGCGGAACCAAGCCAGCCCGGCGACGTGAAACCGCCGCCACTGGAACGAACGCCCAGCTGCATATCTACTCCTCAGTAGTTGTTGGCTTTGACGCGGTCCCAAAGGTCCGCGCCAGACTTCAATGTGGGGGCCGGGGGAGTGCGATCCCTGCCGTCGCCAAGATCACGACGCTTCGGCTTCTTGCCTGCCATCTCAGACAGTCCCTTGGCCTGCTCCTCCATCCGCTCCTCATCAGAGTCGGTGAGGTACAGGTCGGCCTGCTCGTCGGTGAGCCCGTACTTCGCAGCCATCCGATACCGGCGAACCTCGAGCTGCGCATCGGCTGCAGCCTTCTGGGCTTCCGCGAGCTCCTCGGACACCTTCTGGTCATCCGACTTGCCCGCTTCTTCCAGTTGCTTCAGCTTCTCCGCGGCATCCTTGTTCGCCTTGGCGCGGTCTTCCTGCTTCCGCATCTCGGACCGCATGGCCTCGTACTTGGCTTTCCAGTCCACGTCCGAGTCATCATCTGACTGGCCTTCCTGGACATCGGTGTCGCCGTCGGTGCTGGTGGTGTCCGTTGCGGACCCGCCCTCGTCACCCTCAACGAACCGCAGCCACGGCTTTAGCTTGTGCACTTCCACTTCCCCCATCCGCCCGTTCCGGGCATGAGAAAAGCCCCCCAAGGGGTTGGGAGGCTTTCGTTCTTCTTGGTTCCCCGCCGTTGCGGCGGAAGTCTTAGTGAGCGGCGCTCATATTCGAGAGGATCTCCCGAAGAGCGTCCTTGCTCGTCGTATTCGCGATACCCGACCGGGCCTCGAGGTACTGGTCGCGGAAACGTTCAAGATTCGGCACGTCTTCCTCAGTGATGCCGCGCCGCTTCGGCAGGGCCACGCACCGGCACACGTCGTGGTAAGCAACCCCCGTAACGCCGCCAGCAACTTCGTCATCGGCATAAACGAACCCGCGAGACGCAAGCATTCGACAGAACCCGCACGCTTCAGCCCGAGCAACCCGAGCGAACGGCACTCCAAGTCGCTCCGAGTTGTGGACTATCGTCTGCCGGGCCGCTTGCCGCACAAGACGCTCAGTAGACCCAGACAGACGCGACAACGCGACAGCAGGGGCGCCATCAAAGACTGGCTGAACAGCCCACGCCGCAGACCTAGCAGCCTGCGCCGGAGGGGCCGGCGGCGGCAACGTAGGCCGGAACCCGTCCGATGGGTCCAGGGCGGTGAACCACTCAGCCGACAACTCGCCAGCCACCCGCCCGTACCGCTCCACCAACTCCGGCACCGCGAGCTCGAGCGCCTCACGAACCTCTACCGGATCCGCAGACCGCACCAAACGGCCGAACAATGTGGCGGTCGCACGATCCGACGCCGACACCAACTGCGCCAGCGCCTCCTGGTACGCCCGCAACACCCGAGGATCCACTACGCAGCCTCAGGCCCAAACTGGACCCCGTCCAGACCGATCAGCCGAGCCGCGTATTCACGATCCACCCCAGCAGCCTGCGCCCGCTCCAATGCCTCAAATGCCGTCTTCAATTCCTCGACACGCTGCACCTCAGATCCGCCGTCTTGGACCGCATCAACCACCTGACGTGCCATCGCCGACCGCTGCTCAGCCCTCAGAATCTCCTGCTGCTGATCCGACAAACCGACCATGTCCTGAGTCACCTGAGAGCCAGCCGGGAGAATCCCCGAAGCAGTCAGCTTCATCGCCGAATCCGCAGCCGCCGAACGTGTCGGTGTCTCTACGTCCTCCCACTGGGTAGACACCCCACGGAACGCGTCACTGTCCACGTCACCATCACGGACCAGTAGCGACAGCAATGCCACCTCCCGGGACGCCCACGACCCCATATCCAGACGGGCGCGACACTTCTGCACGAGATTCCACTCAGTCGCACGGATCGCATCAGCCGACGACGGGTTATCCTTCGAGAACCCCAGATACCCCAACGGGAGACCAGCGTGCTTCTCCGTCAACTCGGCCAAGTACCGCACCGACTCCCAGAACGCGCCCGGCCCCTCAGACTGAAACTGCCCGAGCTGAACCTTCTCCCCGTCCTCATTGGGAGGAGCCACCAGCATCGCGCCAGCCGCAGCAGACCACCCCTGCATCCGGCGAACCGCCGGCGGAGCATCCGGATCAATCCCGAAATCCTCAGGCTCCATGTTGATCGCGTACCGCTGCGGATTGATGTAGAACTCCCGCGACACCTCCATCCCCAGAATGGTGCGCACCGCGTTATCGGTGTAGTACCGGATGTACGCATCTATGTCGGAATGCCCATTCGGTCGCGACGGCCGCGGCGAGTTAGCCTGCCTCACCAGAGTCGGACGACCGAACCCATGTTCCCAACGGTCAATAATCTCACCGTCGAGAATGGTCACAGTGTCATGTTCGGTGAACAGGCGCTGGAACCGGCCATCCCGCGTATCCCACGTCGAATACCCAGCATCCAGACGATGCTTCCGCGCATTCCACAACCCGGTAGTCGCCGGAGTCGGGACCGCCTGAACAACCACGTCAGGCTCGAAATCGTCACCCTCCGACACCTCGACGTACCCCTGGCCGTACACGCCAGCATCCACGCCCATCTGCGCAAACTCGAAAGACACCAACGCATCCCGAGCAATCTCAGACAACCCGAGCCCCGCATGGTCAATCCAGCCACGCCACCGCACCCGCTCAGCAGGCACCAAAGCCACCCTCGCAGGCCAACCCACCACAGTGCCCACACGCTCAAACTCGGCCGGGGTAGCGATGCCAAGAGACTTCAAGGGGGCGGTTCCCTCAAGATAGTCAGTCTGTCGCTTCATGTAAGGCGCCAGGTTTGCGAGTTGACCCTGCAACTCCACCAGGAGCCGACCCTCGTCATCAGACAATCCGGGGATCACGCGATCACCGCCCTTCTACGCTCGCCGTTCGCCGTTCTACGACGCGACACACCAACGCCCTCTGAAAGAGCATCGGTGCGGGCCTTCCACGCCATCACCGCCGCATACGCAGCGTCGATCTTGTCCGGCGAATCCGGGAACTTCTTATAGATCAGATACCGTCCACGGCCAGTGACCCGCCGTCGAGCGTTCAACACATGCCTGGTAAGGGCAGACGAACCGTCATGCGACAACTCGCCATTCACCAGCGCCGACCTGAACTGATCCACATAGTCAGACGCTCGAGTGTCCTTACCCCGCGGCCACGCAGCGATCGGCTCAGACCTCGACGCCTGCACCTTCAACCGACGCCGATAACGGGCCTCCCACTCCGCAATGTGGGTCTCCCACCCCGACGGATCCGCATAAAAACCCACCACCGACCACCGATCAAAAGCCATACGCACTTCCGCGTCGACCTCTAGCGCATTCGGCGCCCACCCACGGCCAGCGATCCCGTCCGGCTGCTCCCACACCCTGATCTCGAACAGGTGACCGTCATGCACCCGACACCCGATCAATGCCGTCGCATCGGCCTTGCCCCGGTTACGGCCGCGTGAACCATCGAATCCGAGAACGATCCGCTCACCGTCCGCGATGAGCTCGTCCGGCTTAGCCGCGGCCCGCCAGTCCGGGGATGAAATCCACGAATCCGACGCGTGCGTGATCTGGTTAAGGAAGTCGCTTCTCGACGCTTGTGGATCGGAATCCGGTTCCCAGATCTTCGCCACAATCGCGTCCAAGTCCACATGCCCAGGAGGGCACGGCGGATCATGCAAAACGCAGCCATCGGGATGCCCCGAGGAGTCCCCGTACGAGAACCGAAGACCCGCTACAAGCGATGTCTCATCCGACATGTCCGTATCGGCCGGCGCCTCACGATGGTCATACAGCAGCGTGTTGACCTTCGTGCGGCCTTCGTTCTGAAGGTCGAACCACGCCGCGGCCTTCTCCGCCACCGAATTATCGCCAGGAATGTAGGCGTTCGGTGACTCGAGCGTCCGCCCGCCGTTCTTCACCACGTTGGTCCGCATGTTGTTCGCCAACCGATGATGGTTCGGAAGAACCCACTCCTCAGTCTGATCAAGGATCGCGAACGTTGCCGGGGCACCTTTGATCGTGCCCGCCGACGCTGTCACCTGCTCGATTCGACCGCGAGGAAGCACAATCTGAGTGTCGTACGGTTGCAGCCCGGGATACTCGTCCATCACCGGACCGGATCGCATCATCTCCAGAAGCGGCTGCCACGAGTTCATGGTCTGCTCTTCAGACACCGCCGCGAGCTGCACCAGTGGAGTACGCACCGACCGCCACGGCCTACCGACCGGTTGACCGTCAGCATCCCAACCATCCGGCACCACATCCGCCAGCGCCTCGACAGCACACAACGCAGCCAGCAGGGGCGACTTCCCATGACCACGGGGACGGCCATACAAGCCGCGCCGGTAAGCGAAACGTCCAGTCCGTGGATCCAGCGCATACCAGCGGAGGATGAAATCCTCCTGCTCCTGATACGGAATGAACGGCTGGTACTCGTCCACCGCCGGCGCCGCCAGCATCTCGGTGATCCAATCGATCACATACCAGCCCAGAGTCGGAACCTCTCCGGGCTCAGAAGGCTTCCAACCCATCAGACAGCCTTCAATGCCCCACGGCGAGCACGAGACGACGAACCCGCCCCAGACGTCGACCGAGACCGCTTGTCCTCAGCCTCATCCGCAGCAGCAAACTGGATCCGCAGACGTGCCCGGTCCTCAGCCGTCGCCCCAAACTTGCCCGTCCGCAACCGCAGCTCCCCAGCAAGCTTGATCTCACCAGACCAATACCGACCATGAATCACCGCAGTGTCCAGAAGCTCCGACCAATCCGTCGAACGGAACTCGGCAGACAGGGGATCCTCACCCCACATCCGCCACCACAGGGCCGTCTGCTCAGGCCACGGCTCACCGTCAGGCATCAACTCCGGTAACTCCGGCTGCTCTACCGGGTCCGACTCGG
>NZ_JBSHCV010000022.1:0-19885 GCF_053615975.1 Dietzia sp. NPDC055877 | reverse complement strand
TAGCGCCTATGCCGTGGGGGCTTCCCGAGGGCGGGGGGAGGGGCCTATCCCCACCCCAAACTAAAATTTTTTGCGAGGAAAATTTACGAAGAATTCGGTATTTAATCTGTCAGATTAGATGCACACTAAATCGCGAGACCCGGGTGTGTTTCGCGTGGATGGTATCGGGCGGCGAGGGCTGCCTTTCGGGCTGCGAGTGCTTCTGTCTCGGTCTTGGCGCGGTGGCATGGGGGGCATAGTGCTTGGAGGTTTTGCGGTTCGTGTGTGCCGCCTTGGGCGAGGTTGACGATGTGGTCTACCTCGGTGGCGGGGGCTCCGCAGTGTCGGCAAGTGTGGCCGTCTCTAGCGAGTGCTTCGGATCGTTGCTTTGGGGTGAGTCCGGTGTGTTGTCCGGTCCATCCGTAACTCATGGTGTTCCCGCGTTCTGGTGATCGTGTCGGATGCTGGTGTCACACTGTGTGTCATGGGTGGACTGAGCGTGTGGCATCTGCTGTTCCTGCTGATCGTTGTGCTGGTGATCGCATCGGTGGTTGCGGGTGTGGTGTGGCTGGTGTCGAAGCCCGGGCCGTCGTCGCGGGTATGGACTCCGGAGCAGCGTGACCGTCAGTGACGGGTGAGTTGCAGTCGCCTGTCGAGTAGTGCGTCGATCGCTGCCCATGCTCGTGTCGTGTAGCAGGGTGCGTGCCATGTCATGTCTGCGTGGGTGATGGCGATGAGTGCGTCTAGTTCTTCGACGGTTAACTGTTCGACCGGTGTCACTGTCGTGCCTTGGCCATGGCGAGCTGTAGGGCTTGGGCGAACTGGGTGGCGTTCATCTCGCCTCGGGCGATGTGGTCGGCGGGTTCGGTCCAGCCGTACAGGTTGCGGCATGCGGTGAGGACATCGAGTCCTGCGGTCTGGCATTGGTTGATGTCGGCACCGGTTGCGCGGTCTGTGAGGATTGTGCGGATGGTGGCGGTGAGGACGCGGTCTAGGTTTGTCATCGTCCACCTCCGGGTGGTTGGTTCCGGTCGGGTGTCTCGCGTGTAGGGGGCGGGCACCAGGCCGGCCTGGGGGGTGAGCGCGGGCGACATGCAACCGGAAGACTGTGGGGCGGGATGTTCACGCCCGGGTTCCAGCGGCTTCCCCGCGGCTGGAACGAACGAGAGAAGAGGCGTACCCGGTTTCGGGCACACCTCTTCAACAGCTCCCACTCTACCAGTTTTGCGCTTCAAGTCACATGGGTGTCATTCGTTGGGGGCGCTGCATGTTCCCCAGTCCGTGTCGGGATTGATGGCGGCGGCGATCTCGGTTGCGGTCCACACCTCGCCATCGATGATGACCTCACCGCCTGGGATGAACCCCTTGCTGCGCATGAATTCTGACATGCATCTCATGCTGTCTCCGTGCCCGGTTCGTACCAGTGGGACGTGACCCGGTCCTCGCCCAACTCGTCAGCCAGCCATGCGGCGGTCGCTCGCATCTGATCCCGATCTCTGAACGTCCGGTAAACCGACCACAGAGTCGCGTGGTGATGTCCGGCCGGAGGTCGTACGCTGACCTCTCCGTAAGCGGCCGGGGGATTGGTTGCCCGTTCCTCGGCCTCTTCCGCCTCAACCATCGACATGTAGTTGTTGAACCCGTCCTCCCACTCTTCGTCGGGGATGACTCCACGCTCGATGTGTTCGACGTAGTTCAGGCTGCCGTACTGGTCGTACGTGGCCGTGTCGGCGTTGTCGAGCATCCGCTTCAGGTCGTAGCAGTCATCGAGCCAGTACTGCGTCTCGAGGTGGGGAAGTCCAAAGCGGCTAAACCACATGAGGTATTGGGGGCTTATCATGCGGTGATCGTCTCCCCACTCGGTGAAGATGTCCAACGGCTAGCCAAAATAGTCACGCTGTCTCCTTGTCTCGGATCGCATCAACGATCGTGTCCACATCGATCCCGATCAGGCGGGCGAACCATTCCGGTTCCCACTCGGTGCCGCACCACTTGCAGCGCACGATCCGGGTGGTGATCGTGATTGCAGGGATCTTCACATCCTCGCCGTCGATGTGGCGCCACAGGTGCTGAACATCGCACTCCGGGCACGGCTTCCGGTACTCGAGTTCGCTCTCGCCGTCGAGGTACTTCTTCGCCTCGTCCACCCAGCGGCGAACTTCGATGGTCATCTTCCCCACGTGGCCGGCCTGCTCCGGGGTCCACTTCTGTTCAGGTAGTGCGAGCAGCAGGGTGAGGGTGTGGCCGTACTCGCCGGGTAGCCATTCGCGGACCTTCTTCTCCACCCGTGTGCACCAGTCGTGGCCGGTCACCCAGAACGGTGCGCGTGATTCGGCGATGGTGTTTGCTTCGACGCCGTTGCGGATGCCGTGAACAGCCTGGGTCATCTGCACCCACAGGGATGGTGAGGTGAACACTCCGGTGTCGGTGCGGGTGGTGCGGGCCTTCGTGAGCTCGAAGACCGCCTGGTCGAGTTGGAGGATGTGGTCGGGGAGTGTCTGAGGGTCGGTCATGGGTGTCCCTTGTCTTCGTTGTCCCGTCGGATCCTGCGGTCATACCGATCCAGGTCGCAGATCAACTCCATCGCGAGGAACTGATTGCGTCGCACCCCAACGCATTCCCAGTCGCCTCCTCGGTCTCGGGCTTCTGCAATCCACCTGCCGTCATCGGTCTCGCGTTCCGCGTCTGTCACTGGGGGGTCGGCGTATACGGATCCGTCTAACCGGATGATCCAGTCCCGCTTCACCGACCCGGTCACGCGGGGCACCTGCTCGGTCGTCTCGTCACTGCTCATGGTGTCTCCCATTCGACGGTTCCGGTCTGCACGTACCAGTCCGCAGGCAGCTCGGTGTCGGGGTCGCAGGCGGCGAACTGGTTACGCACAGCGGCCTGCGAGGCTGCGCGGGCATGGTCGGCGAACGTGGCCCCTGCTTTGTCGCGGGTGGGGCTGTACGCACGAAACACGGCGGTCACGATTCCTCCTGGCATTGGTGGTCCCACTGCTCCCTGGCGAGCATCCGTTCCCCGCAGTCGGGGCATCGCCACATGGTTTGGCACATCACGATTCCTCCCCGAGAGCGGCCCGCACGGCGAGGATCGTCTGGCAGGGCCACGTAGGCGGGTCCAGCGTGCCAATGTCGCACCCAGAGCAGGTGTCCTCAGAGTCCATGAACTTCTCGGGCTTGTGCAGGTCGAAGACGGCGCGGAGAGCAGCGTCACGGCGGCGCACGGCCTCCACCAACTCAGGCACATCCGTTCGGCTTGCGGCGATGAACTCGGCGTCGGGGTCGCCGTAAGGGTTCTCCTGTCCGAGGACCGCGATAGGTGTCATCCAGCCTGGAACTACGATCTGTCTCCTGCGCGATTGGGACATCCCGTAGTGCGTTTCGATCTTCCACGGCCCGTCGGTGGCGGCGTCGGCGCGGGCCTCGATCTCGTCCAGGCGGTCACTGATCGACATGTCGTGCTCCTCGGGGTAGGCGTACTTGCACATGAGTCCTGCACACTCGCGGTCACCGTTGGCGTGGTGCCACACGAGCATCAGGTACTTGCCGTGCCTGCGCTCATAGATGCGCTTGCGGCAGTTCTTGCATTTGCCCTTGCGGCCCGTAGATGCGCTGCTCACTGTCCTGCCACCTGCCCGCAGTTGCACAGTGGCCCGCCGAACGGGGACTCGGCGGCGTGATCCGACCCCGCGTGCCAGGCGCGGGCCACACGCTCACGAGCCGTCACCATTGCGTGCCTCCCTTCGCGAGACGTGAGATAGTCGGCCAACCAGACCAAGCAGGCAAGTAGGCGATGTGGGCGAGCCAGTGGGTCATGGTCGTTCTCCGATCAACAAAGCAATCAGGTCCGAGACCTGCATGAACACCACCTGCTGCAACGGATCCGACACCCCACGACGCTTTGCAATCACCAAACCGATCGCAGCGTTATCGTTGATGCGTTCCTGCTCGGCCTCCTCAAGCCACGGCCCGACCTGGTACTTGCCGCCGTAGTCCTTCACTTCGACCACGACCCGCTTGCCGTTAGTGGTTCGCAGACCGCCGATGTCGCCCTTGTCCGCAGCACCTGTCTTCACCCGGCGGTCCACCCGGTCGTCCACATGCTCAGCAAGGCAGTCCGCGATGACACGCTCGAACCGGGCGCCGGCAGCTTTCGCGGACGCTCTCGAGCGGCTCACTGGTTGACCCGCTTCGCAATGAGCCCGCCACCGTATTGGCGGAACTCCCACTTCGGCGCGTCCTGTGACGCATCCTCGAGTCGCTCGATCTCCCGCTGCAGCAGCAGGGCCGCTTTCCGCAAGTCCTCAACAGGAGAGCCCTTCACCACACCGTCAGTGCGGGTAGCGCGAGCTACGTACTGCACCACCTGGGCGCCGTTGCCGGTCAGGTACTCGCTGATGTCGATGACCTCGCTACCGCTGGGGAACCGGTAGTAGTCCGGTGTGATCGGGTCAGTCATGTCGTACCTCCTGGTGGGGGCAGTCCTTGCAGTTGCGGAATGGGCACAACGTGCAGTGGCAGTGTTCGCCGGACACGGTCTCTTCCCAGTCGCGCTTAAAATGGCGGCTCATCCTGGCCACCTCCGAACCCCTGCTGCTGGGCCGGTGCGCTTCCCCACGGGTCGTCCTGCCGCTGCTGCTGGAACCCGCCCTGCTGCTGGGCCTGCTGATCCTTCGGCGGATGCACGTACACCACATCCGCCACCAGCGTGGTCGACTTGCGGGTCTCCCCGGTCTGCTTGTCCTGCCACTCCTCGGCCTTCACCCGGCCAGACACAGTGACCAGTGACCCCTTGCGGACCTCCTCCGCGGCCTTCTCAGCCTCCGGCCCCCACACCTGCACCCGCTGCCAGAGTGTCGGCCCGGCATCAACCCACTGCCCGGACTGGTCCTTCTTGCGCGGCGTGTCCGCCACCGAGAACGAACAAGCTGCCTGCCCCGACGGGGTGAACCTCAGCTCGCCATCCGATCCGGCGCGGCCCTTCATGCTCATGGTGTTGCTCATGGTCAGTTCTCCTTCTGTCGGTTCTCGGTCTGCTGCTGGCACATCTCGTAGGCCGACGCGAGGATGTCGATCAGGTGCGGAATGTCGTCCGGGACGAGCTGCACGTCGGTGTCGAATGCCTTCAGCACGACCGGTGACGTCATGGTCTTCGCCTCGATCGACTCGATCTGGTTTCGCTCGACACTCGTGGCGTTGAATCCCCACGTGTAAGTGACGAGGTTTGGTTCGATGAACATCAGCGGATCCTCCTGTTTCGGTGTGCGGCCGCTAGTCGGGCAGCGCACGGAATCTTGTAGTCGCGGCCATCACGGCCACACGTCTGTCCCGGCTGAGCCAGACACGACGGGCACGGGATGTACCCGACCCCGTCCACTTCGTAAGCCGCCTGAATCGGCTCACCAGTCGCGTTCAAACCCCCAGGGTGGGTCGATGTGCCAGAACCAGCCGGGAGAGCGCCCACGGCCGAATTAGCGGCCACAGCGGTATGCGTGTTCTCAACCATCGCGTCCCGCTGACGAAGATCACGCGCCATGCGGATCACGTCCCCAACCTGGACGGTCCGTTCCCGCGGCTCCTCGTAGTACGCGGTGACCGCGTTCAGCAGATACGCGATGTCCAAGTTGTGCCGGCCGATCACCTCAGCCCACACCGCCGTCTGAGCCGGGTCACCCTGACGGACCCGCGAGTCCATCAGGTTCGCCCTCGCGAGCACCTGCGCCGCGTACGTGGCTGCGAGTTGCGGGTTCACTGCCCACCACCCATCAGCCGGACCGCCTCATCGACCGTGTCGAGGTGAGCCTGCGCCCTCTGCGACGCAGTAGGTCGTCCCGGGAACTGCGCCACGTTCGACTGCTGGTGCGCCTTGATCTGCAGTGCAGAGAACTTCTCCCGGAACTTCGGCATCGACAGAATGTTGGACTTCCAGAACTGGTCCAGCTGGCACCAATCCAGGACACGGACCGCCTCCTCGAACGGGATGCCGTCCCGGTCCAACAGCAGTCGAGCTTCGGTCCGCCACTTCGCAGTGATGTTCGGTGTCTTGGCGGTGTTGCCTGCGATGTGGTCCCGGAGGCGGGTGCAGAGTGCTTCGACGTCTTCTCGCGGTGGCTCGGCCACCGCCGGCGGATTCGCCGACGAAGAAGAATGGTCGGGTCGGGTCGGGTCGGGTCGGGTCGGGTCGGGGGTTGAAACTTTTTGCGAACACTCCCGTGAGTCACGCCCACTGTCACGCGTGACATCCCCCGTTACGTCGTTGCGGTTTTCGCGTGACGCCCTCGCACGACGCTGACGCTCACGCGCCTGCGCCCGACGCTGCTTAACCGCCTCCGACGTCTCCTGATACTCACCCCAATCGTGGAACAAGAACCCACCATCAGCGTCCAACCACAAACCCGTATCCACGAGCTCCTGAGCCGACTCCCGGTCACCGAGAACCGTCAGCAACTCTGACGCGATGAACCCGTCAGTGAGGTGCTGGCACGAGTACGCGCCAGCCCGGACCCACAGGGAGGTCGCATCGGTGCTCATCGTCAGTACCTTCGGGTGCGACCAGAAACCGTCGTCGACCTTGAACCAGCTCATGGTCGTTCCTCCTTCCTTGGTCGTGCCCGCCGGCGTGCTTCCTCCCGGCGTTCCAAACGCGCATCCGCCAGCCGGTAACCCACCTGCTCATCCGGCCGCGTCCAATGCTCCTTCCGCACAGCAGGAATGAGCCGCGGCTCAACAAACGAACTCACGACGACCTCCTCGCCGCCATGTACTCCCGCATATACGCCCGATGCGCCACAGCACACGCATCACACACCGGCTCACCAAGACGGTGATGCCGCTGATACCCGCCATCCGAGCCACACTCAGCACGCACCGGGCGGGCACCGCCTCGAGAAGGCACCTGCCCCGCCCACACACCCGCCGTCAAACGCTTAGCCGCACGCAACCGGGCCATACGGGCAGCACACGCCGTGATCGCCGGACACTCCGACCGACAGATCAACGCCGCCTTCTTATGCCGGGCATTCGCGTCGGGCTGCTTCTCCCGCTCACCCCGCGGATCCCACAACAACAACGAGAGGTCAGTGCACGGGGCGTCCTCGAACAAATCCGCATCCTGAGACACACCAAGAACGTCACGCAGAGACATGAGCAGCCACCTTCCGGTTCAACTGACGAAGTAGGCCTTGCGTCCACTCATCCCGGCGGTCCGCCGCGAACAGGCGTTTACGCAGGGTTTCGTTCTCCGCGTGGGCGGCCGCGAGCTGCCGTTGGTAGTCGCGGATGATCGCCTCAACTGTCGGGTTCATGCCGTCACCTCCACCGGGCGGATGCCGCCCTCGTCATCAAGAAGCACCCACCGCCGACGCCGCCACACAGGAACATCCGCAGGGTTATGGCCCTGACGGACCAACCACCCGTTGTCGCGTGCCTCGGCACGCTCCATCCGCTCGATGTGATCGTGATCGGCAGGGCACAGGAACAAGCAGTTCGCTGCACGCCCGGACACTGGGTTGCGTGACCCGCCCATGCCGCGGGGACGGCGATGGTGGTACTGGCCGGTCTCGGAACACTCGACGTGGCAGATCTCGCAGTAGCCGCCCGAGCGGGCCATCACGCGGGCACGGACCACATCCGAAAACGCAGACACACTCATGCGCCCTCACCCCTGCCAGCGACGCCGTACTGCACTCGCAGAGACGCCCCGACCGACTGCCACGCCCGCAGCTCCGCGTCCAACGCTTTCGCCCGCCGATCCGCGTGCCGGTACGCGACATCAGCCGCATCCCGCACATCACGCTCCGACTGGCACGCCAACACCGCCGCGTACTTCTTCTCGTGCGCCGGCCCCTGGTGCCCCATGTAGGCGCGGGCATACGCCACGTCGTAGGCGTGATCCGCCTCCGCGAACGCCGCCCACCGATCCGAACAGACCTGCACGCCTTCGGCCATCAGGTTCGCTACCTCGCGGATAGCGGACTCCACCTGCACCGGGTTGAGTACTTCGCTCATGCCGGCACCGCCTCGGTAGCCAGCAACTTCCCCATCCACTCCAAAGACACACCAACCCGGGCACACGCCCGCTCATGACACATCCCAAACGACCGCATATGCGCGTACTCGCCAAGCAGATACTTCGACTGATCCGAGCCCGGGTCAGCCTTCGACCTGGCCGCATCCGTACACGGGACGCAGCGGCACAGCCAGTACTTGTAGGTGTTGCGGAACCCGTGCCGGTCCGCGGGGATGTGGGTGGCGACCATGCGGCCATCGGCCTCGACCAGCAGCGCCCGCCGGCGCTCTACGCCCTTCACGACGCCACCTCCGCCTTGCGACGGTTTACAGCACCCTGAATACGACGCTCCAAACCCTGCGCCTGCGCATCCACCCAGATCGAACGCAACTCCTCCTCGTTCGCAGCCTTAGAGACACGCTCCTCCAACTCCGCGACCAGCGTCTTCGACATCTCCTCACGAGTCACCGACCGGTTGCCCGCATACCCCAGGTTCGCCAGAGCACGACCAATAGCCGACGTCTCGCACGTCTCCAAAGCGGCGGTGCGCTGCGTCATGCCCTTACCGTCGATCTCGAACGCGTACCCCGTCGCATCCGGCATCCCCACGTTGTCCGCGTCACGCCAGATCGACGCCTTCACAATCCACCGAGTAGCGCCCGGCTCACCCTCATGCGACTCCTCAGTCAGCACACGGAAATTCGGGTAGTCACCCTTGAACCGGGCGATCCGCTCATCTACCGGCTCGTAGTTGTCCAGGTTGATGTCAGCCACGGGACACCTCCGACACACGCAGGGTCCGCTTCGACGCCGAAGTGGTGCGGGTGAACTCCGAGAACACGTCTGGTCGCTCAGCCTGCAGCCGCTTCGAGTCCAACGACACCCGCGGCTTCGGCAGGGTCAGGGAAACGCGGCCGAACGGACCATCGTGAGTGAAGTCCCGGTCCCCGACATGCGACCGCAGAGCGTCCTTCGCCTCATCCAAACGGGCCGACGTCTTGTCGAGCTCGGCCTGCACATCCACCACAGCGGCGATCAGCACGTCCAGTTCAGTGACGTCCTCGCCGGCGCTGAACCGCTCCGCGACATCCACCAGTTCGGTGATCATGTCGTCGTCCCGGTCCACCCACTCATGCGTGCGCTCACCCGGGGTGAAACCCATGTCGTCCCAGTCCCGCACCTCAGTGACGAACAGGCATCCATCGGTACCGGTGACCCACATCTGCCACTGCATCTGCGCCAGGTACTTACGGTGGGACTTCTCCAGCCCGGAGACGGAACCGGTCTTGCATTCGCACACGACTCCGTCGCCGATACCGTCCGGGGTAGCGGCCCACGGGCCAGAGTCCGACACGCACACCTGGTCGTTCGGCCGGATGGACGGTTCGATCGTCTGGGCGTACTCGATGAGCTTCGCTTCGCGGTCGATTCCCCACTGCATCTCGGGCGAGGTACGTAGTTCGTCGGCGGTACCGTTCTTCTCGGCCCGCACTTTCGCCCATTCGGCGGCGGAGGTGTAGAGCCGTGCCACGTCGGTGGCGGTCACGTATTCGCGGCGTTGGGAGAGCCAGTCGTCACGTGACGTACTTTCAAGCAGTCTCATGGTCGTTCCTTGTTGAGTAGGTCGACGGCTTGACGGATCGTCACGTCAAGGTCGAGGTCTGTTCCGTGGTCATAGGCGGCGCAGATACGGGAGAGAGCACGGAGTGCCTGATCGCGTTCCTGCCGGTAGGTGCGGGCCTGGATCTGCGCGGCACCAAGCGCCTCAGCGCGAGCTAGTACCGGATCCTCGGAAGTCATTTCCTGCACTCCCCATGCACTCCGCTCAACTTGCCGGCGATCCGCACGTAGCACGGTCGGCGAACCCACTCGCCGCAGACGGCGCATGGACGCATCCGGTAGATCCGCAACGACGCCACAAGCATGTTCACGATCAGCTCGTTTCGTGATGCCTGAAAACCCAACTCCCAGTCCCACCCGCCACCGAAACGGCCCATAGCGTTATCTGTGGAACGGTGCTCGTACTTGAACGCGTACCGGCCCCACTCCCACTCGTGCCGACGGTTGTAGAGGATCTGTCCGGAAAGCCACCGGCTGTACTGGTCCTTCGAGATTCCGATCACCAGTTCTCCTTCCGTCGGGCGCGTTCCTCATCCGCCCACACGGCCTGCAGGTCCTCGCGGGCCTGCACACACTGATCCGAGACCATCAAGTCATCGACATGCGCCTCCGCATCAGCCCGCGGCCAGCCCAGATCGACACGCTCCTGCACCAGAAACTCGTACGCCCGGTCCCACTCCTCATCGGAGAACTCAGGCTCCGGCGGCGCCAAACGGTCATAAAGACTCACAGCAGCCACCCCCCGGCCACCTCCGCCAACACAGACAGCGCCATCACCAGCAGAAACACGCCGACGATCCCCGCCACCTGCCCAGCAGCAACCACCCACACACCACGAGCCCGGCGACCCGAGTTGGCGAGCGTCACAGCCTCCGCATCCATCCGCGCCTGCGCAACCTCCGGAGACTCCGGGATGCCCTTACCCGCCGGATGCGCACACATCGCCTCAAACCGCAGATCACGCATCGGAATCCTCCTCAACCAGAGCGGACTCCTCCGCAACCCAATGCCACGCACCAGGCCGCACAGAACCCACACGACGGTCGATGTGCTCGTCACGGTTCATGAACTGCAGCTCCAGACCGTCCTTACGTTCCGTGGTGCGGTGGTAGTCGGCGAGAAACACCGTCTCGCTGCCGTTGCTGCCGTGGACAACCCACTGCCGGCGCCGCACCGATGGGGAAGGCTTCGCAGACATCACGCACCCCCAACCAGGTACGAGAACTCAGGGCACTTCGCCCCAATCGACGCACCCACCAGGAACGAATGCTGACCGTCATCCCACTGCGTCAACTCGGACGCGGCGATCCGAACAAGAGCCATAGGCGACAGGCCATCCTCAAGCCCCTGGCAGATGATGTCCGCGTACTGGGACGCCATACCGTCCGGCATGTCGATGCCCTCACCAGCCGCGACCGACTGCAGGATCATGTCCGTGCTGTCGACCGGGATGTACGGTTCGACCTGTGACGGCTCCACAGCAGGAGCCACGGGGGCGACCGTCGTGGACTCGAGCACCCGATCCCCCGACGAGGCCGGGACCGACGACGCCGACTCACACGCCGACAGAGCCAGAACAGCAACAGGAAGAACCAACAGGGCACGCTTCACGGAGACACCGCTTTCAGAAGAAGAGAAGAGAGAAGAAGTCACGACGCCACCGCCATCGGCTGACCAGACGCGATCCATTCATCGATCGACGACCGCGGAATCCGCCACCGACCACCAGCCCGATCACGAGAAGCCCGAATCACACCGAGCTCACACAACCCGGCCACCGTCTTCGGATCCCGATTCACCAACGCGCCGGCCTCATGCGACGTGAGCACCAGCTTGAACGCCGCCTGCGCGACATCGACCTGACTCACGACGCCACCACCTGAGGGGACGCCTCCCGGTAGCGGGAGTTGATCTCTTCCATCACCTCGGCCGGAACGGCCCCGGCCTCGTGATCCGGGTGCAGGATCAACCACTTCAAGTCCCTGGACGCCCCGTCGACCTCGGCCTCGTACAAGTCCGCCACGATCTCGATCCCGTCCAAGACGCGGACACGCTCGAGGGACCGCATCATCTGCTCGAACAATTCGGAGTACGGCATCACGACGACACCCCCTCGCCGGAAGCGGGAGTTGCCGAAGCCCCTCCCGCCGCCGGGGGCTCTCCTACGCTCGGAGCACCACACACCGAACAAGGAGAAGACTGTGACGAATGAGCAGAGCTCGATTGGCCGACCAGCGACCTGCCTGTACCTCTACCCAGCAAACGGCGGAAAGCCGCAGGTGCTGGAACTGCAGCCATCGGCGGACACTGCAGAAGTCGAGCGAGGACTTCGCGAATGCCCACAAGGCCAGTTCGTATCTGTACCCACGGTGTTCGCAAATGGCTGGGAGGATATGAACGCGCAGGTCCAGCCGCATCTATGGGGCGCGTGGTTGATTGGCCAGGCGTACCTTCCGGACTCGACCCCGCGCTAATCACGGCCGCAGCAGCAGCCGACGTCGCGAAGGTGGCAGCCTCAGTGGCCATCGCTGCAACCTGAGTGCTCATCACGCCACCGCCTCAAGCCGGCCATCGAGGAACCGCTCGATGAAGTACTGCTGACCCTTGCCCGTCACCTTCGGCGTCTTATTCAAAGACGTATGCCCATCCGAATGGACAACCGTCGTCTCCTTGATCCGAAACAGACCCAACTCCATCGACTTCTGCGTCGGCATGTTCCAATCGGTGCCCTTACGGGAAATCAGGTAGCCCTTCGACCGCAGCAACTCGAACAGTCGGTTCGCGCCGATGTCGATGCCGTTGCCCTTCAGGATCTTCGCGAGCTCACCGACGAGGATGTTCGACTTCGACGCGGACACCGCATCGGCGAACAACACCTTCGGCGCGTCGATCTCACGCAGGGCCTCGAGTTCGGCCCGGCGGGCACGCTCAGCCTTCAGATCGGTGGCGAGCCGGATTATCGTGTCCGGGTCCGACAGGACTTCCTCGACCTTCGTCGCGGTGAGGTACCCGCCGTGCTTACGGATCGAAGGGAGAACGTCGCCATAGAACCACGACTGGAACCGCTCAACCCGGACACGCATCTCGTCGTCCTTGACACGTGACGCCTGCCGCTGACCGATGACTCGGTAGAAGCCGGATTCGGTGACGAAGTTGATGACCTGTTCGCCGCCGGGGGTACGCAAGTTCGTGTACCCCTTCTCACCCTCCGGCACGGAGCGCGTCATTGTCGGGGCGTCCCGAAAGCCGAGCGCACGGGCAAGGCCGGGGGCCGCGACCTTGAATGAGTCTCCGTAAGGGATGATCTCGAGCGCGAACTCGTCGCTCGTGAATGGAATCAAGTCTGCGTTCATCGCGGCACTCCCGGAAGAAGGATGGACTGGAGGGTGGCCAGGGCGCGGGCGCGGCTCGCTTCGACTGCGGTGCGATCTGCCCGGCGCATTGGGAGGCGGGCGGCAGAGGCGAGAGCGTCCTCGAACGGGACGTTGATGTATTCGCGTCGGGTCCCGTTGCCGGAGAGGGCCTTGAGCGCGTTCTCGTTCGATCGGGCTTCGACGTGCGGGGTAGACACCCACGCCCGGCCAACGGCCCTGCCGAACGCTTCGGCATCGCGGCGGTGAGCGGCGAGGCGTCGGTTCGGGTCACCCGTGATCCCGACCTTGATGCCGTGATCGACGAACTCGACGATGTAGAGGTGGTGTTCCGCGCCCTTAAGGCACGGCTCGCCCTCGATGGTCACGACGCCCTGGGCATCGCCATACTGGAACGGGACCAGAGCCCCGGTAACATGATGTTCTGACATGATTCCTCCTAGGAGTTGGTGTCACGCCCGCCCGGCGCTGCAATCGCCGAGGCGGGCACTTCATTGAGAGCGGAGACGAGATGGCGAACCCGGCGCAATTGCTGCTCGCAGAATTCGAGGATTGGGAATCCAGAACCGAAGGAAATAGCGGAGCGAGCGTCCGGAAAGTAGGTCAGGACGGCAGCGGCTGGCAGAGGATGCGGCATCTCGTCCAGTTGATCGACGAGATCCAACTTCTCCTCGTGTCTATGCGCGAGCGTGGATCTGATGTCTCCGTCTACCTCGACGCCGTGCACAACTGGACCCAGATCGTTTTCGCATACGACGGCGGTTGGAGGAACGCCTCCAATATCGACTCGGTCGCACTTGCGCACTTGCGCACCCTCGCCGAGCGTCTCACCTTTGTCGTTGAGCCACTTGATCAGGAACGGCTCGGTGAGGCTCGCCAGATGGTCATCGACGCATCCAAGCTGCTGAACACTGATTCCTCCGTCCCAGAGGCTCTGCGACGGCACATCGAAGATGTGCTCCTTCACGCTGCTGACTGCATTGCTCGGTACGAAACTGTCGGCGACGTTCGAGTCAGAGCTGCAGTCGATCGATTGCTCGCAGGACTCGGTGAAGCAGCAGTTCGGTCGGACAAGCAAGGGAAGTGGACCGGCCTTGTGAACGCCTTTGGTGGTTGGTTTGCCGCTGCGACCAATAAGGCGATTGAAGCCGGAGTGTCCGATACCGTCCAGAAAATGCTCGAAAGCTAGGGCTCTATTGCCCGGATGATGCTGGCGATGTAGCCATCGACGATTGCGCCAGCCCGCTGACGCATGAAGTCGCACGCCAGTTCCTGGGGTCCCTGGCCAAGTTGGTCCAAGGGAAGCACGTCCAGCTGCCCTCGAACCGCTCCCAGTACTTCCAGGCACTTGCTTCGCTCCGCCTCCGAGAGGGTCTGGGGGTCGAACGCCATTGGTCGCTTCCTCTCCACGTTTAATCGGGAGGAGAGTCCCGATAGAATCAGTCACAACAGACCTCTTTCTGTTCATGGCCCCGACCGGATTGCGCCCGGTGCGGGGCCGCTCTTATGCGGCGCTTGCAGCCTTCTGCTTGTCGGTAGCGCGCTCGGTACTTGACATCTGCTCCTGAAAAAGGAACTCGGTCGGTACACCCAATGCCTCCGCGATGCGGTCGGCCACCTGCGGGGAGCAGCTGCGACGCCGCTCGGCTACCAGGTGGTCAATGAAGCTCGGGTGAACTCCTACGTACCGGGCGAGCTGACGAGCCGACATCTTCTTCTCCGGCTCGGGGCCGACCACTGCGCGAAGTAGATGTGCGCTGTGGAGCCTCATCCAGGTTCCCTTCGGTCGTCTGCGGTAGCGGGTTGCCATCGCGCTCTCCATTCTGCTCAGTAGGCGCCTATCCGTCAAGTGATAAGCAGAACTATAGCGCCTACCAGTAGGCGGCTGTCAAGCGAGTTGCAGGCGTGTAGTTCCGCAGGCAGGGGCGATGTTGCACACTGGACCCTGTCAATTGGTAGGCAGCCATCGGCCCGATAAGTGTCGAATGGCGGTAGGCGGCATGGAAGGTGTGCCCGTTGCGAAACGAGAAGGGCGCGATCGATGCTCTATCCGTGCCGACACTCGCTGATCTGATCCAAGCCCGGAAGGCCGCCCGAGGGTGGTCCTACCGGGAGATCGCCGCGCGTGGCAACGACGTCATCTCCGCACAGAGGTGGCAGCAACTCGGCACAGGCGTTCGGCTCAGAGAGTTCCCCGAACCCACGACGATGGCAGCTATGGCAGACGCCCTAGAAGTCGACGTCGCGGCAGTGCTCCTCGCGACCGCGAAGAGTCTGGGGCTCGATGTCCAGCGCCGGCAGTCCGAGCTGGCCGCGATGCTCCCGAGCACAGCGGATCAGCTTACGTCCGAGCAGCGAGACGCCGTACTGGCGGTCGTACGGGCGATGACCCCTACCAAGGAGCAAAAGAATGAAGACCAAGGCACGCAGAGCGCGTCGAGCGATCCGGCAGTTGATGACGAAGTTGGGGCTGACGGAACCCCCATGAACGACCAGCACCCCGACACCATCGCTCAGGTTCACGCGATCAAGCAGCGGACAGAGGCGTACCCCGACGAGTGGGTTGGTCAGTCCGCGGCGCGAGACCACGATGGCCCATCCCTCGGCGAGCGGCTCCACCGCGAAACTGAAGCGGCTGGAGAAGAGTCCCAAGAATCCCCGTATGACGACTAAGGAGCCCACCATGCGCCCCACAATTTACGCGCTCGCAGCTGTAGCGCTAATTCTCTCCGGGTGTACAACCAGCATGGATCCAGCGCCGTCCCCAGACGAGGCCCGAGCCACAACAGCTCCCGCATCGTCGGCGTCGAGCAATGGCGCTAGCGCGCAGGAGAGGATCCTGGCAGACGGGGTAGGGGGGAAAGACCCGATGGCACTCTCGCAGAGACTCGACGAGCTCGCGGGTGTGACTCTCACTCCAGTTCAAGTCGATGCTGTCGCTACTCACACTTGCGACTCCCTTGATGCTGGCGCGACAAACCGGCAGGTGGCTGACGAGGCTGCAGAGATCACGAGCGGACAATGGAGTGACACCCAAGCGCGGATGACGATCATGATGATGATGCTTGAGTACTGCCCCCGACACGCCCCGGAAGCATAGTGCGCGGAGACGACCAGCCCCCGGCCGCGATGAGCGGCCCGCACCGTGACCGGGCGTCCCGCTGGAACGTGGCCTACCTGGACGATCACCGCGCCCCGGACGTTGACGAGATGCTCGACCGCGTCACCGCCGAAGCACGCCGGCAGGACGAGGCGGACCAGGAGCTCGAGGACCCGCTGCCGTACGAGCCCGAGCAGCTGCACGCCGCCCGCGACCTACCCGGCATGAGCGAAGGCGAACGCCGCCGCCTCCCCGGTAAGGACGCTGGTGAAGAGAACCAAGAACCCGACGACTGGGAAGGCGCGTAATGCCCAAGTACGGCTTTCGTCTCTACAAGGTGCACCTCACCCGCAACAACGAGTGGAAGACGCATCGCCCGTTCATCGAACGGGACGGAGACACAGTCAAGTGGTCGTACGCCACGCATTTCAAGGAGCTATGTTCATCTCACATCGGGACGCAAGTACGGGGCTTCCCCAGGTCTCCCGACGCTGACCCGCCGACCGCGGACGAGCTATCTCGTCTCTCTGCGATGAGGATGGAGTCAGTCGCCAGCTTCCCCGGAGGTGTGATGGCGACCTTCTTGGTTGGGCGTCATGACGGCTTCGACAAGGCGATCCCGCCGTCGCATCTCGACGAGGAAGACGACAAGGACCTCGAGGGCTACACGATCGTGCGGCCTTTCCGCGCGATTCTCAGCCTCACAGATGACCCCGAAGTCGGCGTCTTGGCCGTCGAGTCCATCGGAAACCAGTGCCCGATTTGGTTCCTCACCAAGTGGACGAAGAAGTGGTCTCAGGAGCGCTCAGTGACCGTGGCGCCGGGAGACACACAGCCGGGCAGGGTCTACTGGCAGCTCCGGCACGACCAGATGGGCAATGACGAGCAGCGCAGGGCGTTTCTTAGGAATGGTTCCCCCGTTCGCGTGGTTCTGCAGAGCCACGAGTTCAACAAGGCGCGCAAGCCAATCCGGAAGAAGTTCGAGATCACCATCGAAACGAAGGGCCGAGCCAAGGGTTGGCTCCAGAGGTGGGTGGCCGAGGCGTTCGAAGTCGACTCCGACAGCGAGTTCGCCAAGGTGCTGGCCGGAGATGAGAACGACGGCTTCAGGGGGCTCGACATCGACGACGGCTACCTAGTTGTCCAGACGTCGGGTGGGCGGAAGAAGGTATCCCCGTCGCGGCTACCAGAGGCGTTTACCTATGAGGTTGACCCTGACGAGCGACCTGACGATGATGAGTTCAAGACTGCGGTCAGAGCGGAGATCCTGTCTCAGCTCCGAGTTGACCACCTGTCGCTCGATGAGACGCAGTACTGACGACGGAAGGGGCAGGGCATGTCCCGATTCAACTTCTTCCCGATCTTCATTGGCCTGTGGCGCGGTCTTTCGGGGCCAGGAACATCGGGGGGCGCCGGGCCCGCAGACTGGGTCGCACGGGCGATCCTGGTAGTTCCACCTATCGCTGCCCTGGTCCTGTTCGCGGTGCTGGACGGATCGGTTGCAGCGCCGGGCGCCGTGCTGAGTGGGCTGGCCCTGCTATCCGGGACTCTGCTGGCGGTCTACGCACAGCTGGCCGGTTTGAGGCTCCGGCTAACCGACCGCGAGTACCCAACCTACCGCGAGACCATGCTCAAGGACTCGCTCGACGAGAACGTCGCGCACATCCTCGCCGCTGTGCTGATCGGGCTGGCTAACTGCGTGGTGATCGTGACGGGCATGTCGGCCATGGGGTCGGACGGCGAGCGGGTGCTGACGGGCTACCCCGCAGCTGTTGTTGCCGGACTTGGCCTATTCGAGATGCTGATCCTGCTGATGACGGTCACCAGTCTCTACAGCGCCTACACGTCATCGAACGATGTCCATGAGTCGCTCGATGGGCACCAAGCACGCTGAATGACAACGCTGTAACCCCTGCTCAGGCGGTCTTCTTGTCGTACCAGCGTGGTCTGGTGTGGCCATGCGTGAACACCGATACCACCCGTGGAGAGCCCTCCGGGGCCTGCCACACATCACCCTCAGGTGGTCCGCGGCCGTCGCCAGGGGAAGGGTCGACGGCCACACGATCACCCTCCACCCGCTGCTGACCCAGGCTGAGCGGCGCTCTACCTTGGCGCATGAGCTGGTGCACCTCGAGCGCGGGCCGGCTCCGCCCCACCTGGCCGCTCGCGAAGAACTACTCGTCGAGGAGATCGCCGCCCGCCGACTCGTCGACCTGGACGACCTCGCCGACGCGATCGTCTGGCACGACGGCCACGCCCACGACGACATGGCCGACGACCTATGGGTAGACCGGGCCGTACTTCTCGTCAGGATCGCAACCCTCGACGACGATGAGCGGGCCTACATTGAACAGATCGTCGCCCGAAGGGAGGGAACCGCGTGACCGAGTTCGAGCACCAGATCATGCAGTTCGAGTCCCGCTGGTGGCGCCTCGCGGGGTCGAAGGAGTCCGCCATCCGCGACGAACTCGACATGTCGCCAACCCGCTACTACCAACTGCTACAGCAACTCGCACAACGCGAAGACGTCCTCGCCACCTACCCAGTCCTCACCAAACGGCTACGCCGCCGCATGAACCGCACACCCGCCCGACCCCGAGTCGGCACCCTCAACCTCGACTAGGAACCACCGTGGCGAACATCAAAGCCTACGACACCAAAGCAGGCAAACGCTGGCGCGTCAGATACCGAAAACCCGGCGGACGACAGACCGACAAACGCGGCTTCACCACCAAGAAAGCCGCAGAACTGTGGGCGTCCAACAACGTCGTCGAACTCGCCTCCGGCACATGGATCTCACCCGAAGCCGGCAAGACCCCGTTGAGTGCTGTTGCGGACGCCTGGCTGGCCTCCAAAAGCCGCGTCACCCCCAAGACCCTCGCCGGGTACACCACCACCGTGAAACTTCACCTGGAGCCACTACGGTCCATCGAGGTGGGCAAGGTGACGCCCGGTGTGGTGCAGGACTGGATCGACGGGCTGGCTGGCTCACCGAAAACCGTCCGCAACGCGGCGTCGATCCTCCACTCGATCATGGCCCGCGCTGTCCGCGACCGACAGATACAGTCCAATCCGTGCGACGGAGTGGAACTGCCGAAAGTCGCGGCAACCGAGCGCCGGTATCTGACCGCCGCTCAGGTCGAGTCCCTGGCCCAGGTGTCGAAGCGGCCGACGTTGGTCAACACGCTCGCCTACTCGGGACTGCGGTGGGGTGAGCTCGCAGCCCTGCATAAGCGGGACATCAACCCAAAGAAGCGGCGCATCACTGTCCGACGATCGGTGACAGAAGTGTCCGGCACCCTGCATTGGGGTGAGACGAAGAACCGCGAGCACCGGGAGGTTCCGATCCCGACGTTCCTAGCTGACCAACTCCGGTTCGCAATCAAAGACAAGGCGGCGGACGATCTGGTGTTCACCGCCGCCCGTGGGGGAGTGCTGCGGTACCGCAACGCTCGACGCTGGTGGGACACCGCCGTGGAGAAAGCCGACGTGCCTGACGGGCTGACCCCGCACGAGTTGCGGCACACGTGCGCATCGTTGGCGATCCGGTCGGGGGCAAACGTGAAGGTGGTGCAGCGGATGCTCGGCCACGCTTCCGCGGCGCTCACCCTCGACCGGTATGGGCATCTGTTCGACGACGACCTGGACACAGTCGCTGACGCGCTCGGCGAACTGCGACAGAAGGAATGTGGGCAAAATGTGGGCACGGCGACCGGTTGAGGACCAGCCGCCGTGCCAGAAATGTGCTCTGACCTGCGCGCCCCCGAGAGGATTCGAACCCCTGACCAGCCGGGTAGAAACC
>NZ_JBSHCV010000021.1:0-46998 GCF_053615975.1 Dietzia sp. NPDC055877 | reverse complement strand
CAAGATGAACGAACTCATCAACGGTGTTGCGCTGGCTCCCTGAGACCGCCTCGACCGATGTGTGCGAAACACTCTTCTCGACGGGCCGTGGGGCGGCGGGCCGCGGCGGGGGTGGGGCTGCGCGTCAGCCCAGCGTCAGCTTGTCGCCGGACACCGCGACCGGAATGGCGTCCAGCGGCCGCGGCGCGGGCGCGAGGGTGTTGCGGCCGTCGGTGGCGTCGTACTCGGCGCCGTGCAGGGGGCACCGCAGCGTCATGCCCTCGACGACCTGCACGTTTCCACCCTGGTGGGTGCAGCGCGAGGAGTAGGCCACGAACTCGCCCTCGGCGGGCTGCGCGACGATCACGTTCTCGTCGCCGGCCTTGAACTGCTTGGCTGTGCCGACAGGGATCTCGGCGGCGTCGATGGTCGTGGAGGGGACGGTCGTGGTCTGCTGCACCGTCGAGGCCGGTTCGGGCGTGGGGGTCATGCCACACGCGGAGGCGATGCCCGGCAGGAGCACGATCCCGGGAAGTGCCATGAGGACCGTGCGGCGCTGGGTGCACGGCCCGACCTTGGTGACGGACGTAGCGGCGGGGGAATCGGTCATGAGGCCATGGTATCCGTCCCCGCGTGGTAGAGAACTCCGGCGACGGCCCTAGGCTGCCCCCATGACGGTCCGCAGACTCGCCCCGCATTCCACCACCATCTTCGCCGAGGTGTCGCAGCTCGCCACCAGGCACGATGCGATCAACCTCGGTCAGGGCTTTCCCGACACTGACGGCCCCGCGTCGATGATCGAGGCGGCGGCGCGGGCGATGCGCGAGGGTCACAACCAGTACCCGCCGGGGGCGGGCGTGACGGAGTTGCGACAGGTGATCGCCGAGCTGGAGCGTGCCCGTACCGGGCTGGTGCGCGACCCCGACATCGAGGTACTGGTGACGGTCGGCGCGACCGAGGCGATCGCCGGTGCGGTGGTGGGCCTGGTGGAGTCCGACGACGAGGTGGTCGTGATCGAGCCGTATTACGACTCCTACGCGGCGACCATCGCGATGGCCGGCGCCACCCGTCGCCCGGCCCGGATGGTCCTGAAGGACGGCCGGTTTCGGCTGGACGTGGACTCGCTGCGGGCCGCGTTCTCCCCGCGGACGCGGGCCGTACTGGTGAACACGCCGCACAATCCCACCGGGGCCGTCCTGCCGCGCGAGGACCTGGAGCAGATCGCGGCCCTGTGCCACGAGTTCGACGCGATCGCGATCTCGGACGAGGTGTACGAGCACCTCACCTTCGACGGTATCGAGCACGTGTCCATCTCGACGCTGCCGGGGATGGCCGAGCGGACGCTGCGCATCTCCAGCGCGGGCAAGATGCTCAACTGCACCGGCTGGAAGGTCGGTTGGGTCACCGGGCCCGCGGACCTGGTGGCGGGGGTGCGCGCCGCGAAGCAGTACATGAGTTTCACCGGCGCCACGCCGCTGCAGCTGGGGGTCGCCCACGCACTCCGGCACGAGCAGCAGTGGATCGACTCGCTGCGTGACGGCATGCAGGAACGACGCGATCAGCTCGTGGACGTCCTCTCGGGCGTCGGGTTCGATCTCGTCGTCGGGCAGGGCACCTACTTCCTGACCGCCGATCCCCGCCCGCTCGGGGTGACCGACGCGGCGGCCTGGTGCCTCGATCTACCAGGACGGATCGGGGTGGCGGCGGTGCCGTTCGCGCCGTTCACCGACCGTTTCGCCGGCGAGTGGTCGCACCTGGTGCGGTTCGCGTTCTGCAAGCGGCCCGAGGTGCTCGACGAGGCCGGCCGCCGGCTGCAGGCGCTCAAGCGCTGACGCGGTCGGCGCGCGGGTTAGAGTTCACGAGGCCACCTGACCTGGGGTGACACGTGAACTCCAACTGAACTCCAACGTTTCATATTCGTTGGAGTTCAGGGCTGACGCGGTCGGCACGCGTGGGGAACCGGCCACCGGGATTCCCCCCTCTGACCTGGGGCGCCCTGCCCGGCCCGAGCAGGGCACCCCAGGTCAGCGCGGTGAAGCGGTCGCGCGCCCGCCTCAGCGACCGTGGGTGAGGACGATCTTGCCGACGGCGCCGCGGCCGTCCATGAGCTCGAGCGCGTCGGTGGCCTTCTCCAGCGGGAATTCCATTCCGACGAGTGGGTCGAGCTTGCCAGCGGCCAGCAGCGGCTGCACCTCGGCCCACTGCTTCTGCAGGTAGCCGGGGTTACTCATCCAGTACTCGCCCCAACCCACGCCCACGGCGCTCTTGTTGCCGAGCAGCAGGCGGTTGACCTTGACGGTGGGGATGTCGCCGCCGGTGAACCCGATGACGAGGATCCGGCCCTCCTGCCCGAGGGCGCGGATCGAGTCGGTGAACCTGTCACCGCCCACGGGGTCGACGACGACGTCGACGCCCTTCCCGCCGGTGAGCTCCTTCACCGCGTCCTTGAAGCCCTCGGGCGCAATGGCCTCCGACGCGCCGGCCTGCAGCGCCAGGTCCCGCTTCTCCTCGGTGGAGGCCACGGCGATCACGCGCGCACCCATCGCGGTGGCGAACTGGGTGGCGGCGATCCCGATCCCGCCACCAGCCCCGTGCACGAGCACCGTCTCCCCGGCCTGCAGTCGGCCGCGGTGGGCGAGCGCGAAATGCACGGTCAGCACGTTCATCGGCACCGACGCGCCCTGCGTGAAGCTGAGGCTGTCAGGCAGCGGGAACACCTGCGACGGGTCGGTGGCGACCACCTCGGCGAAGCCGCCGAGTCCGGGGAAGGCGCACACGCGGTCGCCGGCGGACAGGCCCGAGCCCTCGGGCGCCGAACGGACCACGCCCGCGATCTCCGAGCCCGGCACGAACGGCAGCGGCGGCGACATCTGGTACTTGCCGCGGGTCTGCAGGACCTCCGGGAAGGTCACGCCCGAGGCGTGGACGTCGATGACGACCTGCCCCTCCCCCGCGTCGGGTTCGGGGATGTCGACCACCTCGAGGGCGGCGGGTCCGTCATGGCTGGAGATGTGGATGGCACGCATGCGGTCCATAGTGTCAGTCGCCTGGACACATGTCAGGGAGTCGGGGCGCCCCCGGTCAGCGGACCGCGTTCACCGCGCCTGTTCTGCAGCGCGCCGACGCGTGCTCGTCCGCCGCTGCCACAGGTACATCACCAGGCCCGACGCCACGACCACCTGACCGACCTGGAACGCCAACGCCATCACGATGAACTCCCGCCCGAACGCCGTGGGCATCAGCAACAGCAGTGCACAGATGATCAGCAGTGCCACGGTGAGGATCTGGCCGCCGCCCATGAGTGCGCGCGGAAGAGTGGTGAGGCGTCGGCGGCCGACCAACAGCACAGAGTTCATTGCGATGAGCAGACTCACCGGCACACCGATCTGGGCCGGGAACAAAAATAGCACCGGGAACAAGGGGTGGGTGCTGAGCGTCACCGTTCCCGAGACCAGGAACTGCGGGACGCTCCACAGGGCGGTGAGGAGGGCGCAGACCACCGTGGTCCACGAGCCGCCCACCAGGATCTTCACCCGTGGAGGATAACCCCGGCGGCGACGTACGGAAACCGTGCCTCGGCCCGCCGGGACCGCGCGAGGCGGCGGCGAGAGGGACGTCAGGCGGCGAACCCGGCGTCAGGCGTTCTCCCGCCGGAACACGCGGGTGCCCCACCAGATGGCTGCCGCGAACAGCACCAGGGCCCACCCGATCCCCCACAGCATCGTGGAGGCGACGAAGGTCCCGGCGAAGGCGGACCGCGCCGTGTCGACGATGTAGCGGAAGGGGATGAGGTCCGAGACCCGCTGGAGCCAGGCCGGTCCGAGCGTCATGGGCAGGAGGATCCCGGACAGCAACATGATGGGCATCATGAGCATGTTGGTCAGCGGCGCCATGACCTGCTCGCTCTTGGAGGTCAGCGCGAGCGCATTGGAGGCGGCGGCGCCGGCCGCGCCGGTGAGCACGGTGAGCCCGATGCCCAGGACGACGCCCCGGATCGGCGCCTCCATCCCCATGGCATAGCCCAGCCCCACCAGGATCAGTGCCTGCACGAGCAGCTGCAGGATGTCGCGCATGACCCGGCCGAACAGCAGCGCGGTGCGACTGGCCGGCGTCACGCGTTCGGCCTCGACCACGCCCTCACGCCACTCGGCGATGAGCCCGAAGCCGGCGAACAGGGCGCCGAAGATCCCCAGCTGGACCAGCAGGCCGGGGACGAAGAACGTGTAGGCGTTGGTGGCGCCGAACTGCTCGGTGAGCGGGGTGAGCAGCGGCGCGAACAGCAGGAGGTACAGAACCGGCTGCATGATCCCGATGAGCACCCACGCCGGGTTACGCAGGTTCATGCGCAGCTGTCGACGGAAAATGATGGTCGATTCGCGGAAGAAGGACACTGGGGGCTCCTGGGCGGGCGGAGAACGGGGCCTGTCGGTCAGCTGTCGCGGAGCGAGCGGCCGGTGAGGTCGAGGAACACGTCGTCGAGCGTGGGGCGGGTGACGTCAACGGACACCAGCGCGATGCCGGCGGAGTCCATCTCGCGCACGATGTCGGGCAGCGCCAGCGCCGCGCGGTCGATGCGCGCGGTCAGTCGGGTGGAGGCGACGACGACGTCGTTCACCGCCCGACCGGAGACATTAGCGCGGTTCCGCACGGCGCGGTCGAGCACCCCCGCCGCGTCGGCGGCGCGGGCGGGGTCCGCCACCTCCACCTCCACGAGGTCTCCGGAGACCTGGCGCTTGAGGTTCTCGGCGGTGTCCTCGGCCACGATCTCCCCGTGGTCGATGATCACGATCCGGTCGCTCAGCGCATCCGCCTCGTCCAGATAATGGGTGGTGAGGAAGACGGTCGCGCCGCGGCGCTCCCGCAGCCCGCGGATGTGTTGCCAGAGATTGGCACGCGCCTGTGGATCCAGTCCGGTGGTGGGCTCGTCGAGGAACACCAGCGACGGCGAGTGCACCAGGCCCATCACCACATCCAGCCGTCTGCGCTGCCCGCCGGACATCTTCGAGCACTTCCGGTCCCACAGCCCGTCCAGCTCGAGCTCCTCGAACAGCTTCCGGGCCTGGACCGTCGCGTCGGCCCGGCTCAAGCCGTAGAGCATGGCGTGGTCCACGACCTCCTCGCCGGCGCGGGGCTCGGAACCGGTCGAGCCGACCTGGGAGACGTACCCGATCCGCCTGCGAACCTCGGCTGACTGGGTCACCACGTCATACCCGGCGACGGTCGCCTCCCCGGCGGTCGGCCGCAGCAGAGTCGTGAGCATGCGCAGGGTGGTGGTCTTACCCGCACCGTTCGGGCCGAGGAACCCGACGACCTCGCCGTCCGCGACGTCGATGTCCACCCCGGCGACGGCGTGCACCTCCACCTTCTCGCGACCCCTGCGACTGTGGAAGGTCTGTCGGAGTCCACGGGCACGGATCATCTCGGACGGCTCCCCACGTGTGTGCGCTACTGGCCACGAAAACAGTAGAGCCCCGCGGCGCGCTGGTCTATACGTTCACGCGCACCGTGGTCCGGCGGCCGCCGTGAGCACGGACCCGGGCACGGGCACGGGCACGGGCTCACTCCCTGGTGAGGGCCTCTCCGATCGGGGTGTCACCGTCGGAGAAGTCGATCGTCCGCCCGATGGTGTCCGGCCTGCGCAGCACCGCCGCGATCACGTCCGCCACGACGTCCCTGCTGGTCTTGCGGTCCTCGCTCTTGTCGTCCCCCACGCCGATCGACTCGCCGCCGGGCTCGTCGGTCAGCGCGCCCGGGCCGAGGATCGTCCACTTCAGATCCGTCTCACGCAGGTGCGCGTCCGCCGCCGCCTTGGCCTCGGCATACGGGAAGAAGGAACTGTCCTCGGGCACCCCGTGGTCGGGGCCCGCCCCGTCGTAGGACACCATCACGTAGCGCTCGACCCCCTCGGCCACGCAGGCGTCCATCGAGCGGATGGCGGCGTCGCGATCCACCGCGTACGTCCGCTCCGGGTTGCCGCCGCCGGCGCCGGCGGACCAGACCACCGAGCCGCTGCCGCGCAGGACTTCACGAAACTCGTCGTCGTCGAGCTTCTCGACGTCCGCCACCACCGGGGTGGCGCCGGTCGCACGCACGTCCTCGGCGTGATCGGGGTTGCGGATCACCGAATACACCTCGGCTCCCGCCTCCGACAAGATCCGGGCGGCGCGCAGGGCCACCTTGCCGTGGCCGCCGACGATGGTCACTGGAAGCTCGATACCCATGGCCTCTGTTCTACCCGCCCGATCGCGGGCGCGACCAGCAGATGAAAGAGACTCACGTCACACTATGTGAGCGCTTCTCACTCCCTCCGGTCACAACTGCGCAACGACACGCCGTCGGGCCCGTTTCCAGCTCGTCCCGTGTCGTACCCGGCAGGCATCATGTGGAACGTAAGCCGGTACTCACCGGCCGATCTCGCGCAGTCGCATTCGGAGTTACGCATGTCCCTCTCCCGGTCAGGAAGTCCCACACGCCCGGGGACCCTGGTTCCGCTCGCCCTCCTCGCCGGGCTGGCCGCCCTGATCCTCGCCATCTCCGGGTGCACGGTCCCCGTGCCCACCGGCTCCGCGGGCGAGACCACCCCGTCCGACA
The DNA here is from genome assembly GCF_053615975.1 of Dietzia sp. NPDC055877. Classification (NCBI taxonomy): domain Bacteria; kingdom Bacillati; phylum Actinomycetota; class Actinomycetes; order Mycobacteriales; family Dietziaceae; genus Dietzia; species Dietzia sp. NPDC055877. Next base: position 40,428 of record NZ_JBSHCV010000021.1, on the reverse strand, counting down.
CCTCGCAGGCGCCCCGGCCGGCCGAGCTCACGGTGACCCCCGCGGACGGCGCGACAGACGTCTCGATCCGGGACGGCGTGTCCGCAGCGGTGGCGGACGGCACCATCACCGAGGCCGTCCTCACCAACGACGCCGGCCTCGAGATCGACGGCACCATCTCGCCCGACGGCACCGAGTGGGCTCCCGACATCCCGCTGGGCTACGGGCGCACCTACACCCTTGAGATCACCTACACCGGCGACACCGGCGGGCCCAAGAAGGACACGCGGTCGTTCACCATGGCCAACCCGCAGTCGACCGTGGGTGTCGACCTCGTCACGACCGGCGGCGCCCCGCTGGAGTCGGGGCGCGAGTACGGCGTGGGCATCGTCGTGGCCGCGGTGTTCGACCAGCCCGTCTCGAATCGCGGCGAGGCCGAGAAGTACATGCGCGTCAGCACCACTCCCGAGGTCGAGGGCAACTGGTTCTGGCTTGACGACTCGACCGCGCACTGGCGCCCGAAGGACTACTACGCCACCGGCACAAAGGTCCAGGTGGACCTCGATCTGGAGGGTCGCAACCTCGGCGGGGGCCAGTGGGGCGCCGACAACGCCGCGGTGGACTTCACGATCGGTGAGCGCCGGGTCACTATTGCCGACGACGCCACCAAGACGGTCTCGGTATACCACGACCAGGAGCTGATCAAGACCATGCCCACGTCGATGGGCAAGGGCGGCTGGGCCACCTACGGCGACGTGACCATGCATTTCTGGACCCAGCCCGGCACCTACACGGTGCTCGACAAGGCCAGCTCGGTGCTCATGGACTCCACCACCTACGGTCTCCCGCTGTCGGCGGGCTACCGCACCACCGTCGCGCACGGCGTGCGCATCTCCAACAACGGTATCTACTTCCACGCCATGCCCGCGACCGTGTGGGCGCAGGGCAACACCAACACCTCGCACGGCTGCCTCAACCTGTCGTCGGCCGATGCCGAGTGGTACTTCGACCAGGCCACCACCGGCGACGTGGTGGAGATCCGTGGCACGCAGGGTCCGGATCTCGAGCAGTGGAAGAACGGCGACTGGTCCGTGCCGTGGGACGTCTGGCAGACCGGCTCCGCCGACTGAGTGGCCGGGCATCCGCTCAGCTTCACGCCGAACGGCACAGCCTCACTTCGGCCCGGCGGATCGGCCGCCGGGCCCGGTCGGGCTCAGCCGATCAGCGGACGCCCATCATGTTCTTTTTGATCCACGGCGCCAGCAGCGCGATCACCACGGCCACCACGATCGAGGCGATCCCCAGGGTGAGGAAGTAGAAGCGCTCGGCGCCGGCGTCGCTGGGATCGTAGTAGCCCGCCAACACACCGGACAGCGCGCTGCCGATGGACACGGTGAGGAAGAACAGCGCCACCATCTGCGTCTTGAACGCCTCCGGGGCGAGCTTGGTCGCCAGCGACTGCCCGACCGGCGAGAGCAGCAGCTCGGCCATCGTGAACAGGAACAGGATGCCGACGATCGCCAGCAACGGTGTGGCGGTGCTGCCCACGAAGAACAGGAACACCAGGTAGGCCGCACCCATGATGAGGTTGGCCAGCGCGAACTTCATCGGCGTGGACGGCTGGCGCTTGCCGAGCTTGACCCACATCGCGGCGAAGACGGCCGCGAAGATGATGATGAACAGCGGGTTGATGGACTGCACCCAGCTGGCGGGAAACTCCCAGCCGCCGATGTTGCGGTCCAGCCGCTGGTCCGAGTAGATGGCGATCACGGTGAACTGCTGCTGGAACAGCGCCCAGAACATCACCGAGGCGAGGAACATCGGGATAAACGAGATCACGCGGCGACGCTCGTCGGCCTGCGTCTTGGAGCTGCCGATGAGGATCGCGAACAGGACCACGGCGCCGACCGCGGCGATCGCGGTGACGATGTTGGCCAGCCACTCGAGCGGGACGAGGCCGGTGGCGATGGCCGCCACGATGAGGACGACGACGACAAGGCCGACACCCAGGTAACGGACACGCAGCGCGCGGGGCAGCGGATCCGGGACCTCCACACCGATGCCCTTGAGGGTGGAGCCACGCATGGCGACGTACTGGATCAGTCCGATCGCCATACCGACCGCGGCCGCACCGAAGCCCCAGTGGAACCCGTGGGTGTTCCACAGCGCGCCGGTGACCAGCGGGCCGAGCAGGCCACCGATGTTGACGGCCATGTAGTAAATCGAGAACGCGGCGTCCCGGCGGTCGTCGGTCCGGCGGTACATGTCGCCGACGACGGTCGAGGTGGTGGCCTTGAGCGTGCCGGCGCCGACGCCGACGAACACCAGACCGATGCCGAGTCCGATGGCATCGGGGATCAATGCCAGGGACATGTGCCCCAGCATGATCAACACGGCCGAACCGAAGAGGGTGCGTTCCGCGCCGAAGAGCCGGTCGGAGACCCAGCCGCCGAGGATCGCGGAGGCGTAGACGAGACCGCCGTACGCACCGACGATGGAGGTGGCGATCTGCTCGGAGAAGCCCAGACCGCCCTCGCCGACCGCGTAGTAGATGTAGTACGCCAACAGGCCCTGCATGCCGTAGAAGCTGAAGCGCTCCCACAGCTCGATGCCTGAGAGGTTGGCCAGACCGAGTGGATGGCCGAAGAACCTGCGGTCCGAATCGGCGAGAGCCACCTCGGGATTCCGAGTTGTCATGTCAGATAGTGATACTCCTGACAGCGGCATGTGACAAACCGTGCTATTCACCACGCCCGACGGGGTGGGAGTCGACATTCCCACCGGCGAGCGGGACAATCGGTTACTCAGCCCGAGTACACCCACTCGGGGCACCCCGAGCAGAACGCGCAGGAGCACCTCCAGTGACCCGAGCCGACACCCCGGCCCGATCTATCCGCCCCCTTCACGGAAGGGGGCACACCGGATGAGCATCGCGCTCTCACTACTTATCGGCGTCGTCGTGGTCCTGGCGATCACCGCGCTGACGGGCTACTTCGTAGCCCAGGAATTCGCGTTCATGGCGGTAGACCGCTCCCGCATGGGCGCCGCCGTCGAGAAGGGCGACCCTGTCGCCGAACGCGTCCTCGGCGTCACCCGACGCACCTCGTTCATGCTGTCGGGCGCCCAGCTCGGCATCACCGTCACCACCCTGGTCGTGGGTTATGTGGCCGAGCCCCTCATCGGGCGGGCCCTCGGCGAGCTCCTCGGCCTCGCCTCCGTGCCGCAGGCCGTCGGCGTGGTGGTGGGTACCGTGCTGGCACTGCTGTTCTCGACCGTGGTCCAGATGATCTTCGGCGAGCTGGTGCCCAAGAACCTGGCGATCGCCAAGCCGGAGCCGGTCTCCCGCTGGCTGGCGCGGTCCACCTCGATCTACCTGGCCGTCTTCGGCTGGCTCATCGGCCTGTTCGACAAGGCCTCCGAGGCCCTGCTCAGGCTGGCCGGCATCGAGCCGGTCCATGACAAGGAGCACTCGGCCACCGCCCGCGACCTCGAGCACATCGTCGCCGAGTCCGGCGAGGCCGGCGAGCTCTCCCCCGAGCTCAGCCGGCTGCTCGACCGCATGCTCGACTTCCCCGGCCAGCCCGCCGAGCACGCGATGGTCCCGCGCTCGCGCACCGACGTGGTGCGCGGGGAGGACACCGTCTGCGACGTGCTGTCGAAGATGGCGAAGGGCCACACCCGTTACCCGGTGGTCGGCGAGGATTCGGACGACGTGATCGGTGTCGTCGACCTGCACGACCTGCTCATCGTCTCCGACGACAAGGACACGACCCTGATCCAGGTGTCCGAGCTGATGCGGGCGCCGATCGTCGTGCCCACCTCCCTGCCGCTTCCGGAGGTCGCGAACCGGCTCGGTGACGCGGGCTCGGAGATGGCCGTCGTGGTGGACGAGTACGGCGGCTTCGCCGGGGTCGTCACCATGGAGGACATGGCCGAGGAGATCGTTGGCGAGATCGTCGACGAGCACGACCCCCAGGCCGCGGCGGGCATCCCCGTCGGCGAGGGGGACGGCTGGCTGGTCAGCGGCGACACGCACCTCGACGAGGTGGAACGCCTGCTCGACATCACACTTCCCGACACTGACGCCGAGACCCTGGGTGGCCTCGTGATCGAGACCTCCGGCGACCTGCCCGCGATCGGTGACCGCGTGGACGTGGACCTGCCCGACACTGACGTGTTCGAGGAGTTGTCGCGCTCGCGGATCCTGCACACCGAGGTGCGGCAGATCGAGCGTCGAGTGCCCTCCGAGCTGTACGTGGCGGTCGAGGAGGTCACCGGATGAACACCGTGACCGTCACCCTGCTCGCCGCCGACGCACCGTCGGGGGCCATGAACAACCCGCTGGTCGTTCTGGCCGCGACCGCACTGCTGATCGTGGCCTCGGCGTTCTTCGTGGCCGTGGAGTTCTCGCTGATCTCCGCGCGCCGACACCGTCTCGAGGACGCGGCCGCCACCAGCATCGCCGCGCGCGCCGCACTGCGGAACGCCTCCGAGCTGACCCTGCTGCTGGCGGGCGCACAGCTCGGCATCACCCTGTGTGCGCTGGCCCTGGGTTCGATCACCAAGCCGGCCGTGCACCACTGGCTCACGCCGGTGTTCTCCGGCTGGGGCCTGCCCCTCTGGACGGCGGACGTCATCGCGTTCATCCTCGCGCTGATCATCGTCACGTTCCTGCACCTGGTCGTGGGCGAGATGGCGCCCAAGTCGTGGTCCATCGCGCACCCGGAGTACTCGGCCACCCTGCTGGCGCTGCCGATGCGCGGGTTCCTCTGGCTCACCCGCCCGCTGCTGCTCCTGCTCAACAACACCGCCAACGCGATCCTGCACAAGCTCGGGGTGGACGCGAAGGACGAGGTCTCGTCCGGGCAGGACGCCGATTCGCTGCGCGAGCTGGTGCGCCACTCCGGTGAGGCCGGGACGCTCGACGAGTCCCGCCAGCGCCAGCTGCTCAGCGCCCTCGAACTCCAGGAGCTGACCATGGGGGACCTGCTCGGCGAGCGCGATGCCGACACCCCGGCCACGGAGTCCGAGATGTCGTCGGTCTCCGTCGACGCGAGCCCCGAGGAGATCCGGGAGACCGCCCGCCGCACGGGCCACCTCCGCCTGCTGGTGCTGGAGAACGACACCGCTGTCGGCGTGGTGCACGCGCGGGACTCGATCGATGTCACCGGGGCCGCCACCGCCCGTGAACTCATGCGGCCGTGCCTGTCCCTCGAGTTCGATCTGTCCGTCGCGGAGGCCTTCCGGCGGATGCGTGATTCGCGGGCGCATCTCGTCGTCGTCGAACAGTCCGGCGATTACCCGGGCACCCACGTCTCGGAGGTGCGTGGCGTCGTCACACTCGACGACGTGGTCCGCCGCCTCCTCCCGGCGACCTCCGGCTAGGCGCGGGAGCTCAGAACAGCCCGATCAACTTCAGCAGGCCCCACAGCGCCAGCCCGGCCATGCCGATCAACACCAGCAGCATCAGCCCCACCGCACCCACCGCCCGCAGCAGATAGCCGCGGGCGGTGGTGTCTATCGTCCGACCGTCGGCGATCGTCTGGTTGACCAGGCGCAGGTTCTTGGAGGTGGCCTTGTGCGCGACATCGGCCACGTCGCCGACGAACGGGACCGTGCCCAACACCGCGTCGACCAGGTAGTTCCAGCCGATGCGGAACAGGATGCGGACCGGCACCCGGTTGCGCACGGCCTCGACCATCACGACCGCCGCCACCACCGTGCCCACCGCGTCGCCGACGCCGGGCACGAACCCGATCACCGGGTCGACCCCCACGCGGTAGCGGGTGCCGGGGATGCGGACGAGGTCGTCGAGCACGCGCGCCAGGCCGGCGGTCAGGGGCGACCCGCCGGTGCGGTCGACGGGGACCGGTGCGGCGGGCGTGCCCGGGGTCGGCGTGCCGTGGGCCGGCGCGACGGGGGTCGCGGCGGGCGTGCGGTCGGGGCGGGCGCCGGTCATATCGGCCGAGAGTACGGGCCGCGACGTGACGCGCCACCGCGATGCGCCACCGGACCCGCCTCAGTCCGCGGGGAGCCGGACGGTGACGACGACGCCGGCGCCGGGGGCGGTGTCGAGCTCGACGGTGCCGCCGTGCGCGCGGACCAGCTCGTCGACGATGCTCAGTCCGAGCCCGCTGCCGCCGCCCCGCGTGCGTGTGCGCGAGTCGTCGGCCCGGTGGAAGCGTTCGAACGCCCGCGCGGCGTCCTCGGGCGCCATCCCGGGGCCGTCGTCGCGGACCGTGATCACCGCCTCGCTCCGCTCGTGGGCGACGGTCACCCACACGCGGGCCTCGGGCGGGGTGTGACGCAGGGCGTTGACGACGAGGTTGGTCACCACCTGGTGGAGTCGGCCCGCATCACCGGTGACCACGGGAACCCCCGTGACCTGCAGGTCGACCTCCCGCGACGGGTCGGTGGCGCCGGCGGCATCAACCACATCGGAGACGAGCCCGGCCACGTCGACGGGCGCGCGGTCGAGCGGCCGCTCGGCATCGAGGTGCGCGAGGGTCAGCAGGTCCTCGACGATCCGTGACATCCGGAGTGATTCGGCCTCGATCTTCGTCAGGGCGGCATCCGAGTCCGGGAGGGCGCCCATCCGGTGCAGTTCCGCGAACCCGCGGATCGAGGTGAGCGGCGTGCGCAGCTCGTGGCTCGCGTCGGCGGCGAACCGTCGGGTGCGTTCCTCCGAGGCGCGCGCGATCGACTCCGCCGCGCGCGCCGCCGCCTCCGACTCGCCGCTCGCGGCCAGGGCCCCGCGCAGCGAGTCGACCATCTCGTCGAGACTGGCCGTGAGATCACCGACCTCGGTGCCACGGGGCCGGGGCGGCAGACGCCGCTGGAGATCCCCGGCAGCGATCTGGCCGGCCGCCGAGCGGACCTCGTCCAGCGGCCGGAGCGCGCGGGTGACCAGCGACCACCCCGCCGCCCCCACGACGAGCAGGACCGCGGCCCCCACCACGGCGGAGACCGTGATGAGGAGCGCGACGGTCTGGTCGACCTCGCGGTCCATGGGCAGTCCGACGATCGTGGTCCCCTCCGACGACGGCAGGACCACCACCCGCCAGTCCCCGTCGCCGGTACCGGTGACCGTGGTCGGCGTGCCGGTGGCGGGGCTCGCCGGGACCTCGGGGCTCTCGCCCGTCTCGTCGACGGACAGCACCACCGAGCCGGACGCGGACCGCTCCTCCACATAGAAGCGGCTCGGCGGCGCGCCCCGGGACGGCGGGCCGGAGCTGGTGCCGGGTGCGGGGCTGGCGCCGGTGCCGGTGTCGGTGTCGGAGCCCGGGCCAGCGGCCTGGCCGGGCAGCACGCCGGGAGCGCCCGGCGGGCGGTGCGCCCATCCGCCCGCCGCGTCCATCAACTGCGCGTCGACGCGGTCGATCAGCTGCGCGCGCATGGTCACCGCCACCGCCGCGCCCGATGCCACGAGGCCCGCCAGCACCAGCAGGACCATCGTCACCACGAGGACGACCCGCAGCGGGATGCGCTCGAACTGGCCCCGCGTCATCGGGGCTCGCGCATCACGTATCCGACCCCGCGCAGGGTGTGGAGGTACTTGACCGGGCCGGTGTCGACCTTGCGGCGCAGGTAGCTCACGTAGGACTCGACGACGTTGGCGTCCCCTCCGAAGTCGTAGTCCCACACGTGGTCGAGAATTTTGACCTTGGACAGCACGACGCCCGCGTTGACCATGAAGTAGCGCAGCAGCGCGAACTCCGTGGGCGAGAGCGCGACCGCCTCACCGGCCTTGAACACCTCGTGGGAATCGTCGTGGAGTTCGATGTCCGCGAAGGCGATCCGGTGATCGGCAGCAGGCTCGTCGCGGGGGGCCGCGCCCCGGCGCGCGAGCACGCGGATCCGGGCGATCACCTCCTCGAGGCTGAACGGTTTGGTCACGTAGTCGTCGCCGCCGATCGTCAACCCCCGTACGCGGTCGGCGACCTCGTCCTTGGCCGTGAGGAAGAGCACGGGGGCCGTGGAGCCGTCCGCGCGGAGCCGGGCCAGGGCGTCGAATCCGTCCATCCCCGGCATCATCACGTCGAGCACCACCACGTCGGGGCGGAACGTGCGGGCGACGTCGATCGCCTTCGTGCCCGTGTCGGCGGTGGCCACCTCGAATCCCTGGAACGTCAGACTGACCTGGAGCAACTCGACGATTCCGGGCTCGTCGTCGCAGACGAGCACGCGGACGGCGGCGCCCTGGGCGTCCGTGGCTGCGGTCATGGTCATGAGTGTGCCCGAATCCTCTCGGCTGATCAGGCCGGTGTGCGCTGGCCGCCGGGCGGGCTCATGCCCTCGGGCGGGGCCATCCCCTCAGGCGGAGCACCTATCGGCCCGCCCCCGCCCGGTCCACCGCCGGGCCCGCCCGGTCCACCGCCGGGCCCGCCTGCGCCACCGCTCGCCGCGTTCTCCTCCGCCGACGCCACGCCTATCGTGATGGTGAGCGAGTACCCGGCCCGCGGGTCGCCGGTGACGGTGGGCAGCTGCGCATCCCAGCTGTCGCTGAAGATGCCGTCGGTCTCCGGGCTCACCCGCGAGAGATTGGCGACCGAGGCCGAATACCCGGGGTCCGCCGCGTACACGGCCTCGGACATGTCCTGCGGCAGCGCGATCTGCGAGGTCAGCCGGGCGTTCTCCCCGGCCACCGCCGCGGCGAGCGTGTCGTACACCTCAAAGTGCAGATGCGGCCAACGTCCCGCGTAGCAACCCGGGACGATCGAGGTGAACGTCACGCGCCCCTCGGCGTCGGCCGTCTGGACCCCGCGCAGGTAGTTCTGGTCCGTCACACCGTCGCTGTAGAGGGAGTATCTGCCCTCCCGGTCGCACTGCCACAGGTAGACGGCCATGCCGGCGCCGGGCGCGCACGACTGCGTGAGGTCCTGCAGGTTCATGGTCAAGGTCATGGGCACCCCCTCGGCGGTGCCGCTCATGGTGCCGAAACTCGTGGTGATGTCGCTGCGGTGGACCCCGGATTCGACCAGGACGTTGGGGCCGTTGGACCCGTCGCCCGGGTAGGGTCCGGCGGTCTCGCCGGGGGCGGCGGCAACGCAGTCGGCGGCGTCGGTCGCGGCGTCGGTGGTCGCCGCCGCACTCCCCGCGGCCGCGGTCGTCCCGGTCGAGCCGGTGTCCGTGGCAGCGCAGCCCGCCAACCCGAGCGTCGCCAGTCCGGCCGCGCCGAACAGTCCCCTCAGGGCGCTGCGTCGCGACAGGACGGCCATGTCGTGGCGCAGGCCCAGGTCGTGTTCATGCTGGTCGGGGTGGTCGTCGTGGGTTGTCATCACAGTCCTTCTCTTCGGCGATGACCTGACGGTAGAGCCGCTTCCCGTACGCCGACTGGAGGTCTCCTGTGAAGTTGCTGGACGCCCGCGGCCGCGATCCCGGCAGCGGTGGCGGACAGATTCTGGTTTCGTGGAGTGATGACGATCTCGACCCGCCGTCCGCACACACGTCACCGGACCCGCCCCGCCGCCGGCCTCGCGGCTGCCGCCCTCGCCGTCGTCATGGCGGGTTCCGGCTGCGCGGCGCTGACCGGCGACACCGGCGCGGACGAGCTGCAGGAGTTCCTCTCCGTCCTCGAGCGCGGCGACCTCGCCGGGGCGGCCGCCCTCACCACCGACCCGGTGGCCGCGGAGGAGGCCCTCACCGCGAGCGTCGCCGGCATGGGCTACCCCGCGCTGTCGGCCGACACCCCCGACGGCGACCGGCGCCCCGACCGCGACCCCGTGGCCGTGGATTTCACGTGGGACCTGGGGGACGGTGACGACGACGGCACCGAGGGTGACGACGACGAGGCCACCCCCGGCCCCACGGACACCGGCGGCGAGGCCGGATCTCGCTCGGTGACCACCTCAGGACAGGCGGGCACCGTCAAGGTGGACGACCAGTGGAAGGTGCAGTGGGAGCCCACGATCCTGGATTCCCGTCTCGTCGCGGGCGGGTATCTGGAGTACGCCGAACTGATGGACTACGACACCGACATCCTCGACCGCACGGGCGCGCCGCTCATGCAGTGGACTCCGGTCACGGCCGTGACGCTCGCCCCGGACGCCGCCGCGAGCGCGGACGCGGTGGCGCAGCTGGTGAACAGTGCGGCGCCGACGATCACCGGGCAGTCGATCCGCGACGGAATGGCGGAGGCAGGCGACCAGCCGTACCAGGTGGTGGGGCTGCGGCCGAGCGATATCGACCCGATCCGTGAGCAGCTGGCCGCCGTGCCGGGGGTGACGCTGCCCGAGCGGGGAGATCTCATCCGCACCGACCGCGAGTTGAGCTCGCCGGCGCTGAACGGTCTGCCCGACGCCTGGTTCGAGGCGCTGCGGGCCTCCGGCGGCTGGTCGGCGGACATCATCAACCCGGATGCCGAGCCGATCGAGCTGGGCGGGGCGCCGGCGGGACAGGTGGACGATCTGACCTCCACGCTGCAGATCTCGATGCAGCAGGCCGCGCAGTCCGCGGTGGACGGCTCCGGCCAGGCCGCCTCGATCGTCGCGATCCAACCGTCGACCGGCGGCATCCTCGCGGTGGCGCAGAACTCCGCTGCCGACGCGCAGGGCCCCGTCTCGCTGGAGGGTCGCTTCCCGCCCGGCTCCACGTTCAAGGTGGTCACCACGGGCGCCGCTCTCGAGTCCGGGGTGGTGGGCCCGGAGGAGATCGTGCCGTGTCCGGCGCAGATCACCGTGTCGGGCCGCACGATCCCCAACGACGACGACTTCGCGCTCGGCGAGGTGCCGCTGGAGACCGCATTCGCACGCTCGTGCAACACAAGCCAGGCGGTGATCAGCGACCGGCTCGAGCCGGAGGCGATGAAGAACACCGCCGCGCAGCTTGGCCTGGGCGTCGGATTCTCCGGGCCGGGGATGAGCCCGTCATGGTTCACCGGCTCTGTTCCCGTCACCGAGCGCGGCCCTGGCCGGGTCGAGGCGGCGATCGGGCAGGGCGAGGTGCTGGCCAGCCCGTTCGGCATGGCGGTGATGACCGCGTCGCTGGCCAACAACGGCAGGATGATCCTGCCGGAGCTCATCTCCGGGATGCCGGCGGTGGCCAACGATTCGCCGGAGCCCCTGCCACAGAACGTCGTCGACACCCTCCGGCGCTACATGGTGCAGACAGTGCAGACCGGCACGGCCACGGCCGCCAACTCGGTGCCGGGGCTCGGCGGTAAGACCGGCACCGCGGAGGTCGGCAACGGGCCGTCCCACGGCTGGTTCGTGGGCTCGACGGGCGACATCGCGGTGGCGGTGCTCATCGAGGGCGCCGACTCATCCGGGCCGGCGGTGTCGATGGCGGCGAACTTCCTCACCTCCGCCGGCCAGCCGGCCCCGCTGGCCGCCGGCTGAGCGCAGGTCAGATCTTGGGCACCATCAGCGTGCGACACGCCGAGTCAGAACTCACTGATGAGGCCCAAAATTGATGCGGCGAGCGGCGTCTCTCTCTCTGCCCGGCGACGCCGGGTCGGGCAGGGGTGAGCCGCGCGCAGTCAGTGGGCCGAGCGACGGGAACGGGTAGTTTCGGCTCATGCGCCTGAGCGACCTGCCCCTCCCCGATGCCGCGGCCCGCCGCCTGTCCCGACTGCCTTTCGTGTCGACCCCGTCCCCTGCCGACACCAACCGGCGGGTGCTGATCACCGGCGGCGCCTCGGGCCTGGGCCTCGCGCTGGCCACAGCGTTTCTCGAGCGCGGCGACCGGGTGATGATCGCCGACCTGGCGCCCGCCGACTCCCGGCCCGCGTCCATCCCCGAGGATGCCCGCTACCTGCGACTTGACGTGCGCTCGGAGGACGAGTGGCAGGCCGCGCGCGACGAGATCAATGAGATCTGGGGCGGTCTCGACGTGCTGGTGAACAACGCCGGGATCGCGCAGGGTGGCCGGATCGAGATGCTCACCGAAGACGACTGGCGCCTCATCACCGACATCAATCTCCTGGGCGTGGCCCGCGGCTGCCGCACCTTCGTGCCGATGCTCAAGAAGCAGGGCCGCGGCCGTGTGGTCAACACCGCCTCGCTCGCCGGTCTGGTGCATCCGCCCACGATGAGCTCCTACACCGCGGTCAAGGCGGCCGTCGTGGCGATCTCGGAGAGCCTGCGCTGGGAGCTCGAGCCGTTCGGAGTGGACGTCTCGGTGATCTGCCCGTCGTTCTTCCGCACCAACCTGGCCTCGAGCCTCAACTCCTCCGACCCCGCCGCGGCCGGGTTCGCCTCCAAACTCATCACCCGCGCGAAGCTCGACGCCGACCAGATCGCCGCCGAGGTCATGCTCGCGCTCGACGCCGGCGAGTTCCTCATCCTCCCCGATCCCGATGCCCGCAAGAACTACCGCGGCAAGCGTCTGCTCCCGGCGGTCTACGCCAAGACGATGCTCGACATGGGCCGCAAGTTCGCGGCCGCCACCGGCAAAAACTGACGCGAACGGCGGCCGCTCGCGGAGCGCTCGCGCCCGCACGCCCGGCCCCCGCCGTCACATCCAGCCGGCCGCCTGGCGCACCAGCAGCACCGCGGCCACGACCGTGAGCGCCACGCCGGACAGCCGGGTCACGGTCGCCGCCGCGGACGGCCGCCCGCTCAGGTACCGGGCGGCCAGCAGCCCGACGGCGAAGTAGACCACCGCGCAGCCGGCCAGATGCACCGAGCCCAGGACCATCATCTGGGCCGGCATCGGCAGGGCCGCGTCCGGGGCGGCGAACGGCGGCAACAGCGCCCCGAGCAGCAGGATCACCTTGGGATTGAGCAGACTCACGCCCACGCCGCGCGCGAACTGCCCGCCGCTGGAGACGGCGCCGACCGCGGGGGCTGGGCCCGCGTGAGTGCCGGCGGCTCCGACCATGCCCGGCGCGCCGGGGTCGAGCGCGCGATCGAGAGCACCGCCGCCCAACTCGCTCCGGCCCGGCTCACGCAGCATCCCGATGCCCAGCCAACCGATGTAGAGCGCGCCGACCACCGTGAGCACACCCAGGATCATCGGGTCCCCGGTGAGCAGGAGGCCCAGACCGGCGGCCACCACGATGGTCGCCGCCAGGTGCCCGGACAGCATCCCGCTGATCGCGGGCACCACGGAGCGGTTCCGCAGGCCGGAGGAGATCGCGTACGCCCAGTCCGCTCCGGGCGTCAGCACGAACAGCATGGACACCGCCCAGAACGCGGCGACAGAGGTGAGTGGCATGACTGAAATGCTATGAGTGTTCCTGCGAAAAGTGCTCCCGAGTTACTCGCCGAACAATCCGTTCTGCGGGAGAATGTCCCGCATGGACCGCATTGACCGAAATATTCTCCTGGCACTCCAGGAGCGGGGTCGGCTCACGCTCGCCGAGATCGCTGACCGGGTGCGGCTGAGCGTGTCGTCGTCGCACCGGAGGCTCCGCGCGCTGGAGACCTCCGGCGCGATCACCGGATACCGCGCGGTGATCGACCCGTCGGCGGTAGGGCTCGACTTCGAGGCCCTCGTCTTTGTGACCATGCGCTCGGGCGAGAAGGCCACGCTCACGGCGTTCGAGGCGGGGGTGGCGGAGCTGCCGGACGTCGTCTCGGCGCAGCGGCTGTTCGGCGAGCCCGACTACCTGCTGCGGATCCTCGTGGCCGACCTCGCCGCGTTCCAGAAGCTCTACGACGAGCACCTGGCCGGGCTGCCCGGCGTCGGGAACCTGCGCTCGACGCTGGTGATGCGCACGGTCGTCGAGGACCGCGGCGTGCCGCTCTGATCGGGCCCCGGAGAGCATCAGCGGGTGCGCCTGCGCCGACGCCCGCCCCACGTATTCTGCAGGACATGAGCCCCTCGAACCTGATGTCCCGCGCCGACCTCGACTTCCTCCTCCACGACTGGCTGCGGGTCTCCGAGCTGACCGACCGCGAGCGGTACGCGGACCACTCGCGGGAGACGATCGACGCGGTGCTGGACCTGTCGGCCGAGCTCGCCGAGAAGTACTTCGCGCCGCACAACCGGGCCTCCGACCTCACCGAGCCCAGGCTCGTCGGCGAGGACGTCGAGCTCATCCCCGAGATCGGCGAGGCGCTGCGCCGGTTCGCCGACGCCGACCTCGTGGGCGCCGCCATGGACGCCGAGGTGGGCGGCATGCAGCTGCCGTATACCGCGTACCTCGCGTGCATGGCCTGGTTCTACGCGGCCAACATCGGCACGGCCGGCTATCCCCTGCTCACGACCGGGAACGCCAACCTGCTGCTCACGCACGGCAGCGAGGAGCAGATCGAGCGCTACGTCCGGCCGATGATCGAGGGCCGCTTCACCGGCACCATGTGCCTGTCCGAGCCGCAGGCCGGTTCCAACCTGGCGGACATCACCACGCGCGCCGAGCCGCAGCCCGACGGCACCTACCGCCTGTTCGGCCAGAAGATGTGGATCTCCGGCGGCGAGCACCAGATGGCCGAGAACATCGTCCACCTCGTGCTGGCGAAGGTCCCCGGGTCCCCGGCCGGCACGCGGGGGATCAGCCTGTTCGTGGTCCCGAAGTTCCTGGTCAACGAGGACGGCTCGCTGGGCGAGCGCAACGACGTTGTCGTCACCGGCCTCAACCACAAGATGGGCTTTCGTGGCACCGTCAACACCGCCCCCACCCTGGGCCAGGGCCTGCACACGCCCGGCGGTCAGGCGGGCGCGGTCGGCTACGTCGTGGGCGAGGAGAACACCGGGCTCAAGAAGATGTTCACGATGATGAACGAGGCCCGCCTCGGCGTGGGGCTGGGCGCCACCGCGCTGGGCTACACCGGCTACCTCAAGTCGCTGGACTACGCGCGCGGCCGGCCCCAGGGCCGGTCGGCCGGCGCGGACCCGGCGTCGCCGCAGGTCATGCTCACCGGGCACGCGGACGTGCGGCGGATGTTGCTCGCCCAGAAGTCGTATGTGGAGGGCGCGCTGGCATTGGGCCTGTATTGCGCGAGGCTTGTCGACGACGAGAAGTCCGGCTCCCCGGAGGAGGCGGCGGCCGCGAAGACCGTTCTGGACGTCCTCACGCCGATCGCCAAGTCGTGGCCGTCGCAGTGGTGTCTGAAGGCCAATGAGCTGGCGATCCAGGTGCTCGGCGGGGCCGGCTACACGATCGACTACGACGTGGAGCAGCACTACCGGGACAACCGCCTGAACCCCATCCACGAGGGCACCCACGGCATCCAGGGCCAGGATCTGCTGGGCCGCAAGGTACTCGCCGGGGGCGGTGCCGGGCTGGCCGCACTGACCGAGCGGATCACCGAGACGTGCGACCGGGCCGCCGCGGACGGGCCCGGCACCGAGCTCGCCGAGCTGGCCGCGCTGCTGCGGCCCCGCGTCACCCGCCTCATCGAGGTGACCACCGCGTTGGCCGAGGTGGGCGCGAGCGATCCGGAGGCGTTCCTGGCCGATGCCACCGAGTACCTCGAGGCGACGGGGCACATCGTGATCGCGTGGATGTGGCTCGAGCAGCTGCTCGCGCTGGGCTCGCGGGTGGACGAGGCCGCCGAGGGATCCGACGCGTTCGCCGCCGGCAAGCTCCAGGCCGCCCGCTACTTCCTGCGCCGCGAGCTGCCGATCGTCGACGCCAAGCTCGACCTTCTCGCCTCCGGCGACCGCACCACGCTCGACATGCGCGACGACTGGTTCTGAACTGCGCCGGGGGCGGCTGGGGTCTGGACGGCGACCTGTACCAGCCTCGTTCCGAGGGCGGACGCCGCGAAGCCCGGACCGACTCGAGGTGGTCGGCCCGGGCTCCGGGGCTGCGGACGACGGGGATTCAGGGTCCCCGCAACG
This sequence comes from Dietzia sp. NPDC055877, assembly GCF_053615975.1. Lineage (NCBI taxonomy): Bacteria > Bacillati > Actinomycetota > Actinomycetes > Mycobacteriales > Dietziaceae > Dietzia > Dietzia sp. NPDC055877. Next base: position 24,723 of record NZ_JBSHCV010000021.1, on the reverse strand, counting down.
GGTCAGGTCACATCTCGGGGACCATCACCTCGTCGATGAGGTAGACGGTCGCGTTGGCGGTCTCGACGCCGCCACAGATGACGTTCGCGCCGTTGACCATGAGCTCGTCGCCCGAGCCCGTGACGTCCACGTCGGCGCCGTTGAGGGTGGTCTGCATGCCGACGACCTCATCGGGGGTCATCTCGCCCTCGACCACGTGGTAGGTGAGGATGTCGGTGAGCATCTCCGGGTTGGTCTTCAGCTGCTCCATGGTCGCCTCGTCGATCTGCGCGAACGCGTCATCGACCGGCGCGAAGACCGTGTACTCGCCGCTGTTGAGGGTGTCGACCAGGTCGACCTCCGGGTTCACACCGCCCGAGACGGCCTGCGTCAGCATGGTGAGCATCGGGTTGTTGGAGGCCGCGGTGGCGACCGGCTCCATGGCCATGCCCTCGACCGAGCCGGGCCCGTCCGGGTTGGCCTCGGCGTAATCAGCGCAGCCGGGACCCACGAGCGAGGCGGGCTCGGCCTCCATGGCGGAGGTCTCGGAGGAAGAGGCCATCGCGGACGAGGTGGTCATGGCCGAGGTGGTGCCCTCGGCGTCGCTCGAGCCGTCGTCGGTGGAGCAGCCGGCCAGGACGAGCCCGCCCACAGCAGCGGCGGCGGCGACGGAGGCGATGCGCCGGGAGATCGTGGTGCCCATGGTGATGATCCTTTCGGTCGAGCCCTGATCGCCAGTAGGTGATCTGCGGTGGGCTCCGTGTGCTGGGTCACCGGTGGTTCGGCACTGCAGACGTAGCGGATGGGTGCGGCGCGAATCTTTTTTCCGAACCGGTCCGTCGGCGGCTCCGCTCCGAACTCCTCACATGAACACAGCAGAGGCTCACACAACGGGGTCCGGGCAGGGCCCCCGCCGGGGTCGCCGGCCCGTAGCAGCGGCGCGCGCCCTGTCGGGCGTCCTCGCGGTGGGGGTCGCGCTGTCGCTCGGACACGCGATCGCCGCGGCCTTCGACACTGCGGCCTCACCCTTCCTCGCGGTGGCCGACTCCGTGGTGGACCGCGCGCCCGCCGCGGTACGCGAGATGACCATCGACAAACTCGGCACCGCCGACAAACCCGCACTCCTGATCGGGCTGTCCGTCATCCTCCTGCTCATCGGCATCGTGGCGGGTCTGCTCGAGCGGCCCCGGCGACCGATCGGGTCGGCCGTGATCGCCGTCCTCGGCGTGGTCGGGGCGCTCGCAGCGGCCCTGCGCCCCAACGGCAGTCCGCTCTGGGCCCTGCCGACCCTGCTCGGCGCGACCGTCGGTGTGGTGACCCTGCGCCTGTTGGTGGGGGCGCTGTACCGGGGCCGCGAAACAGCTGGAGCAGCGTCGCCGGCCGAGACCGCGCCATCAGCCACGGCCGGCCCCGACCGCCGCCGCTTCCTCATCCTGGCCGGTTCCGCCGTCGCCGTCATCGCCGCGGCCGGCGCCACCGGTGTCGCGCTGGGGCGGCGGGCCGCCGACGTCGTGGCCGAACGCACCGGCTTACGCCTGCCCCGCGTCCTACCGCGCCAGGCGGCCCCCGCCGTCCCGGACGGCATCGTGCCTGACGCCCCCGGCGTGACCCCGTTCCTCACCGGAAACGACGAGTTCTACCGCATCGACACCGCGCTGCGCGTCCCTGCGATCACCGCCCGCGACTGGCGGCTGCGGATCCACGGGATGGTCGAGCGCGAGATCGAACTCGACTGGGACGGCCTGACCGCCCGCGAGGCGCAGGAGCGGATCGTCACGCTGACCTGCGTGTCGAACGAGGTCGGCGGCGGCCTGGTGGGCACCGCGGCCTGGACCGGCTTCCCGATCGCCGACCTGCTCGCCGAGGCGGGCCCCCTGCCCGGCGCGGACATGCTGCTCTCCACCTCCGTCGACGGCTGGACCGCCGGTACCCCGCTCGAGGCGCTCACCGACGGCCGCGACGCCCTACTGGCTGTCGGTATGAACGGCCAGCCCCTGCCGCTGGAACACGGTTACCCCGTCCGCCAGGTCGTCCCGGGCCTGTACGGCTACGTCTCCGCCACCAAGTGGGTGATCGACTGGGAGGTCACGCGGTTCGACCAGGCGAGTGCCTACTGGACCGACCGCGGCTGGGGCGAGCGCGGCCCGATACGGACCGCCAGCCGGATCGACCGACCGGCCCCGCTGGCGGAGCTCGAGGCCGGCCTCGTCGTCGTCGCCGGAACGGCCTGGGCGCAGCGCCGCGGTATCGACCGGGTCGAGGTGCAGGTCGACGACGGACCCTGGACCGACGCCCGCCTGTCGCCGGCCTACTCTCTCGACACCTGGCGCATGTGGTCGTTCGACTGGGACGCCGAACCCGGCCTGCACACGCTGCACGTCCGGGCCACCGACGGCCGCGGCGAGGTCCAGACCGAGCAGCGCCGCCCCACCGTCCCCGACGGCGCCACCGGCTGGCACAACCGCACCTTCCGGGTGACGGCGTGATGGCCGTCCTCGACACGCCGCGGCCCGCGCCGGTACAGCGCGCCGCCCCCCGCACTAGACTGACGCTCGTGCCCGAGCCCACCGCCCCGTCGATGGCCGACCCGGGGCGCCTGCTGGAGCTCGCCGCCGGCGGCGATCTCGACGCGTTCGCCCGCTTCTACGACCTCCTCGCGCCCCGCGCGTACGGCCTCGCGCTGCGCGTCCTGCGCGATCCGGGATACGCCGAGGAGACCGTGCAGGAAGTGTTTCTCCAGGTGTGGAAGCAGGCCGTCGACTACCGGCCGTCGCTCGGATCGGTGCAGTCGTGGGTGTTGACCATCACCCATCGCCGCGCGGTGGATCGCGTGCGGGCGGAGAGTTCCGCGACGCGCCGCGACGAGGTCGACGCCGCCGCCATGGCCGCGTCCGGGTCCGCCGCGTCTGACGACGTCGCCGAGCAGGTCACCGAGCGGATCGGCCGTGACGAGGACGCCGCGCGCGTGCGCGGATGCCTGGAGACCCTGACCGACACCCAGCGCGAGTCCATCGAGATGGCCTACTTCACCGGGTTGACATACCGCGAGGTCGCCGACCGGCTCGGCGCGGCCCTGCCCACGGTCAAGTCCCGCATCCGCGACGGGCTGCGCCGGCTGAAGGGCTGCCTGGGAGGTGCGTTGGCGTGAGAAGCCATCACGATCATCCCGAGACCGCGGGCGGCATCGACCCCGCCGATCTCGACCTGTATGCCCTGGACGCCCTGCCCCCGCGCGAGGCCGAAGCCGTCGAGGAAGCGCTGGTCAGCGCGCCGGAGGATCAGCGCGCGTCGATGTTCGCGCACATCGCGTCCACGCAGGAGGTCGCCGCGGATATGGTCGCCGTCGCCGGCCTCGACACCGCTCCCCCTCCCGCGCTGCGGGCCCGCGTCCTCGACGAGGTGGCCGCCCGGGCGCGGCGGGACCGCGTTGGTGGGCCCCGAGACGATGACGACGACGACACCACCGGCGACCCTGTTTCCGGCGACCGCCCGGGCGGCGGCGGCTCTGTGACTGACCTGAGTGCGATGCGGGCGCGTCGCCGTCCCCGCATGTGGACCGTCATCGGCGCCGCGGCGGCCGCGATCCTGCTGGTCGCGGCCGGTGTGGGCATCGGGCGGATCACTGACGGCTCTTCCCGTGAGGACAACCTGCCCGTGGCCGCGCCGCCGTCCGGGGCCATGCCGGAAGACGTGACGATGCTGCTGGCCTCCGACGACCTGGAGATCACCCGCGGCCAGGTCGGCGGCGCCGGGCTGGCCACCGTGTTGGCGTCGCGGTCGGCGGATATGGCCGTCATCTCGATGACCGGTCTGCCCGATCCCGCCGAAGGACGCGCCTACCAGCTGTGGCTCATGGGCGACCACGATCCGATCCCCGCCGGGACCATGGAGTCGGGCGAGGTGGGCCCGTCGCCCGCCGCGCAGATCGAGGGCATCAGCGGCTCCGAGCAGATCGGTCTCACCGAGGAGCCCGCCGGCGGCTCACCGGCCCCGACGGGCGAGGTCCTGCTCGCGCTCAACCTCGACTGAGTATGGGCTGGGCCCGCCCCGCTTCGGCTCGCCGACTGCACGCGGACCTGGGGCGCCCTGCGCGCTGACCTGCGGTGCCCTGCTCGATGCGTGCAGGGCACTCCAGGTCAGCGGTGTGCGCGGGACGCGTCGTCTCAGGGCTGCCACCACGGGCGGAGGGGGCGATCCCAGGTCTGCTCGTCGGTCAGACGCACAGCGAGGATCTGGTGGAGCTGGATCTTGTTGTGCTCGAAGCCGTACTGACAGGCGCCCATGTACAGGCCCCACAGCTTGGCCATGGGCTCGCCGACCTCTTCGACCGCGGAGTCCCAGTGCTCGACGAGGTTGGCGCACCAGTCACGCAGGGTCATCGCGTAGTGCGGGCGCAGGTTCTCTTCATGGAGCACCTCGAATCCGGCGTTCTCGGCCTCCACGTGCACCGTTCCGGCGCCGGCCAACTCACCGTCCGGGAAGATGTAGCGGTCGATGAACTGCCCGGCCTTGACCTTGCCCGCGTTGTCGGGCCGCGTGATGCAGTGGTTGAGCAGGATCCCGCCCGGCTTGAGGTAGCCGTGGAGCTTGCTGAAGTAGTCGTGGTAGTTCTTGCGTCCGATGTGCTCGGTGATGCCGATCGAGCTCACCGCGTCGAAGTCCCGCTCGGGCACGTCGCGGTAGTCCTGCAGCCGGACCTCGGCCAGATCGCCGAGCCCCTCGGCCTCGATCGCGGCCCGGCCCCACTCGACCTGCTCCTTGGACAGGGTCACGCCGATCACGCGGACGCCCCGGCGCGCGGCGTAGCGGACCATGCCGCCCCAGCCGCAGCCCACGTCGAGGAGCCGGTCGCCGGCGGAGAGCCCCAGCTTGTCGAACACCAGGCGGTACTTGTTCTCCTGCGCCGTCTCCAGTGACGCGTCGACCTCGGGATAGCAGGCGCACGTGTACGTCATGGACGGCCCGAGGATCCACTCGTAGAAGCGGTTCGACACGTCGTAGTGGTAGCTCACCACCTCCGAGTCGCGCTCTTTGGAGTGCCGCCGCAGCCCGCTGACCACGCGCTTCCACGCTGGCGGCACCTCCTGCGCCGGAATCGGCGGCACAGTGAGGTTCTCGCGGCCGATCGAGCGGGCGATCCGCAACAGCGTCCGCGCGTCGGGCGTGCGGGTCATGGTCTTGCGGAACACCTCGAGCGAGCCGAAGACGTCGCGCGGGGCACCGGGGTGCACGCCCTCCACCTCGAGCTCGCCCATCAGGTAGGCGCGGGCCAGACCGAGGTCGCCGGGGGCGGTGACGAAGTACTGCAGCGCCTTCTCGCTCTTCAGGCGGAGCACCAGGTCGCTGTCGGCCGGCCCGATCGCCGAGCCGTCGTAGGCCTCAATCCGCAGCGGCGGCTCACCGGTCGCGAAGGCGCCGATGATCTCGCCGATCGTCATTGTGCCCGAGGGCGTGCTGCTGCGGGTCGTGGTCATCGTGCTCCTACCGCCTTGTCGTAGAGGGTCGCGAACCGACCGTTCGGGTCGAACTCAGCCTTGAGGCGCGTCGCCTGCTCGCCGCCGTACAGCTCGGCGAACTCCTCGCGCGAATAGAAGACCTCCGAGTACAGCGACTTGTGGCCGCCGAGCCGGGAGACCTCCTCCTCGATCCGCCTGTTCCACGCACCCTCGGCCATCCCCGGCTCTATAGGTGCAGAGGACCAGAAGCCGATGTTGACGTAGGTGGTGCCCGGGTCGAGCGGGTACAGCGGCCACGGCCGGTCCGACCCCGGCGCCGGGGTGGACTCGCGCAGCCGCAGCGGGCAGATCCACAGCGGCTCGATGGGCACCTCGCGTAGGAACCACTCGAGGAACTCGGTGGCGTGATCGATGGTCACCTCGACGTCCTGCACGACCCGCTCGCGCGGCCCCTCGCCCTTGAGCGCGCCGATCTTGTTGCCCAGGTCGTAGCGGTGATCGAGGCCGATGATCTTCCAGTACGCGGACGAGCGCAGCAGCTGCTGCGGCCAGAACTTCCGGATCCGCGGGTTCTGCACGCCGAACGCCCGCGAGCACCAGAACCAGTCGGTGTCCCAGCGCCACAGGTAGTCGCGGATGGTCAGCCGGTCGCGCTTGACCGCCCCCTCTGGTCCGTCGTGCTGGACCGATCGGTAGAAGATCGCCTGCTTGTCGGTCGCGCCGGAGTAGTCGGAGGTCGGGCCGGGCTCGTCGGTGTGCCGCCCGAGGCAGAGGTAGGCCTCGTCGGTGGAGAACACGACGCCGTCGAGGAAGTCGACGCGGGCGGATTCGGGGTCCGGGCCGGAGCCTGCGCCACCGGTGTCGGCCGAGCCGGCGGCGGCTGCGTCGTCGTACCTTCCCTCCACGCTGATCCGCTCCAGCGCCGCGGTGAGCGCGGCGATCGAGTTGAACCGCACGTGGCGGAGCTCGACGTAACGCCTGACCGGCTCCAGGGCGATGCGCAGTCGCACCGCGTAGCCCAGCGAGCCGTACGAGTTGGGGAAGCCGCGGAAAAGGGTGCGTTCGCGCTCGGTGCCGTCGGGGCGCGCGGTGACGATCTCACCCGTGCCGGTCAGCACGTCCATCTCCAGCACCGACTCGTGAGGCAGCCCCAGGCGGAAAGAGGAGGACTCGATGCCCAGACCCGTCACCGCGCCGCCGAGCGTGATGGTCTTGAGCTGCGGCACCACGTACGGCATGAGGCCGTGCGCGAGCGTGGCGTCGACCAGGTCCTCGTAGGTGCACATGCCCTGGACGTCGGCGGTGCGGGCGTCCGGATCGACCGAGATGACGCACGTGAGACCGGTCGTGTCGAGACCGGGCGACGACGACGAGGCCCGCGGCCGGAAGAGGTTGGACGTCTTCTTTGCCAGCCGCACCGGGGAGCCCTCGGGCACCGCCCGGAAGCTGTCGACGAGTCGCTGCACACCTTCCGCGTGGCGGGCGGCACCCACCTCGAGAGGGTCAACGACAGTCACGGCAGATCCCATGCGACCCACCTTAGTCTGGCCCTCCGACTGCCGTAATCGATCCGGCGCAGCCGCTTCCCCTGCCCGCCCCCGGAACGCTCCCGGACGCCTGCGTGATAGCCCGCCCCCTGGCTGATCTCACGCGCATCACGATTGGGGCACCAACGTCCTCTTCCTCCCTCGTTCCCGTCAGGCCGGGCGAGAAGGTCCCGTACCGTCTGCGGCAACACAGGCCCCGGCAGGGCCGTCTCTGCAGCACGACGAGGTCAAGGAGTTCCCATGTCACCCCACGCACACCGCACCCGACGCCGCGCGATGGTGGCGGCCTCCGGGCTGGCCGCCCTGGCGCTGACCCTGAGCGCCTGCAGCGGCGACGACAACGCCGACGACACGGTCGCCGACGCCACGAGCGCGGTCGCGTCCGCCGCAACCGAGGCCACGAGTGCCGTCGGCTCCGCCGCCGCCGAGGCCACGAGCGCCGTGGGTGAGGCCGGGGACGGCGACGATCACGAGGGTCACGACCACGGCGATCACGACGGCGACGACCATCCCGATAAGGACCGCGAGTACCTGGACGCGCTCCGCGACAACGGGGTCACCGTCCACGACGACGTCGACTTCCTCATCCGCGGACACGACGCGTGCCGCGACCTCGAGGACGGCGAGAGCGCGGACGTGGTGATCGCGAGCTACTACGAGGCGCACCCCGAGGCGCCGGAGAACGAGGGCGCGACCGTCCTGGAGGCGGCCGTGAACGCCTTCTGCCCGGACTACGCGCCGGCACTGAACAACTAGAACCCGGCCCGGTCGAGCGCCTCCGCGGTGAGGCGCCGGCCGAGCGCGATCATCTCGTCCGCCCGGTGGAAGTCGAACGCCGTGCACGAGTCGGACGGCACCTCGACCAACACGTCCGGCCGGTTCGCCGCCATCCGGTAGGCGGTGATGATGCTCTCCATCACCTCGATCGAGTGGATCACCACGTCGAAGATCCGCAGCGTACCGGGCAGGGAGGCGTCGCCGGGGTCCTCTGACTCGACCTCGGCCTCGCCACGGGCCACCGACTCCTCGACCTCGTGCGAGGGCTCTACATCCGTAGCAGCACTGGCCGTGACGGCATCCGAGGCGGTCGCCGCCGCGTCGGTCAGCGTGTCCGTTTCATCCCGGCCGTCCGGGCCCGCGGTGGTGTCGTCGCGGAGATCTCCACCCTCGGCGGCGCCCTGGCCCCAGCGGGCGGCGATCGAGCGCACCAGCTCGGCGTCGCGGACGTCGGCGGCCGCGGTCCGGATGCGGCCGGTCAGCGTGCCGGCGGACCGGGCCACCCCCGGGCCCTTGCGGGTGTGGCCGGTATCGGCGTCGGCGCCGTCGTCGGGACCCGGGTTCTTGAAGACCGATGTCACGCGCATGCCTGTGCGCCGGCCGGTCAGGGACACCGCCAGCAGCATGTCGCTCTCTACCGGGGCGAGTGGCTCGAGCGGTACCGGGTTGGTCACGCCTCCGTCGATGACAAGCCGTCCACCGACCAGCGCCGGGGTGATGACGCTGGGGATCGCGAACGAGGCCCGCACCGCGACGTCCGCCGGACCTTGCGTGAACCAGATCTCGCGGCGCGCCTTGAGGTCCGTGGCCACCGCCGTGAACGGCAGACGCATGCCCTCGATGCGGATGCCGTCGAGCATCGACCCGATCACCGCCATGATCTTGTTGGCGCGGATCGCGCCGCCGCCGGCGAAGGACGGGTCCAGCAGTCGTAGGACGTCACGCTGGGACAACCCGCGCACCCACTCCTCGAAGTCGTCCAGCTTGCCGGCCGCGTACAACGAACCCACCACGGCGCCCATCGACGCGCCCGACACGCCCACCACCTCGTGGCCACGGGCCTCGAGCTCCCGGATCACCCCGATGTGCGCATAGCCGCGTGCCCCGCCGGACCCCAGTGCCAACGCGATCCTCATTCCGCGCCACCCCTTCCGCGTTCGCCGAACGTCTTCCAGTGTGCACCGTGAACTCCCTGGCCGGGCGTGCCGACCGGGCGTCCGTGTCGTACCCGACACCTATCGTCCGCACTGTATCGACCATCAGTTCGATACCGGGCCCCACGGTCCGCACGATTGACAGATCACCACATCGAGGAGCACCCATGTCCCACACCCTGTTCGCGCCGGTCGATCCCGCGATGCTGAAGATCGCGGCCACGATCGAGCGCTGCGGAATCAACATCATCCACGTCGGCGAGGGCTGTGACTGCCGGGACTGCCACGCGGCCCCCATCCCGCCGGAGCAGCAGTTCGGATACACGATCGGCCTCACCGAGCTGGGCCATCCGGAACTGCTGGTGCGCGGCCTCGGCGGCCGGGAGTCGGCCGCGCTACTGAACAGGTGGGGGGACGTGGTCCTGGGCGGCGAGGCACTCGATGCCGGACACCTGCTGTGCGAGGGACCTGCCGGACACACCTGGGAGCTCGTGCCGGTCCACCGGCCCGAACGCACGCTGCGCTGGGCGGGCCTCTACTACGGAGCAGCCGGCTCCGGCCCGCCCCCACTGCCCGGCGAGGTGACCGCACTGGAGCTGATCCCGGCCCGCCGGCCCTGCCCCTGCGGGGCCTGCGGCTGACGCCCGGGCGGGCCGGCCGCCGACCCCGTCGTAGGGTTGAGCCATGCCCCGCCATCAGCTGCGCCTGGACGCGAGTTCGCCGACGATCATCGTGCCGATCACCGCACGGGACGTCACCGAGCTCGACCAGAGCGCGGCGGCCTCGGCGGCTGCGCCGGCCGGCGCGGCCGCCGAGTGGCGGGTCGACCTCTTCACGCCGTTCACCGACGGCGGCGGGGGCGATCCGGCGCAGGCGGTCGCCGCGCTCGAGCGGCTGGTCGGGCTCCTGCCGAATACCCCGATCCTCGCGACTTTCCGCACCACCGCCGAGGGCGGGTCGGCCGAGATCGCCGCCGACTCCTACGTCTCGCTGATCGATGCCCTGGCCGCCACCGGCATGGTCGCGGCTGTGGACGTGGAGTACCGGCACCCCGAGGCGGGTCGGGCGATCGCCGCGGCGCACCGGCACGGCGTTCCGGTCGTGGCCTCCAACCACGACTTCGACACCACTCCCCCCGTCGAGGAGATCGTGGCCCGACTCGAGGCCATGGAGGCCGCCGGGGCGGACGTGGCCAAGATCGCGGTCATGCCACGCTCGGCCGCCGACGTGGTGTCGCTCCTGGACGCGACCGAACGCCGCTACCGGCAGGCGCGGATCCCGCTCATCACCATGTCGATGGGCGCGCTCGGCGCGGTCACCCGTATCGGCGGAGGTGCGTTTGGATCCGCGGCGACCTTCGCCACCGTCGGCGCGGCATCGGCCCCGGGCCAGCTCCCCGCCGACGGGGTGCGGGCCGCGCTGGACCTCCTGCACCGCGGGCGCTAGCTAGCCGTAGCGGCGCAGGACCTCTGTGCGCAGGCCCTTGGTGGCCGTGTCGGCGATGCTCTTCTGCGCCTTCTTGACCACCATGCCGGGGAGCTTGATCTTCAGGTCCACCTCGAGGTCGAAGATCACCTCGGTGGTGCCGTCGCCGTTGTCGGTGAGCCGGTAGCGCGCGTTCTGCAGCTTCTGCGAACCGCTCTCGATCAGCGACCAGCTCACCTCGCCGTCGTACCACTCGTACCTGACGACCATCTCGTCGGTGACCCCGTACTGCGAGATCTTCTCCCACACGACAATCGGCCAGCCGTCCGCGTCCTCCTCACGGACCTCCACCGCACGGTGGGCGTCCGACCAGTCGACGAGGGACCTGACGTCCGCCATGACCTCCATGATCTCGGGGATACCGGCCTCGATGGTGATGACTGATTGCACTGAGACTGCCATGCTCAGTAAAGCTACCCTCACGCCCGCGCAACGGTGCGAGGATCAGTACATGGCGGACCAGCACACGGACTCGGGCACACACCGCGCGGTGGCACTGCTGCGCGGGATCAACGTGGGCAAGGGCAACCGGATAGCGATGGCCGATCTCCGCGCCGTGACCGAGAACGCCGGCTGCACGGCCGTCGCGACCGTGCTGGCCAGCGGAAACGTGGTGGTCACCGACCCGCGCGCCCCGGCCGAACTGCGGCAGTCACTCGAATCGGCCTACTCCGCGGCCTTCGGCTACGACGCGGTGGTTCAGGTCCTCACGCGCGACGCCGTCGCGGCGGCGGTCGACGCGTACCCGTTCGAGACGCTCGACGAGCACCACGACTACCTGGTGTTCTCCGACTCCGAGGAGGTCACCGCGCGAGTCCTGCGCGACATGACGGACGCAGTCCGGCCCGGCACCACGGAAATCGTGGCTGCCGGGCCGGGCTGCGTGTACTGGCGGGTGTCCCGTGGCGATTCGTTGACGTCAACGGCGGCGAAGGTCACCGCGGCCAGGGAGTACGCGCGTCATCTCACCACGCGGAACCTCAATACCCTGCACAAGATTCTCGCGCTGGGCTAGAGGCGGATCGGTCAGTGACTGATCAGGGCGCCTCGACGGACGCGCCGAGGGTGTCGACCAGGGCCGCCAGGGGGCCGAAGATGGCGGGGAAGATTCCGTCCCACATTGCCTGCAGCTGGGTGAGGTCGAACTGGGGCATCGGTCACTCTCCTTCTATTCAAGGACGGCGCGCGGCTGTTCCGCAGGCACCGCATTCCTATTGTCACAGGATCCAGGCACGCGTGCCCGTTTGCAACCCCGGCGCCGTGGCAGACTGCCTCCGATGCCCCACCACCACGCCCGCCGATCCCTCGCCGCCGCATTCGTGGTGGCCACCCTGACCACGGTCGGCTGCTCGACCGGCGCGTCCGGGAAGGAGGAAACGGCTGTGGGGTCGGACACCCCGGCCACGTCGAGCTCCTCGCCCTCGCCCTCGCCATCGACCGGGTCGCCGTCGACCGGGCCGACGGCGTTGTCGTCGTCGACCCCGTCGCCACGTCCTTCGTCGCCCGCACCGGCCCCCGCCACTCCGCCGTTCGTCGCGTCGGCGACCTGGGGCGACTCCGACTACGGCGTCACCCTTCGCGTGGCGCCGACACCCTCGGCGCTCCGGGCGACCGGCGCCGCCGACGCGGCCACGGCCTGGGCCGAGGTGCTGCGCCTGGCCCCCGACGCCGACACCCCCGGCATGCGCGAGCAGTTCGACTGCCACTGGACCTGGGCGCGGCTGCTCGAGCCGGACAAGCCCACGTGGAACCTCGAACCGTGGCGGCCGGACGTGACGGCTGACGTGATGCTGCTGGAGGGCTGCAACCCGGGAGGGCCGGAGGTATGACGACGACGAGGTCCACGCACACCAGCGCCGGCGGGGACGGGGCGGCCCTGGCCCGCGATCTCCGGGGCGACGGGGCCCCGGTGGTGCAGCTGCACGGACTGTCCTCGAGTCGGCGCCGCGATGAACTGCGGGGCCTGGACCTCACGGCGGGCCGGGAGGGACTGCGCGTCCTGCGTTATGACGCGCGCGGCCATGGCCGGTCGCCCGGATCGCCCGATCCGGCCGCGTACACGTGGCCCGCGCTCGCCGGGGACCTGCTGGGACTGCTCGACGAGGTCTTCCCCGGCCGCGCGGTGCACGGGGTGGGCACCTCGATGGGGACGGCGACCCTGCTCACGGCCGCCGTGGCCGAGCCGGCGCGGTTCGCCTCGCTCACGCTAGGGATCCCGCCGACCGCGTGGGAGTGGCGCGCGGAACAGTCGAAGCTCTACGAACTGGGCGCGCGGCAGGTGGCGCGGTGGGGCGTGGCCCGGTGGGCGGAGCTGACGCACCGGCCGCCCACCTCGCCGGCGATCGACCCGGACCGCCCGTTCCTGCCGCCGGATGTGGCGGACGAGTGGCTGCCGGCGGCGTTCCGGGGCGCGGCGGCCTCCGATCTTCCGTCGCGGGACGAGGTGGCGCGGCTGACGATGCCGGTCCTGTTGCCGGCCTGGCCGGACGACGCCTCGCACCCGCTGGAGGTGGCCGCCGAGCTGGCGGGGCTGCTACCCGATGCACGGCTCGAGGTCGCGCGCTCCCCGGTGGAGGTCGAGGTGTGGCCGCGGGCGGTGTCGGCGTTCATCGGGGGCCTCACTGACGAGACCGGAGCAGCCCCGCCTCGGTAGCACGGGTGGCCACCGCGGCGCGGCTGCGGGCGCCGAGCCTGGTGATGATGCGGCTGACGCGGTCCTTGACCGTGTGCACGCTCAGGTGGACCCGGTCGGAGATCTCCTGGTTGGAGTAGCCGTCGGCGATCAGCGCGATGATCTCCAGGTCGTCCTGCAGACCCATCACTCGCGCCGTCTCGAGCTGGAGCGAGCTCTCCACGGCGTCGAGCGCCTGCTCCGTCCGGCCCGGGTCACCGCCGGCGCGGCCGACCATGAGGTTGAGGCGCCGGTAGACCTCGAGCGCGGCGCGCTGCTGCTCCTCGAGGAGTTTCAGGCGCCTGGTCTTGGTGGCCAGGTTCGCCTGGAGTCGCCGCAGCTCGGTCATGTCCCGGCCGACGCCCTGCCGGCCGACCAGCCGACCGTCGCGGTAGATGTTCCCGGCGTGGATCTCCAGGTCGCGGAGCTGGCCGTCCGGCTGCAGGATCCGCGTCTCGAAGTAGCGTCCCGGGTCGGCGCTGGCCATCCCCAGTCGGAAGTGTTCGACCGTCTCCGCGAGGGCGTCGGGGTCGATGACCTTGGAGAAGTGCTCGCCGATCAGATCCGCGACGTCCCAGCCGAAGATCCGCTCGCCGGCGGGGTTGATGTAGGTGAACCTGCCGTCGGTGTCGACGGCGTAGACGACATCCGCCAGGCGGGCCAGGAGGTCCCGGTAGTCGAGGGACGGATCGTCGTGCATCAGCCCAGGCTACGGCAGCGTGCGTGTCCGGCCCGGCCCGCCGGGGTCGGCACCCGTTCGGGTGCTCTTCCACGACCTCCGGGGGTGTCACCGCGCCCGCGCGGTGGCCGAGAATGTGAGCCAGCCGACACTGCGACCACCCCGACGAGCCCCAGGAAGCCACCGTGACCTCCACCGCCACCCCGTCCGTCTCCGCGATCGCCACCCGCCTGGCGGAGTCGGGCACCCTCGCCGACCTGTTCCTCGCGACGGCCGCCGCCCACCCGGGCGCGGTCGCGCTCCGCTCCCACGAGACGGGAGCCGAGGTCACGTACGTACAGGCCCGGGCGCGGGTCGGGGCGATCGCCGGCACGCTCCGCGAGCTGGGTGTGGCCCCGGGCGAGCCGGTCGCCCTGATGCTGCGCAACCGGCCGGAGTTCCACCTCGTGGACACCGCCGTGATGATGCTCGGCGCCGTGCCGTTCAGCCTCTACAACACGTCGGCGCCGGATCAGCTCGCCTACGTCCTGGCGGACGCCGGTGTGAAGACCATCGTGACCGAGTCGGCGTTCGTCGAGGTCCTCGAGGCCGCACGGGGCTCCGCCCCGGCGGTGGAGCGGCTCGTCCTGGTGGACGAGAACCCGGACGACCACGACGACCTGCTGGACGAGTTGGCCGCCGAGGAGACCGCTTTCGACTTCTCCTGCGCCGAGGCGATCCGCCCTGACGACCTGCTGACGCTCATCTACACCTCCGGCACCACGGGACCGCAGAAGGGCGTCGAGCTCACCCACGAGGGCATGCTCACGCAGCTTCGCGGGGTCCATGCCGCGGTCCCGCTGCCGGGACACGGGCGCCAGATCTCGTTCCTGCCCGCGGCCCACGTGGCCGATCGCTGGACCTCGCACTACTCCGGCTTCATGGCCTACGCCAACACGGTGACGTGCGTGGCCGACATGGCGGAGCTGCCGGCCGCGCTCGCGGCCACGCGCCCGACCCTGTTCGGCGCCGTCCCGCGGGTGTGGGAGAAGCTCAAGGCCGCGCTCGAGACGGGCTACCCGGGTGACGCGGTGGCCGACTCCGTCGCGAACCCGCAGGTAGCCGAGGCGCTGCGGGCCAAGATCGGACTCGACGAGGCCCGCTGGGTCGTGACCGGGGCGGCCCCGACCCCTCGCGGCGTGCTGGAGTTCTTCACCGCCCTCGGTCTCCCGCTGTGCGAGATGCTGGGGATGTCCGAGGTCTCGTGCTGCGTGGCCACCAACACCCCGGACGCCATCAAGCTCGGGAGCGTCGGAAAACCGCTCGACACCGTCGAGGTCCGGATCGCCGAGGACGGCGAGGTGGCGGTGCGCGGCCCGCAGGTCATGCGCGGGTACCGCGGTGCGCCGGAGAAGACCGCCGAGGCGATCGACGGCGACGGGTGGCTCCACACGGGCGATATCGGCCGGCTCGACGAGGACGGCTACCTGTGGATCGTCGACCGCAAGAAGGAGCTGATCATCAACGCGGCCGGCAAGAACATGTCCCCGGCCAACATCGAGATGGCCATCCGCTCGGCGGGCAACGCGATCTCCCACGTAGCCGTGATCGGCGATCAGCGTCCCTACAACGTCGCCCTGATCGTGGCGGATCCGCAGCGGGCGGGCGACCCGGATCTCGAGGAGATGATCGGGGCGCAGGTCGATCGTGCCAACGCCACGCTGTCCCGGGTCGAACAGATCAAGAAGTTCACGGTGCTGCGGCAGGACTGGCGTCCCGGGCACGAGCTCACGCCCACGATGAAGCTGCGGCGCCGGGTGGTCGACGATCTCTACGCGGCGGAGATCGAGCAACTCTTCGCCTGAGCGCGCCCCCCCGCCCTCCGGTGGCGCGCCATCGCGGCGCATCCACACAATGGGGCCATGCGTGAGAAGCAGCGAACGATCATCGACGCCCTGAGGGTCCGGCCCGAGATCGACCCGGCCGCCGAGATCGAGCGGCGGATCCGGTTCCTGGTCGATTACCTGCACGCGAGTGGGGCCCGCGGCTATGTGCTCGGCATCTCCGGCGGCGTCGACTCCACTCTCGCCGCGCGCCTGGCACAGCTGGCCGTGGAGCGCGTGCGCGCCGACGGCGGCGCGGCACGGTTCGTCGGTATGCGCCTGCCCTACAAGGTGCAGCACGACGAGGCCGACGCGGCCGCCGCCGTCGAGTTCATCGGCGCCGACGAGGTGCTCACCGTCAACGTGGCGCCCGGCGTGGACGCCCTCGACGCCGAGATCGCCCGGGCGACGGGCGCGGAGCTGACGGACTTCACCAAGGGCAACGCCAAGACCCGCCACCGGATGGTCGCCCAGTACGCGCTGGCCGGCGACCGGGGGCTGCTGGTGATCGGCGCGGACCACGCGGCCGAGAACGTCACCGCGTTCTTCACCAAGTTCGGTGACGGCGCCGCGGACGTCCTGCCGCTGTCCGGCCTGGACAAGCGCCAGTGCCGAGCGCTACTCCGGCACCTCGACGCCCCGCGCCAGCTGTGGGCCAAGGTCCCCACCGCCGACCTGCTCGATGAGAACGTCGGGCAGACCGACGAGGACGAGCTGGGCCTGCGTTACGACGACATCGACGACTACCTCGAGGGCCGCGACGTCCCGGACGCGGCGGCCGAGCGCATCGAGGCGGCGTGGGACCGGGGCCGCCACAAGCGCACCATGCCGGTCTCGGTGTCCGACACGTGGTGGCGCCCCGGGCCGCCGACGGCGCTCGCGGTGATCGACATGCAGAACTCGTATTTCGAGTTCCCGGACCTGGCGAAGGTGCGCGACGGGCTGGTCGCGCGCGTCAACGAGCTCATCGCCGCCGCCCACGGCGCCGGCCGGCCCGTGGTGTTGGTGCGGACCGAGCACGCCCGTGACGGTTCCACGTGGACCCTCAACATGTGCGACGACGACGAGGGGTTCGCTTTCCCGGGAACGGAGCAGGCCCAATTCCTGGACGGTCTGGACACCGGCGGGCATGTGGAGGTGGTCAAGACCCGCGACAGCGCGTTCTTCAAGACCTCGCTCGCCGCCGAGTTGGCCCGGCTGGGGGTGGACCACCTGCTGCTGTGCGGGGTCTCGACGCACAGCTGCGTGGCACAGACCGCGATCGACGGGTTCGCGGAGAACGTCCACATCGCGGTGGCGCGCGACGCCATCGCCTCGGATGACGCCGCGCTGTCCGCCGCGCTGCTGGAGTTCCTGTCGGACCAGATGCGCCAACCGATCATCGATCAGTCGGCGGCCCTGGAGCTGCTCCGGACCGGCGACTGGCCGGACTAACTCGCCTCGGCCGGCCGCTTCTCCGTGCCGTCGGGGTAGCGGGCGAAGCGCGTCTGGCCGTGCGGGTGGACCGGTCCGTTGCTCGGCAGGTCCCACTGCCCGAACACCCCGGCGCGGTACTCGTCCATCGCGGCGATGATGTCCTCGCGGGTGTTGCCGACGAACGGCCCCTGCTGGACGACGGGCGCGCCGATGGGCCGGGCCTGGAGGATGAGGAACGCGGCGCCGTCGTCTCCGGCGGTCACCGTGACCGGCTCCGGTGCGAGGACCGCGGCGTCATAGCCGATCTCCTGCCCGTCGACGGTGACCCCGCCGCCGTAGTTGTAGAGCACCCGCCCGGCCGAGGCGTCGAAGGCGGGGAGCTCGGTGCTCACGCCGGGGTCGAGAGTGACGATCCAGATGGCCAGGTGGTTCTCCGGGCGGGCGGCCCACGAGTTCGGTGGTGGGTCGAGCGCGCGTACGCCGTCGAGTTCGCCGGCGATCACGCGGAACCGCGCGGCGGCGCCCTCCTCGCCGCGCACGACGATCGGGGTCTCCTCGGCCCAGAACATGTCGAAGTGCGGCTCGGCCGCCTTGTCCTCGGGGGCGAGGTTGAGCCAGATCTGGAAAAGCTCGAGCGGGTTGGGGGCGTCGTCGTTGAGCAGCGGCATCATCTCCGAATGGGAGATGCCGGCCCCGGCGGTGAGCCACTGGGTGTCGCCGTGGCCGAAGCGCGCGGCGGCGCCGAGCGAGTCGGAGTGGTCGACGATGCCGTCGAGCACCACGGTGACGGTCTCGAAGCCGCGGTGCGGATGCTGGGGGAAGCCCGGAACGGTGTCTCCGTGGTACATGGACCAGCCGTCCTTGCCGGAGAAGTCCTGGCCGATCGACCGCCCCTCGAGCGAAGTGGCGGGACGCATGGTGGTGCCGTCGGCGGCAGGGAACTCGTCCCGGTGGTGGGCGGTGAACAGGAACGGGTCGATGCCCGGCCACTGGGCCCCGAGCGGTACGACCTGACGGATGGCGGACATGGGCTCCTCCTATGGCGGGACAATTTTGCTGTCACATCATCCAACTGGCGGCGGGCCGGTGTTATTCCGCGGGCCGCCCGTCAGACTCCAGCCTGGCCTGCGCACGCTCCTGCAGCCACCGGCGCACGAGGAACGCCACCACCAGGACGCCGATCGCCGCCACCACGGCGTTGGAGAACCAGTCGGCCACCGCCTCGATCCGATGCCACTGACCACCGAGCAGGTAGCCACCCACCACGAAGATCGAGTTCCAGATCAGACTGCCGGCGAGGGTCAGCGCCAGGAACAGCGGGAAATTCATGCGTGCCACCCCGGCCGGGATGGAGATGAGGCTGCGCACCACCGGCACCATGCGACCGAAGAACACCGACGCGGCGCCGTGCCGGTGAAACCATCCCTCGGCCTTGTCGAAGTCCTCGACCTTCATCAGCGGGACGCGCCCGAAGATCGCGCGCACGCGGTCGGCCCCGAGCCAGAAGCCCAGGGCATAGGCGAGGATCGCCCCGAGCACCGAGCCGAGGGTGGTCCAGAAGATCGCCCCGGCGAGAGTGAAGGTCCCCTGCGCGGCGCTGAACCCGGCCAGCGGGAGGATGACCTCGCTGGGAATGGGCGGGAAGACGTTCTCCAGCCCCACGATGATGGACGCACCCGGGCCACCGAGCGCGTCCATCAGGCCCACGGCCCAGCCGGCGATGCCGCCGAGTTCGCCCTCGGCCGCGAGGACCGACGACGGGGAACCGGGAACGGGTATCAGCCCCGCGCCACCACGCCGGTGACGGGGATACGACCGTCGACCGCCTGGCGGAAGTTGAGGACCGCCCGGTTGAGGTGGAAGTCGTTGGTCACCACCACGGCGCCGGTGGTGCCGCGCTCACGGAAGATCTGGTCGGTGAACTGGGCGTTCTGCACCGTCGAGTTGGAGTTGCCCTCCTCGGTGATGCGCCACGGGGCGATGCCGGCACCGCGCAGCCAGTCGCCCATCGCGCGCGCCTCGGTGAGACCGTTCTTCGGCACGCCGCCGGTGACGATGATCCGCGAGGTCGGGTACTGGGAGGCGAGCCGGAAGCCCGTACGCAGCCGCTCCTCGAGAATCGGCGGGATATGGCCCTCGGGGCTCAGGCCCGCGCCGAGGATGACGATGTCGGTGGTGAACGGGTTGATCGTGAGCACCGCGGGATCATCTGTGCCGAAATTGTCGAGATCGCCGCACGACGGCAGTAGCGCCTGGTCCACGACCTGGCACCCCAGCATCACGGCGCCGTTGTACAACGCGGTGGTCGACGGCATCTCCGCCGACCCGGCCGAGGCGGTGCCGGCCCCCAAGCTCATCGCCATGGCCGCGGTCGCGGCGACTGCAGCGATACGCTTTTGTGTCTTTCCCACGAATTCGGTCCTCTCCCAAGCAAAGTTGTGACCCATCGGTTATCGGCGCTGGCAGCCGAGGCGTTACCTTCGAACTCGGATCGATCACGAATGCGCGCGTAACGTGCACGTCATGACGGAAGGATACGACAAAGTAACGGCTGTACAACACCTCCGCCGGGCAGATTTTCTGCTTAGCGCCCATATCGATTCTGTCGGCCCCTGCACCCTCAACCCACCCCCGGATGCGGGAACCCACATGCTTTTCGACCGTTTGGCGTCGTCGATCCTGTCCCAGCAACTGTCGGTCAAGGCCGCCGCGACGATCGCCGGACGCCTCCGCGACCGCGCCAGCACCACAGGCCACACTAGCCCCACCGGTGCCCGCCCGCTCCTCGCCCCGGACCTTGTTGCCGCCCTGTCCGACGAGGAGCTGCGCGCGTGCGGGATCTCGCGGCCGAAGGTAGCTGCCCTTCGAGACCTCGCCGACGCGGTCCGGTCGGGACGGATCCCCACCCTCGAGGTGCTTCGCGGATATGACGACGACGACGTCATCAGCGCCCTGACCGCCGTCCGCGGGATAGGCCGCTGGACCGCCGAGATGCAGTTGATCTTCCTGCTGGACAGACCCGACGTCTTTCCCCTGGCCGATGTGGGGGTCCGCCGCGGCTTCGAACGGGTGCTGGGCCTCGAGGCCAAGGCCACGCCCGCCCAGATGGCCGAGCACGCACAGGCCTGGGCGCCGTACCGGTCGGTCGCGTCCTGGTATCTGTGGCGCGCGGTGGACCAGACCGGGGAATCCGCCCCTCCGGCCTGACGCAGACCCCGCCGCCGGCGAAGGGCCCCTGACCTGCAGTGCCCTGCTCACCCTCTCCAGGGCACCCCAGGTCAGGACCGGGAGGGCCCCGCGCCGACGGTCCACGTCCTAGTCTCGTCCCATGACCACGTCCGCCGAGGGGCCCACGCCCGAGCCGGAGAACCAGCCAGCACTGCCGGCGGAGCGCTGGGCCCGCATGCGCGCGGCGGCGACCCGGGTGGCCACGGGAGCCTACGACGCCAACCGGCACCCGGCGTCGGTCGAGATGGCGCGGCGGGTCCGGCGGGTGCTGCCCGGGGACTCGGGATTCGGGGACCCGCTCTCGGCGGCGGGACGCGACGGCGCCGGCACTATCGCGCGGATCGCCGGCCGACTGTTCGACGAGCGCCCCACGGCCACACGCGAGGTGACGCTCGGCGGCCTGCAGCTGTGGCACGCGCTGCGGGAGCGGGCGGGCCGAGGGGTCGGCGAGCACGAGGTGACGATCGTGTTCACCGACCTGGTGGGGTTCTCGAACTGGGCGATGCACGCCGGCGACGAGGAGGCCCTGCGACTGCTGCGGCGGGTCGCGGCCGCCACCGAGCCCGAGGTCGTGGCGAACCGCGGGGCCGTGGTCAAGCGGCTGGGCGACGGGATGATGGCCGTGTTCCCGTCCCCGCAGCTCGCGCTCGACGCGGTCGCCGCGTGTCTGGACGGAGTGGCCCGGATCGAGGTCGGCGGCTGGCGGCCACGGCTGCGGGTGGGGGTCCACACCGGGCATCCGCGGCGGATCGGCGACGACTACCTGGGCATGGACGTCAACATCGCCGCGCGCCTCGGCGAGAAGGCCGGAGCGGGAGAGATCCTCATCAGCGAGGCGACGCGCGCGGGCCTGGATCCGGCGCGGGTGGCGACCCGCCCCAAGCGGACGTTTCGGCTCGGCGGGGTCAAGGGAGTGCCTGACGACGTGGTGGTCCACGTGGCGACTCCCCACCGACGCTGAGGCCCGCCGTGCGGTAGAACGGACTCATGGCAACCACCGCATTCAAGGGCAACCCCGTCTCCACGTCCGGCGAGCTTCCCGCCGTCGGCTCGACCGCGCCGGCCTTCGACCTGGTCGGCTCCGACCTGTCGGCCGTCACCTCCGAGTCGCTGGCCGGCAAGAAGGTCGTGCTCAACATCTTCCCGAGCGTCGACACCGGCGTGTGCGCGACCTCCGTCCGCACCTTCAACGAGAAGGCCGCCGGCCTGGAGAACACCGCCGTGGTCTGCGTGTCCGCCGACCTGCCGTTCGCCGCCGCGCGCTTCTGCGCCGCCGAGGGCATCGAGAACGTCTCCACGGGCTCGACCTTCCGCAGCACCTTCTCCACCGACTACGGCGTCAAGATGATCGACGGCCCGCTGGCCGGCCTCAACGCCCGCTCGGTCGTCGTGCTCGACGCCGCCGGCAAGGTCCTCTACACCCAGCTCGTCGACGAGATCACCACCGAGCCGGACTACGACGCCGCGCTCGCCGCCCTGAACTGACACACACGACCGCGGCCCGCCCCCTGCACAGGGGGCGGGCCGCTGTCATGCTCACGGCTCAGCGCTCATGCGGCGCGTCGCGCTCTCGAGCTGATCGAACACGGTCGCGATCTCCCGGGTGCGGCGCTCGGCCGGCGCCACGCCGTCGTCGTCGAACTCGGCGAACGTGCTCAGCGAGACCTGCTGGCGCACGCCGAACATGCGGAAGTTGGCGACGATCTGGCGCCAGTGCTCGACCGCCCGGACGCCGCCCTCGGCGCCGTAGGACACGAAGGCCACGGCCTTGTCGGCCCACTCGCCCCCGAGCGAGTCGAAGGCGTTCTTCAGCCCGCCCGGCACGCTGTGGTTGTACTCGGGGGTGACAAAGACGAAGCCGTCGTAGGAGTCAATCGCGGCGCTCCAGCGGGTCACGCGCTCGTCGTCGTACTGCTTGTTCGCCGCGCCCGGCACGGTGGCCGAGGTGAGCAGCGGGACGTCGAAGGTCTTGAGGTCGACCAGCTCGTAGGTCACGCCCTCGCGCGAAGCGGCCTGCTCGGCCACCCACCGCGCGACGGACTCGCCGGCGCGCCCCTCACGGATGCTGCCCAGGATGATGCCGATCTTCACGTCTGGTCCCCTCTCGTCGGTAGGTCCGGCCGACCCTACCGCTGCCCGTAGACGGTGACCGATGCCACCGCGCACACGCGACCGCGCTCGTCGAGCGTGCTGGCCCGCGCGATGCCCCAGCTCCGGCCGTCGTGCACGACCTCCGCGCGCACGGTGACCGGCTCGACCAGGGGGACCTGCCGGATGTAGTGGACCTCGAGCGACGACGAGCTGACCTCGCGCTGGTGCGGGAACACGGCCGCGCCCGCGATCTCCGCGACCGCCGCGAACACTCCCCCGTGCAGATTGCCCAGCGGGTTGGCCAGCGCGGGCTCCGGGGCGATCACGGCCTCCACCGCGCGGGTGCCGCCCGGGCCGTCATCGCGCTCGTCGAGTGTCAGGCACAGCACCTCCGGCAGCGTTCCCGGCGCGAGCAGGGAGGGCCACGGGGGCTCGTCGTCGAACTCGTCCGGGTCGACGCCGATCGAGAACTCCATGGACTTGACCAGTGCGGCGGCGACCACCTCGTCGTCGTCGTCGACGATCTCACCGCGCGTGGTGAGGACACGGCTGTCCCCGCCCAGGTGGTCCGTGCGCACGCCCAGGCCGGTCGAGCCCTCGCGCGGCGGCGAGACGAGGTCGATGCGCAGCTCGGTGGTGACCGTCCACATCCCGCTCGGCCGGCGGCGGTGGTTCTCGGCGCCGAGCCCCGAGTCGACCAGGACCGCCAGTCCGCCCGTGGCGAAGCGTCCGCCGGGGCCGATGAACTGGTCGCCGACCGGCTGGTGCCAGGTGATGGATCCGTCCCCGGCCTCGTCGAAGGTCACGCCCAGGCGCGGCTCGGGGCCTCTGTACTGCGATTCTCTCACCCCGCGACGCTAACACGCGTTCTAGTTTCCGCCGGGCACGCACAATGGGACCGTGCCCCTGAACCGCGACGTCCTCACCACTCCCCACCGGTGGCCCATCCGCGTCGCGACCACCGTGATCGCCACCGCGATCGTCATGCTCGTGCTGGCCGCCGCGGCCGGCGGCGCGTGGCTGATGCTGCGCTCGGCCGTGCACAGCACGATCGACACCCTGAACCGCAACCGCGCCGTCGAGGTGGCCGGGCAGCTCGCCACCCGCGGGCCGCAGGCCTCGCTCGAGATCGTCGCCGAGCCGCTCGCGGGCGTCGACATGGTGCGCATCATCACCCCCGACGAGACGATCCTCGCCGGTCAGGTCATGCACGGGCTGGAGAACGTCCCCGTGCTGACCGCGCCGGCGGCGGGGGAACTGGTCCGGCACCGGTTCCGCGCGCCGAACGGCGACGACGTGCGGGTCACCTCCGTCGGCGTCGACGTGCGCGGGACCACGTTCGTCGTGCAGGTCGGCGCCGGTACCGACCGCTACGACTCCCTGCTCGACACCGGCGCGGTCCTGTTCCTGTCGTTCGTGCCGGTCGCGGGCCTGGCCACCGCGGTGTTCGTCCACTACGCGATGGGCCGCGTGCTGCGCCCGGTCGAGGCGATCCGCTCACGGGTCGCCGAGATCTCCACGTCCGGCCACGGCGAGCGGGTCCCGGTGCCGGAGGCCGAGGACGAGATCGCCCGCCTCGCCGAGACCATGAACGCCATGCTCGCCCGCCTGGATTCCGCCCGCACCGCGCAGGTGGCGTTCATCGGCGACGCCTCCCACGAGCTGCGCAGCCCGCTGTCCACGCTGTCGACGATGCTCGAGCTGTCCTCCACCTCGGGCACGCCGGTCGACGTCGAGACCGTCGACGAACTGTTGCTGCCCGAGGTCGCGCGGATGCGCTCGATGGTCGAGGACCTGCTGCT
This sequence comes from Dietzia sp. NPDC055877, assembly GCF_053615975.1. Classification (NCBI taxonomy): domain Bacteria; kingdom Bacillati; phylum Actinomycetota; class Actinomycetes; order Mycobacteriales; family Dietziaceae; genus Dietzia; species Dietzia sp. NPDC055877. The sequence goes on along the minus strand of NZ_JBSHCV010000021.1, from coordinate 576 downwards.
GCTCGCCAAGAACGACGAGTACGGGATGCCGCTGCGCCGCGACGACGTGGACCTCGACGACATCGTGCTCTCCGAGGGCACGCGGGCGCGGGGTCTGGGCACGGCGGCCGGCGCGGGCCTGCAGGTGGCGGTGTCGGTGGAGCCGGCGCGCCTGTGCGGTGACCCCGACGCGCTGCAGCGCGTGGTGCGCAACCTGGTCGACAACGCGCGCCGGCACGCGCGCGAGCGGATGTCGCTGGGGCTCACCGTCGACCGGTCGGTCGCCGGGTCGCCGCGCGCCGTGATCGTGGTCGACGACGACGGCGACGGCGTTCCCGCGGACCAGCGACATTCGGTGTTCGATCGCTTCGCCCGCCTCGATGCCGACCGCGCGCGTGGCAAGGGCGGTTCGGGGTTGGGTCTGGCGATCGTCGCGGAGATCACGCGTTCCCACGGCGGCAGCGTGCGGGTCGAGGACGCGCCCGACGGCGGTGCCCGGTTCGTGGTGGAGCTGCCGGTCGAGGAACTCGGGGAGTTCGGGGACTAGCTGTAATGACCACGGACGTTGTGTCGCAGGTCGGCATGGCGGGCTGACAT
>NZ_JBSHCV010000020.1:0-59545 GCF_053615975.1 Dietzia sp. NPDC055877 | reverse complement strand
GGAGGCCAGCCACCGGTCACCCGACTGACCAACCTCCCTGGACATCACAGCTAGCGACGCCGCCGGAGATCACCTGGGCGAGACCGGTAGCCAGTTCTGGCGTGACCACCAGTCCGCCAAGGTCAACGCCATCCGTACCCGTACGTTGATCGAGCAGAGCGATCTGGTCGTGGTGCGGTTCGGCGACAAGTACAAGCAGTGGAATGCGGCATTCGACGCCGGCTACTGTGCGGCCCTCGGTAAGCCCTACGTGACCCTCCACGACGCGGATATCGTGCATCCACTCAAGGAGGTCGACGCCGAAGCCCAGGCGTGGTGCACGACCACCGACCAGGTGGTGGAAACCCTGAAGTACGTCCTCAAGCCCTGATCGGACCGCCGCCCGCTCGGCCGGGCAGACAGGCGCCACCCGGCCGAGTAGGCTGCGCACCCGTGACGGAACCTGCAGCATCGTCCGGCGTCCCACGGCGCCCCTCTCCGATGGGCGGGGGTAGGCCCGGGCGCGAGGACCTGGCACGCTTCGCCACAGACGATCCGCACGCGATGGACGATGTACTGCCCGCCGCCCCCGCGCGGCTCCGATTGCTCATCGTGGGGATCAACCCGGGCCTGTGGACCGCGGCGGTCAACGCACCTTTCGCCCGGCCGGGAAACCGCTTCTGGCCCTCACTTCACCGAGCGGGCCTGACCGACCATCTCGTGGACGCCGCGGCCGGACTCTCGGCCGCGGACGAGCGTCAGCTCACGTCGCGGGGCATCGGCGTGACCAACCTGGTGGGTCGTGCCACCGCCAGAGCGGACGAGCTCAGCCGCGAGGAGCTCCGCGCCGGAGGGGAAAGATTGATCTCGCGGGTCCGCGACCTACGGCCCGACCTCGTGGCGGTCGCGGGAATCACCGCCTACCGGATCTCCTTCGCGCAGCCGCGGGCCACGACGGGACCGCAGGACACGTCGGCGATCCGGGGCTGGCCAAACGGGGTCGCGCTCTGGGTCGTTCCCCAACCGAGCGGCTTGAACGCGCACGAGACCGTCGACTCACTCGCCGGGTACTGGCGGCAGGTCTGGGAGGATCGGTGATCCATCCACAACGCGTAACCTTGAGGTTTGGGTGCAAACCAGGAGGTCGATGATGGCTGTGGTGGTACAGGTGAACTTCCCCATGCAGGGGCCCTGGGGTGCGGAGATGGCGGAGGCGTTCCGCGGGCTCGCGGAGTCGATCAACGAGGAGCCGGGATTCATCTGGAAGCTCTGGATCGAGGACCAGTCGGCCGACCTCTCCGGGGGCATTTATCTCTTCGACACCCGCGAGAACGCCGAGGCCTACGTCAGGATGCACACCGAGCGACTTGCCGGGTTCGGGATCATGGACGTGACCGCCACGTTCTCTGACGTCAACGAGCAGTTGAGCACACTGAACCACGCCTCTCTGGGCTGACCGGCGCTTCCTGCGCCCGTTCCTGTTGCGTGCCCCGGGGCACACCGAGTGGCCGGTCGTGCAGGAGTGTGGTGGAGTTCAGGTGTCAAGGTCCGGTCGCTGTTCGTGTCACGTGGAGTCAGAGTGTCTGCCAGAGGGTCCGATTCCGGTGCGGGGAGAGCTGCAGGGCGTCGCCCGCACACAGGGGCCGGTGGGCACGTCGGTCGCAACCGGATCCGGTCGTCGGGGCGGCCGCCTCCCGCCCACCGGAAGAAGTCGTCGAGGCCTGCGTCGGTATCCCGGTCTGAAAAATCGATGGTTTCGCGCCCGGCCGCCGCCATCACCGTCGACGACGAGCACGCGGGCCGCAGACTCGACAAGTTCCTGCGATCCCACCTCAAAGGCGTGCCGGCGGGCCTGCTGTTCGAGCTGCTGCGCAAGGGCAGACTCCGGGTCAACGGTCGTAGGACCGAACAGAACTACCGTCTTGTCAAAGGCGACGTGATCGAGGTGCCCGCCCTCGATGTGGAGGCCCCTGCCACCGTCTCACCGAGGCCGCCCTCAGCACTTCTGGAACAGATGCGCAGGTGCGTTCTCTACGAGGACGCCGACCTGTTGATCGTGGACAAACCAGCCGGAGTGGCGGTGCACAGGGGGACAGATGTTCCCGCCGGTGTGATCGAGACCCTCCGGCACCTGCGACCCGGCGTGCCCGAACTAGAACTCGCGCACAGGTTGGACCGGGATACCTCCGGGGTGCTCGTCCTCGCCAAGACCCACTCGATGGTCCGGCATCTGCACGAGATGCTCCGCGACCGCGAGGACGAGATCGAACGACGCTACCTGGCGATCGTCTCAGGCCGCTGGCCCGAGGACGTCACGGCGTTGGACGCACCGCTGCTGCGGCGGGCCGCCGAAGTGGTGGTGCACCCGAACGGGCAGCGCGCCGAGACACATGTCGAGGTCCGCCGGAGGGTGGGGAACCGGGCCACGCTCGTGGACGCCCGGCTGCTCACCGGACGAAAGCATCAGATCCGCGTCCATCTCCAGCATGCCGGGCACCCGATCGCCGGAGATGACCGCTACGGTGACCTGCGCTTCAACGCGCTGGTGGAGGAGCGGGGTGGAAGGGGCCTCCACCTGCACGCCACGAAGATGGTGATTCCACTGCCCGATGGCACAGAGCTCGTGGTGGCGGCGCCTATGCCCGGCAAGTGGGAGCGGCTGCCCAAAAAGGGGATCTAGCCGCGCGGGCGGCGGCCACCGGCGGCATCAGCACGGATCGATGTACTCCGCCGACGTGGTGAGCAACCTCGCATTGCCGCCGCGAGCCGCCTTATCGCGGCACAGTTCCGCGGTGTCGTGCGCGTGGTCCATATAGATCGGGTAGACGCGCGCTCCGTCGACACCGGCGCGAAGTGACGGGCACTGGCCCGGGGTGGCGAACTCAGCTCCCGGGTGGCGGTCAAGAAGGGCCGCGATCCCAGCCTGCGGCTGGGGTGTCTCGACGAACGAGTCGAGGATGAGGATTCCCCTGCCGTCACACGGCGGGACGGAGGCGGTCACCAGGTGACCGGAAGACGTGCGAACCCCGCTGACCAGACCCGTGGCCCCGATGAATTCCCGCGGCTGGCCAGCGGGTGCCACCGGTGCCGGGATGGCTGACGAAGTGCCCGTGGAGTCCGGGCCCGGGTGGTTCGAGGTATCGCGCTCGCCGAGGATGGCACCCGAGGTGGTGATGACCCGGCCGGGGCCGCTGATCGTGAACGAGTTGCTGCCGGAGCCACACTCGAGCGTTGCCGCGTCAGGCATGGCGCGCCGCACAGTGCCGATCTCTACAGCCTGACCGGTCTCGAGCCGGGCGGACACCGGCGGCACCCCCTCGACAAACGTATAGCGCAGACCTGCTACGCCGAGTTCGACGGCGCCGGGACGGCCGGGGAAGTGCTCGGTCAGATCCGGTATCTCCGAGACTGGTCTCCCGGTACAGGTCACCGTATCTCCTGCGGAAACGCACAGTCCCACGTGTCGGCCGCCCGTGGAGTAGTTCCACGCATAGACGCCCGGGCTGCTCGGCGCGGCGAAGGCGTCCGGGCCCACGCTGGTCAAGTTGCTCCGCGAGGGGGAGGCCGCGGTGACGGTCGTGGTGAGGGTGGGACTAGCGGATGAACTCGGGATCTGGCTGGTGGGCTGTTCGCTCTGATCACCGGCCTGCCCGGCCGCGCAGCCCCCGGCCAGGAGTGCTGCGCCGATCATCACCAGCGTTCTGGCCATGCCGGCACCTTTCACGCGTCGGACCATTGTGCTGCCTCCCATCCGGGAGGCGGGGTGATGTCGAATGCTCCGCACCGCCACCCGTTGTGGAACTCATCGAAAGCGGAAGGCGGCGAGCCGAGGGCTTCCGCCTGTCGGCACATCCCGGTGAACCAACCGCAATACTCCCGGTCGTTGAAGTAACCGGCCCCTGTGAGAGGGCCGAGTTCGCGGAGGATCTCGTCCGCAACCTGGTCCACGGTCGTGGAGGGCAGGATCTCGAGCTCACCCACACGCGGGAAGGCTCCTTCCGTTGCCCGGAAGACGGCATTCTCGTCGCGTGCCGGCAGGTTCACGCCAGAGCGCAGATTCGCTGCGGTGGTGATCTCAATCCGCCACCAGCCGACGGCACCTATGGAGGGGACAACCCGAAGGCCGGTCAGCCCACGCTCATAAAGCAGTTGCACCGCGGCGAGCAGCAGACGCCAGCACAGGCCGGAGTCGAGATCGGGCTGGGTTCGGGGCATGGCCTCTCCTCGGTTTGATGGCGCAGCCGGGATGAGCAAGGAAGAGGTCGCCGAGTGTTTCGTGCACCTCATGCCGTACATCGGCGTGCCCAAGACCCTGGCTGCGATGCGGTGCCTGAGCGCAGCGTTCGGCGAGTGACATGAGCTGAGTCGTCGTCGTATTCCTCGTCCCACGACACACCGCGCCCCCGTCGGATCACTCCGGCGGGGGCGCGGTGGGTAGTGAGGGTTCAGCGGGAGATCAGGCGAAGGCGCTGTCGAGGTGGTCGTTGAGCGTCTTGCTCGGACGCATCGCGGACTTCAGCTTCTCGGTGTCGGGCTGGTAGTAACCGCCGAGATCGACCGCGTGGCCCTGGACGACCGTCAGCTCCTCGAGGATCGTGTCCTTGTCGGCGTCCAGCTTCTCGGCGAGCGGGGCGAACCGCGCTGCGAGCTCGGCGTCCTCGGTCTGCGCCGCCAGCTCCTGCGCCCAGTACAACGCCAGCCAGAACTGGCTGCCCCGGTTGTCGAGCTCGCCGGTCACGCGCGAGGGCGACTTGCCGTTTTCCAGCAGCTTGCCGGTCGCGGTGTCCAGCGCTTGGGCGAGGATGGTGGCCTTCGGGTTGTCGTATTTGCGACCGAGGTCGTCGAGGCTCGCACCGATCGCGAGGAACTCCCCGAGCGAATCCCAGCGCAAGTGGTTCTCCTCTACCAGCTGCTGGACGTGCTTCGGCGCGGAACCGCCGGCGCCCGTCTCGTAGAGCCCACCGCCGGCCATGAGCGGCACGATCGAGAGCATCTTGGCACTGGTGCCCAGCTCGAGGATCGGGAACAGGTCCGTGAGGTAGTCGCGCAGGATATTGCCGGTCACCGAGATGGTGTCCAGGCCGCGCCACGCGCGCTCGAGGGTGTAGCGCATGGCGCGCACCTGCGACATGATCTGGATGTCCAGGCCCTCGGTGTCGTGATCCTGGAGGTACTTGTTGACCAGCGTGATCAGGTTGTTCTCGTGCGGCCGGTACGGGTCGAGCCAGAAGACGGCGGGCATGCCGGAGGCGCGGGCACGGTCCACGGCGAGCTTGACCCAGTCACGGATCGGCGCGTCGTTGACAGTGCACATGCGCCAGATGTCGCCGGCCTCGACCTCCTGAGAGACCAGGACCTCACCGGTCGCGGCGTCGACGATGTTGGCCACGCCGCCGGTCTCGACCTCGAAGGTCTTGTCGTGGCTGCCGTACTCCTCGGCCTTCTGCGCCATGAGTCCGACGTTTGGCACGGTGCCCATAGTGGTGGGGTCGAACGCGCCGTTGGTCTTGCAGAAGTTGATGATCTCCTGGTAAATCCGCGCGAACGTGGACTCCGGGATGACCGCCTTGGTGTCCTTCTTGCGGCCGTCGGCGCCGTACATTTTGCCACCGATGCGGATCATCGCGGGCATGGAAGCGTCGACGATCACATCCGAGGGGGAGTGAAAGTTGGAGATGCCGCGGGCCGAGTCGACCATCGCGAGCTCCGGCCGCTGCTCGTGGCAGCGGTGCAGCTCCTCGATGATCTCTTCCTTCGTGGCCGAGGGCAGGGTGTCGATCTTGGCGTACAGGTCGCCCATGCCGTTGTTGACGTTGATGCCGAGCTCGTCGAACAGCTCGCCGTACTTTTCGAAGGCGTCCTTGTAGAACACGCGGACGGCGTGCCCGAACACGATCGGGTGGCTCACCTTCATCATGGTGGCCTTGACGTGCAGCGAGAACATGACGCCGGTCTCCTTGGCGTCATTGAGCTGCTCCTCGTAGAACTCCAGCAGAGCCTTCTTGCTCATGAACATGGAGTCCACGACGGTGCCCTCCCGCAGCGGCACGGTCTTGAGGACCTCGGTCTTCCCGTCGGGCGTCACTACCTCCATGCGGGCGTCGCAGTCGCGGTCGAGAATGATCGACTTCTCGCCGGCGTAGAAGTCGCCGTGGGTCATGTGCGCGACGTGGGTCTGCGAGGCCATGGACCACTTGCCCATGGAGTGCGGGTTGGCCTTGGCGTACTCCTTGACGGCCTTCGGCGCGCGACGGTCGGAGTTGCCCTGACGAAGAACCGGGTTGACCGCACTTCCGAGGATGCCGGCGTACCGCTCGGCGGTCTCCTTCTCCTCGTCGGTCTGCGGGTCCCACGGGAAGTCGGGAATGTCGTAACCCTGCGACTGCAACTCTGCGATCGCCTTGGTGAGCTGCGGGACGGAGGCGCTGATGTTGGGCAGCTTGATGATGTTGGTGTCCGGGTCCTGGGTCAGACGACCGAGCGCGGCCAGGTTGTCCTGCACCTTCTGCTCATCGGTGAGTCGCTCGGGGAACGCACCGAGGATGCGCGCGGCCACCGAGATGTCGCTGGTGGTGACATCGATTCCGGCGGCATCGGCGAAGGTGCTGACGACGGGCAGGAACGCCTCGGTCGCCAGGCGGGGGGCCTCATCCGTGAGGGTGTAGATGATCGTCTGTCTGCCATCGGTCATAGGTATCGACTCTTTCGTTTTGTGCTGATCTTGTTCTTGTGGAACGTCGTCATCTCGCGGCACCATCATCCCCCGTATCGCGACGTTGTGGCAGACGCCACCCGGCGACCCGGAGGACTCGGTCGACATCGCTGTTGGTCGCGGTCGTCTCGGTACCCCGTCCAGTGTGGTCTACTCCACGCCCGCGTGCGTCGAAACGTCGCGCGGCCACCCCGTATGTGTCTGATTTCCCGCCCGTGAGCACGCGAACGACCGCGATGTGGACGAGTGCTGATTAGCCTGGATCGATTCGTCGTCCGACGTCGGTGCGCGTCGTCGAGGGCGCCGTCGTGGTGGACGGCGGGGGCGCGTCCCGGGAGTGCGCAGCGCGGCGGCCGGCAGACCACGCGCCCCACAGACGGTGATAGATGCCGTCCCGGGCGAGGAGCTGGTCGTGCGTGCCGGCCTCGACGATACGTCCGGAATCCATGACGAGGATCCGGTCGGCCCGCGAGGCCTGGTCGAGGCGGTGGGCGACCACCACCGCGGACCTGTCGCGGGTCACCTCGTCCGCGGCGTCCTCGAGGGCCCCGGCGCCGGCCGAACCGGCCTCCGCGGTGGCCTCGTCCATCACGACGATCGCCGGGTCGAGGAGGAGAACCCGGGCCAGGGCGACCTGCTGGGCGGCCACCGGGTCGAGCTGGATCCCGCGAGCGCCGACGACGGTGTCGAGACCATCGGGCAGCCGGTCGTACCACCCCCGGGCGTGGACGCGGTCCAGGGCGGTGAGCAGCTCGTCGTCGCCCGCCTCGGGCCTGGCCAGGGTGAGGTCCTGGCGGAGGGTTCCGGAGAACACGTGGACCTCCTGGCTGACGGTGGCCAGGCGCGCGATCCGCTCGCGGTCGGACAGTGTCGAGACCGGATAGCCGTCGACCAGGACCTGGCCCTCGTCCGGGACGAGCAGCCCGGCGAGAAGCGCGGCGACGGTCGTCTTTCCCGCCCCGGAGGCGCCGACGATCGCCACGGTCGTTCCGGGTTCGACGGCGAAGTCGATGTCCCGGACCGCCCACTGCCCGCCGTAGCTGAAGCTGACACCGCGAAGTTCCACCCTGCCGATCGGGGCGCCGACCCCGACATCAGGGAGCGGGACCGGCGGATCGGCCACGACGCCGACGATGCGGGACAGCGAGGCGTACCCGGACTGGACCACATCGAGCACCCGCATGACCATATTCAACGGCCCGCGCAGGCGGATGATCATGAGCACCGCGCCGGTGAGCGCGCCCACGGTGAGCGCCCCGGCCCCGACGAGGTGGTATCCCAGGAGAAGCGCGATCGAGAGCATGAGGAACTCGGCGACGAGCATCCACACGTTGAGGATGAGCATCGTGGTGCGCGCCCGGATGCCCTTGGTGACCACGCTCCAGGAGGCGTTCGCGATCTCGTGATGCATGCGCTCCTCCATCGAGAACGCGCGCACGGTGGCCCGGCCCCGGATGGCCTCGAGGACGCGGTGGGCGCGGTCGGCCATCGCCGCCCGTTCGTCGGCGTAGCGTCCCGGTGCCTTACGGAGGTACAAGCGGGCGGCCAGGACGTAGACGGGCGCGACCACCACCGGGATGAGGATGAACTGCCAGTCCAGCGTGAACAGCGCGATCACCGTCGCCGCCAACGTGAACACCGAGCTGGTGAGGATCGGGATGGTCTCGGTCACCGCGGACGACAGCTCGGAGACGTCGTCCGTGGAACGGCTGACGAGGTCGCCGGAGCCGGCGTCCTCGACGCGGTGGGTGGGGAGGCCGAGTGCGGTACCGACCATGTCCTGACGCAGGTTGGCGATCACCCGTTCGGCGACCCGCGAGACCAGGTAGAAGCCGCAGGCGCTGAGTACCGCACCGGCGACCGCCGCGCCGAAGAGGACGGCCCCGAGTTGCCAGAACGGTCGGGATGACGCGCCGGTGACCAGGTCCACGATCTGGCCCATCACCCGGGGCACCGTGACGGTGGCCCAGGCTCCGAGGCTGAGCAGGATCAGCGCGGCCAGCAGCGCCGGACGCGCATGCCTGACACGGCGGAGCTGGGCCCCCATCTCACGGCGGACCTGACCGGCGGTCGCCAGCGGGAATCGCAGGGCGGTGTCGCCCTTGGCCCGGGGAGGCGGAACATTCGCGACGCTCATCGGGCGACCTCCGTCAGGGCGCCGATGAGCCCGGTCAGGTCCTCCGTGGTCATGTGCGTCGTCGCGACGGCGCTCCAGGCCGGCGCCTCGCTGAACACGAGCGTGATCGCCTCCGTGCGATGCCGGGCCACCTGGTCGGCGATCGTCTGCTCGGTCACCGAGTCGACCGCGGTGGTCGGGTCCTGCAGCACCAGCACCTCGGAGGCGGCGGCCAGGGCGCGCGCCAGGGCGACCCGCTGGCGCTGACCACCGGACAGCATGCGGCCGTTCTCGCCCACGCGTTTGTCGGGGCCTTCGGGAATGTCGTCGCAGGCGGCGATGTGGAGCGCCTGCTCGGCCAGGGACCGGTCCGGGTGGACGTTGTCGGAGACGGTGCCGTCGAACAGGTCCGCGGCGTGCGGGGCGACGATCACGCGGGTGCGGGGCAGGGCCTCGAGGTCGTGCACCAGGGCGGGGTACGAGCCGTGGACGACGGTGATGCCCGTGGGCAGGGCGCCGATAACGTGATCGGCGCGTCCGCTCTCGATCCCCGAGGGACGCTCGAATCCCGCACCGAGGACCTCACGGATCCGCTGGCCCGATGCCTCCGCCGAGGCCCACCTCGAGGCGAGGTTGCGACCGAACATGGTCATGGGGACGACGAGGAACTGCGTCAGGCCCACCACGGTGATCAGTTCGCCGACGGTGATGTGCTCGCCCAGCGCGAGAATGCCGGCCCCCAGGCCGAGGCTGGAGACGAACAGCGCGCCCGCGGCGTCGGTGGCCCCGTTGAGTCGGGCTTCGGCGCCATTGGCGTGAACGGTCTTGGAGTATGCGGAGTCCGACACCGCGTCGTAGCGCCCCCGGACGGTCACGATCGCACCCAGTCCCTTGAGGATGCGTAGGCCCTGCACCACGTCGGTGGCGGTGGCGGCGGCCTCGGCGATCGCCTGCTGCCGGGCGACCGACCGCGTCTGCAGCGGCCGCGCTACGCGGAGCGCCACGACGGCCAGCAGTGGACCGCCGACGAGCGTGGCCAGACTCAGCCACGGGTTGATGGTGAACATCACTGCCGCGCCGTAGACGATGGCGGCGAGCTCGGCCACCGGCATGACGGTCATCATCACGATGTCGCCGACCCGGGTGGTGTCCGAGGAGGCGATGGACAGCAGCCCGCCGGGCGTGCGCTCCCGTCCGGCGAACCCGCGCGGGTCCTGGATGCGGTCGGTCACCAGCGTGCGCAGGTCGTGGCTCACCAGTTGCTGGCTGCGCACGAGCATGAAGCGCGCGGTCCAGTTCGCGGCGATCGCCACCGCGAACACACACGCCAGCATGCCGATCCAGAACCACAGGCTGGCCAGCGACGCGGTCGCCACGGCGTCGTCCACGGCGAGGCCCACGACCACCGGGGTGATGCCGTTGCAGACGAACGCCACGGCCATCGCCCCGGAGGCGAGGAAGCTCCACGGCCGCTGGGAGAGTGCGACCTTGAGAGTCCACCAGCGCGCGTCGACGGGCGGGATGAGCGACCTGTGCCCGCCCGGGCCGGGGAGCGCCGCGTAGTCGACGGTGTTCGCGCGCCCGGTGTCGGAAGAGTTGTCGGGCATGACCGACGATGTTACCGCCGCGCGCCGGGACGCCTGCTCCCGCGAGCGCCTACCCGGCCTTCGCGCCGAGACTGCCGTTGTGTGCCGCGCGACCGCCCACGATCTCGACCCCGCCCAGAAACGCGACACCGAACGCGAGCAGCGACTGCCCGGAGGCGTCGAGGGTGTCCTCGACCGATCTCAACCACCCCCGTACGAGCGGGTCGGGCAGTCGGTGCCGCGCCGAGAGCGCGATGACGAAGCTCGGGGCCGGGATCTCGGGGAGGATCCTCATGGACTCCTGGCGGTCGCAGGCGGGTTCGGACCAGTCCGCGTCCGCGGCCAGCAGGGGCGCGGGCAGGCCGACGTCGTACTCGTCGCACGGGAGGATGAGCAGGGAGTTGCGTAGCCGATCTCGGTAACCCACCACCAGGTCTATGACACCGGCGGCGAGCGGCCCGTCGTCCAGGGGCATCGTGTTCCAGTTCTCGGGAAGCTCTTCGAATCTCATGCGATCGAGTCTTCATCCGATGAACAGGCGGGAACACCCCTGTAAGCCGATCAGTGGATTTCGCGATCTCGCCTGTGGAAGCCGCGATCCACGGGAACCACGAGCTGCGCTCGCGCGTCGTCGCCCCCGGTCTCGCCTGCCGGTTCCGAGGGTGACTCCATCGCGCAGCCCGACGCCGACTGGTTCAGCCGTTCAGCCTCGTTCTCATGCCCACGGCGGACGCCGAGGGGCACACGCCCCCGCTGTTCCAATCCTCAGCCGACGCGGAGCCCGCCCCCGTCGAGTTCGCGTTCCGGTCCGCAGAGCCGCTCTCCGACGGCAGTGTCTGGTTGCGCTATGACGTGGTGGGCGAGATCGAAGCGTCCTGAATCGAGACTTTTTTCGCCGTTGTCCAGCGGGTCGGTCCCGTAGGGTCTGCCCCAGAGTGCAGACGCGGACACCGCGAGGAGGATTGCGATGACGGATGTAGCGGCGCGCGCGAGGGCGCTGGCGGAATGGCACGGCTCGGGGGAGCTGGTGGTGTTACCCACGGTGTGGGACACCTGGAGTGCGCAGGTCGCGGTTGATGCGGGCGCCGTCGGACTGACCGTGGGCAGCCACCCCGTCGCCGACGCGATCGGCAGCTCCGATGGCGAGAACATGGACTTCTCGGAGTACCTGTCGGTGGTCAGCGGTATCTCCGCGGCGGCCGGGGTTCCCGTGAGCGTGGACGTCGAGTCGGGCTATGGCCTGGACCCGGCCGAACTCATCACGCGGCTGCTCGAGGCCGGTGCGGCCGGCGCGAACATCGAGGACGTCGTGCACGGCGAGGGCAAGCGAGTGCGTGACCGGCGGGAGCATGCCGACTACATCGCCGCGGCCCGTGCGACTGCCGACGAGGCCGGCGTGGACTTCGTCATCAACGGCAGGACGGACGCGGTGAAGCTCGGCACCGGCACCTTCGACGATCCGGTGGGCGAGGCGGAAGCCCGCATCACGATGATGGAGGACGCCGGAGCCCGCGCGGTCTACCCGGTGGGGTTGTCGACCGCCGACGAGGTGAGCCGTCTCGTGCAGGCGGTGACGGTACCGCTGAACGTGACCGCGCACCCCGTCAACGGGCACGGTGCCGGGGACCTCGAGGCGTTGCGTGGACTCGGCGTGCGACGAGTGTCTTTCGGCCCGCTGTGGCAGAAGTGGCTCGGCGAGGTGTCGGCCGGTGAGCTCGCGGGATGGGCGCCGGGAGACAGGAGGAGCTGACGCCCCCCGCAGCTCAGATCCCCCGGCGGGCGCCGGGAGACGTCAGCGGACCCGGGCGAGTGCCTCCTGCCCGGTGCCCTCCGCGGACGTCGGTGAGGCGACCGGCTCGGCGCCCGTGCCGGACGGCCGATGCCCGCTCTTGATCAGCAGCACGATGACGGCGCCCGCGACGGCCGCACCGGCACCGATGAAGAAGCACAGTCGGAACATCTCCTGGGTGGGAGCCTGGACGCCCGCGCCGATGTCGGTCATCCGGCTGGTGAGGACGATGGCCATCACCGATCCGGCGATGGTGGTGCCCATGGAGCGCATCAACGAGTTCAGACCGACCCCCGCCCCGGCCTCGGAGGCGGGGGAGTTCTCGAGGATCAGAGTCGGCATGGCCGCATAACCGATGCCGACACCGGCGGAGGCGATGCACGTCGAGACGAGCAGCTGCCACGGGGCATGCGCGGAGAAGGCGGCGACGAGGTATCCCGCCGCGATCACCGCCGCCCCCAGGGCGAGCGTGGTGCGGCCGCCGAACCGGGTGAGCATCCGGCTGGAGATCGGGGTGAACGCGAGCATCATCAGCCCGCCCGGGGCCATCCACAGGCCGGCCTGGAGCATCGTCTGACCGAGTCCGTATCCGGTGGATTCGGGGAGTTGGAGGAGTTGGGGAACGACTATCGACTGCGCCATCATGCCGAACCCGATGAGGAGCGCGGCGATATTGGTGAGAAGGATCGGCCGCCGGGCCGTTGTCCGGAGGTCGACGAGCGGCTGGTCGTGGCGGGTCTCGTAGAAGCCCCACGCGAGGAGGATCGCGGCGCCACCGATGATCGCGCACAAGGTGGCCGGCGAGGTCCATCCCCAGTCGCCGCCCTTGGAGATGCCGCCGAGGATCGCCACGATGCCGATTGCCAACCCGATGGCGCCGACGGAGTCGAACCGGGCCCGGTCCACCGGTCGCCGGTGCGGCAACACGACCAGCGAGAGCACGGCCATGACCGCGGCGAGCGCGCTGGAGACCCAGAACAGGGCGTGCCAGTCGTGGTCTTGTGCGATCCACGCGGCGAGGGGGAGTCCGAGTGCGCCGCCGACGCCGAGCGTCGCGCTGATCCCGGCGACCGCCGAGTTCTGCATGGCGGGCGGGGCGATCTCGCGGACGAAGCTGATCGCGACGGGGACGTACCCCATCGCGAGTCCCTGGAGGGCGCGACCGATGAGGACCGGCACGAGCGAGGTCGACAGGGCGCAGATGAGCGAGCCCACCAACAGGATGAGCGCGGAGGCCACGAGGACCGGCTTGCGCCCACGGATGTCGGCGAGTCGGCCGGCCACCGGCATCGCGACACCCCCGGCCAGCAGGGTCGCGGTCACCACCCACGCGGCATTGTCCGGTGCGGTGTCCAGGAGCCTCGGTAGTTCAGGCTGGATGGGGATCACCAGCGACTGCATGAGCGAGGCGCACATGCTTGAGAAGCCGAGGACCAGGATGACGGCCAGCGGCGCCGCCGCGCGGTCGCGGGAGAGATTCATCAGTTCCTTTCAGGGGTTCGCGCCCGAATATGTATGTTACATACATATTCCGACCTGTGTAGGCTACATATCGCATACGGGCACGGCAAGCAGGCGGTCAGCCGTCCCTCGTCGAGGGCGCGTCCGCGAAGGAGGACTGCAGGTGACGGCATCGCGTGAGCACTGGTTGGGGCCTGACGCGCCCGCGGAACGTCGGCTCGCTGCCATCCTCAGCCGACTCGACGGTCAACGCCGTGCCATGGAGGGCGCCATGCGGCTCGGCACCGCGGATCTGCGGTTGCTGTGGCTGCTCGCCGATGGCCGTGCGCGAACCCTGAGGGAGATCGCCGACGAGCTCCGGTTGGAGCAGTCCACGATCAATCGCCAGGTCAACGCAGCTCTGGCCTCGGGGTACGTGGAACGCCGGCGGCGAGATGGCGGCAGCGCCCACGAGTTCGAGCGCACAGACGAGGGCCGCCGGGTGTTCGACGCGGACACGGCCCGTTCTCTCGGCGCCTACGCGTCCGCGCTCTCGCATATGGGGCCGCAGGGCTCCGAGACCTTCCTGGGCCTCGCGCACGAGTTCCTCGACCACTATCAGCGCGAGGTCGAGAACGCCGCCGGCTGAACCGACGCCACGCAGGGCCGCGTGACAAGTGACCGGCCCGCTATGCCTGCACGCGCGTTGACCCGGTGGAAGAGTGACGCCCATGGATGTTGAACCCGAACCGGGCATGCCGGACAACCGCGATTGGACCACCGTGCTCGACGGCGGATGCGATGAATGTGGGTACCGACCGCACGATCCGCTGACCACCGACGAGAGGCTGGCCGCCGTGGCCGAGCGGTGGGCCGTGGTGCTCGCCCGGCCGGACGTCGCCACCCGACCGGCCCCGCGGGTGTGGTCGCCGCTGGAGTACGCGGGCCACAGTCGCGACCTCATCGAGGTACTGGGAGACCGGCTCGCGGCGATGCTCGAGGCCGACAACCCCACATATGCGGACTTCGACGGCGAGGCCGCCGTCCGCGAGCGTGAGTACTGGCGAGCCCGGGCCGCGTCGATCGCCGAGCAGTTGGTCCGTGACACCGGCCGGACGCGCGGGATCCTCGGACGCGTCGGCGACGCCGACTGGGATCGCACCGGGCGTAGGGGTGACGGGTACGTCTTCACCGTCGCAACGCTGTGTCAGTACATCGTCCATGACGTGGAGCATCACCTCCACGACGTCGACGGTTGACGTTCGACGACGGCGTTCGAGGTGACGCGGTGTGCTGAGCCGGCGGTCGCCCGGTTCGTGCGTACCCGTCACACGCCGACCGGTACCTCCGACAGTGTGCGCCGACTCCGGAAGCGCCGGATCTCGCCGCTGACCGGGTCGGTGAACTCGAGCTCGCGGGCGAGGAGCTGGAGGGGGAGTGAGCCGTCGTCGGCTGCCTCGGGCAACAGCTCGGGATAGCGCCGGTCGCCGAGGATCGGGATAGCGAGCGCGGCGAGCTGCACGCGCAGCTGATGTAGCTTTCCGGTGCGCGGTCGTAGCAGCGTGTGCAGCACGGGCCGCCCGGTGGCGCTGGTCCCGTGACCCAGTACGTCCACGACGGTCTCGGCGTTGGGCTCGAGCCCCTGCCGTATGACGGTCCGCTGCGGGCCACCGGGGGAGTGGAGGTGGTCGCGGCGCACCAGCGGCATCGGTTGCCCGTGGAGGGTGCCGGCGTCCGGGTCCCAGCCGACGGGCAGCGCGGACACCGCCTCGTAGACCTTGGTCACGCGCCGCTGCTCGAACAGCGATTGGTACGCGCCGCGCATCTCGGGCCGGGCGGTGAACATGACCAACCCCGCGGTGGGCCGGTCGAGTCGGTGCACCGGCGTGATGTCCGGGTTGCCCAGGCGCACCCGCAGCCGGACGAGGGCGGTCTCGCGTAGGTAGCGGCCGGACGGGGTGGTGGGGAGGAAATGCGGTTTGTCGACGACGACGAGGTCGTCCTCCGCGAACAGGATCGTCTCCTGATAGGGCAGTGGCCGCTCATCGGGCAGCTGCCGGTGGTACCAGACGAACTCGTGGCTGCCCGGCGTGGTGTGGCGATCGATCGGCCGACCGTCCCCGCCCACGATCTCCCCAGCGTCGATCCGGCGGAACAGCTCATCCGGGTCCAGGTGCGCGAATCTCGACACCATGTACTCGGCGATCGTCGTCCACGGTCCCGACACAGGGATGCGGAGCCTGGTGGGTCCGACACCGTGTCGTACCGGGAGTGGCGGGGGTGTGGGCACGGACCACATCGTCTCATCCCGCGCCGGGCGGTCTGTGACTTCCGCGCGCAGGGCGTACGCGCACGGTGCTGACACCTAAGGTGGCAGGAAGGAGCGGCGTCGCGAGCTACCGGGCCGGACGGGGCCGTCACACGGGTGGTGGGCCGGGGGCGGGGCCGACGCCGCGCCCGGCGACGAAGAAGGGCGGTGACTCCGGCGATGACCGAGCGGGACTCGGAGACCCACCGCACGACGCGGGCGGTGATCGGGCCGGCGCGGGCGCCCGAGCTCCACATCATGAGCTGGAACATCCGGCGGCGGATGCCGCGCTTTCTGGCGCGGTCGGCCGATCGGTGGTGCCGCCGCGCTCCCGGGATCACCGCTCTGCTCACCACGGAGCGTCCGACGGTGCTCTGCGCCCAGGAGGTGCTCCCGGATCAACTGGGGGCGCTCTACGAGGGACTCGGTCGCGGGTACCACCACGTCGGCTTCGGTCGGTCAGCCGACGGCGGCGGCGAGGCGTGCCCGATCATGTACGACGCGGACAGGCTCGAACTCGAAGGGTGGGAGCAATCCGCGCTGTCGGACACCCCGCGGCTCCCCGGTTCGACGTCGTGGGGCAACCCGTTCCCCAGGATTCTGGTCGGTGCACGATTCCGGGACCGGGCCACGAGTCGGCGGATCCACGTGATGAATACTCATCTGGATCCGTTCTCGGCGAGGTCGCGGCTCCGCGCGGCCGTAGCGATCGGGGATCTGGTCGGTCCCGGCGAGCCGCCGACGGTGCTGGCCGGGGATCTCAACGCCGGGCCGTCGAGCGATGCCGTGCGGGCCCTGTTCGCGGCCGGACTGGTGGACAGCTGGGACGGTGCGCGCTCTCGTGCGACCGGGGAGTGGGGCACCTACGGTCGCTACCGTCGTCCGCGTCGGCATGGCGATCGGATCGACTGGATTCTCACCTCATCCCGTCTCCGGGTGACCCAAGCCGCGATCAATCCGTTCCGTCATGACGGGGGCTGGCCTTCCGATCACCTGCCGGTGCAGGCCGTGGTGAGAACAGAGAGTCCATCAGGTCCATCAGGTCCATCAGGCCCTGTCGTGGCCGGGGCAGGACCGCTGTGATCGACAATTTCCTGCGTCCTGCCGGTACCCGCGGACAGGTCGTCGCGGATGCGGTCCGGCTCCTCGGCGTGCTGAGTGTGGTGCTGGCGCTGGCGGTGTCCGGGGTCACCGACGCGGCGATCGTGGCGTTCTGCACGCCAGGGCTCATGCTGCCATGGTTCCTCGGAATGCGGCCGGGGGCCGACGCCGCGGTGTGCGTGGTGCTGCTCGTCGCGGCGTGGAGCAACGTACTCGATCTCTATCGAGCAGTCTGGTGGTGGGACATCCCCGTCCACGTGGCGACGGCCGGCGCCCTCGCGGTCATGGGGTACCTGGTGCTCGCCCGCCGGGACATCGTGCCGCCGCCGGCCTCGCCACGATTCACCGCCATCGGAGCCGTGGTGCTCACCACCGCGCTGGGGCTGGCCCTCGGCGCGCTCTGGGAGATGGTCGAATGGTTCGGATATGCCGCGATCACCGCCGACATCCACGTGACCTACCACGACACGATCGGCGACATGGCCGCCGGCGCGTCAGGGGCGCTGCTCGGGGGCCTGCTGATGGCCCGCACGCCTCAGCTGCTGGTCCCGTCGATCGCTGTCACGGTCACGGGGTGCGAGTCCCGGTGATGTCACTGGTCGTGATGCCGCCGCCGTTGTCGTCGTCGCCATCGGAGACACTGCCGGGCGGCGACGCGCCCGCCCTCGGCGCCCCCGCACCGACGCCCGGGGCGTGCACCACGTCGGCGAGCAGTGGGAACAGCAACACCGTCACCGCCCCGGCCGCCACCAGGACCGCGGCTTCCTCGGCGCGCATCAGATCGCCGGTCACGGCCACGTCCGTCACCGCCACGATGATCGGCAGACCCGTCGCCGCGTACAAACCGACCCGGGCGCGGTCGCGCGTCGTCGCCAGGCCGGGGCTGACCCGCAGCCACGTCTCCGAGAGCCACACGCCACCGCCACGCAGGATCAACATGCTCGCCACCCCGGCGACCAGCAGCCACGGGGCCGCCGCGACCGCATCCACGCTGATCCCCATCCCCGACACCACGAAGAACACCGGGATGAACAAGGAGTATCCGACGGTATCCAGGCGGCCGAGCAGCTCGCCGAGCAGGTCGCGGGGCGGCGCGTGGGGAGCTGCGGAATCCGACCGGACGGCCACGAGTTGCCTGCCGTACGCCTCGACGAGGCTGCGCAAGATCATGCCCGCCGCGAACGCACCCAGCACCACGTCCAGTCCGAACACCGACGCCACGGCCATCATCGCGGCCAGCAGCAGGAACACCGTCCGCACCACGAGCTGTCCGGTCGAGGTGTTGCCCTGCGCCAGTGCGCGCCCCATCGCGGGGACGTAGAGCAGGCGCCGCGGTACCGCGAACAGGAACAGGGCGGCCAGCAGGAACAGGGCGACCGCCACCGCGGACGAGCCGATGTCCCGGGTGCCGAGCAGTAACGCCATGGCCAGGACGGGGCCGAGTTCTCCGACCGCGCCGTGGGTGAGCACCGCGCGGCCGACCGGGGTGGTGTCGTGGCCGCCTCCCTTGAGGATCGGCAGCAGCGTGCCGATCGCGGTGGAGGTGAGCAGCAGGCCGATCGCCACGGCGGTCTCCCAGCGGTCCGAGACCAGGTACCCGACGCCGGTCGCCAGGATCAGGCTCACCACCCAAGTGCCCGTCGCGCCCGCGCCCCGACGGCCGGCGAGCGTGGACGTCCGGAGTTCTGCGCCCGCGAGCAGGAACAGCATGCCGAGTCCGATCTCCGACAGCATCGCCACGCCGCCGCTCTCCTCGGCCAGGCCGATCCCGTTCGGGCCGATGAGCATGCCGCCGACCAGCAGCAGGACGACCGCGGGGATGAACGACCGGGCCATCCAGGACAGCACCGGCGCGACGCAGATGACCAACACGATCCAGAACAGCGAGAGTAGTTCCGTCGACGAGGTCCCCAAAGCCAGGAGGGTGGTGGTCACGTCCGGCCTTTCGTCGGAGGGATGAGCGTGAGCCTAGTGCAAGGTGGGTGCATGACGACCCCGCTCTGCACGCGCTCCGACGACGACCCGCACCACCTCCCGGGCTTCCGTCGCACCTTCGCGCCCGGGCATCTCACGCTCGGCCTGGGGTTCCCACTACGAAGCCGGGGCGACGACGCGCCGGTCGGGGATCTCGCCGCGCAGATCGAGGCCGCTCGCGCCGCCGAGGCCGGGGGCTTCGCCGCCCTCTACGTCCGTGACATACCGCTGCGGGTGCCGTCGTTCGGAGACCTCGGGCAGGTGTACGACCCGTGGATCCATCTGTCCCACATCGCGGCGCACACCTCGCGGATCGCGCTGGGGACCGCCGGCATCGTCCTGTCGATCCGACACCCGCTGCACGTGGCCAAGTCCGCCGCCAGCCTCGACCGGATCACCGGTGGTCGCTTCCTGTTGGGGCTGGCCTCGGGCGACCGGCCCGAGGAGTTCCGTGCGTTCGGACTCGAGCAGGGGGAACGCGGCGAGCGGTTCCGCGAGAACCTGCGCGTACTCCGACACGCGCTCAGCACGGAGATGCGCGGCATCCGCTGGCCGGGGGGCTGGATGCACAGTGCGGACGTGGTGCCCAAGCCCACCGCGGCGTCCGTGCCGATCCTCATGATCGGTTCGTGTCAGCAGAGCGTCACCTACCTCGCCGAGCACGGGGACGGCTGGATGACCTACCCGCGCGACTTCGACGCCCAGCGCCGCACCGCCGCGCGATGGAGGGAGCTCGTCGAGGCGGCAGGAGTCGCGGACGCCCCCTTCAAGCCCTTCGCGCAGTCGCTGCAGGTCGATCTGTCCGAGGACCCGGACGAGACGGCGTCGCCGATCAACTTCGGGTTCCGGCTCGGCCGGCGTGCGCTGGTACAGCACCTCGACGATCTCCGACAGATCGGTGTGAACCACGTTCTGCTGGGTGTGGGCGCGAGCACGCGACCGATCCGCGAGGTGATCGACGAACTCTCCGAGCACGTGGTGCACCGGTTCCCCGCTCTGGGTTCGTCGTCGGGCTGACCCCGTCCGCCTCGTCCGGCGGCGCGGGTCCGGCCCGAGTACCTAGGCTGGCCCCATGAACTCCGGAACCGATACCCCCCGATCCGAGAACCCGACGACGGAAGTCGACATCAAGCCACGCAGCCGCGACGTGACCGACGGCCTGGAGAAGACCGCCGCGCGCGGGATGCTGCGAGCGGTGGGGATGGGCGACGACGACTGGGTCAAGCCCCAGATCGGCGTGGCGTCGTCGTGGAACGAGATCACCCCGTGCAACCTCCCGCTGGACCGGCTGGCCAAGGCGGTCAAGGAGGGCACCCACGCAGGCGGGGGGTACCCGCTCGAGTTCGGCACCATCTCGGTCTCCGACGGCATCTCGATGGGCCACGAGGGTATGCACTTCTCGCTGGTGTCCCGCGAGGTCATCGCGGACAGCGTGGAGACGGTCATGAGTGCCGAGCGGCTCGACGGTTCGGTGCTGCTCGCCGGGTGCGACAAGTCGCTGCCCGGCATGCTCATGGCCGCCGCGCGTCTCGACCTGGCCAGCGTCTTCCTCTACGCCGGGTCGATCATGCCCGGTTTCGCCAGGATGTCGGACGGGACCGAGCGCCAGGTCACGATCATCGACGCGTTCGAGGCGGTCGGGGCCTGCTCGCGGGGACTGATGAGCCGCGAGGACGTGGACAGTATCGAGCGCGCCATCTGTCCCGGCGAAGGCGCCTGTGGCGGCATGTACACCGCCAACACGATGGCCAGCGCCGCCGAGGCCATGGGGATGTCCCTCCCCGGCAGTGCCGCGCCGCCGGCGCCGGACCGTCGTCGCGACGGGTTCGCCAAGGCCAGCGGCGAAGCCGTGGTGGAGATGCTGCGGCGCGGGATCACCGCCCGCGACATCATGACCAAGGAGGCGTTCGAGAACGCCATCGCCGTGGTCATGGCATTCGGTGGCTCGACAAACGCGGTGCTGCACCTTCTGGCGATCGCCAACGAGGCGGAGGTGGAGCTGAGCCTCGACGACTTCGCCCGCATCGGAGCCAAGGTCCCGCACCTAGCCGACGTCAAGCCGTTCGGTGCACACGTGATGAACGACGTCGACAAGATCGGCGGCGTGCCCGTCGTGATGAAGGCACTACTCGATGCCGGGTTGCTGCACGGTGACTGCCTGACGGTCACCGGCAGGACCGTCGCCGAGAACCTGGCGCACATCTCGCCGCCGGACCCGGACGGCCTGGTGCTGCGTGCGATGAACGAGCCGATCCACCCGACCGGTGGCATCACCATCCTGCGCGGCTCCCTCGCCCCGGAGGGTGCGGTGGTCAAGTCCGCGGGCTTCGACTCGGATGTCTTCGAGGGCACCGCGCGGGTCTTCGAGCGAGAGCGCGCCGCGATGGACGCGCTCGAGGACGGGACGATCACCGCCGGCGATGTCGTCGTCATCCGTTACGAGGGGCCCAAGGGTGGTCCCGGAATGCGCGAGATGCTGGCCATCACCGGGGCGATCAAGGGCGCGGGGCTGGGCAAGGACGTGCTGCTCATGACCGACGGCCGCTTCTCCGGAGGGACGACCGGCCTGTGCGTCGGGCATATCGCGCCGGAGGCAGTCGACGGCGGTCCGATCGCGTTCGTACGCGACGGGGACCGGATCCGCCTGGACGTCTCGAACGGCACACTCGAGCTCCTGGTCGACGAGACGGTGCTGGAGGGACGCAAGGACGGATGGGAGCCGTTGCCGCCCCGCTACACCCGTGGCGTCCTCGCCAAGTACTCGAAGCTGGTCCAGTCCGCCTCCGAGGGCGCGATCTGCCGCTGAGGGTGCATCGATCAGACGACTCGCCCCGCCGGCTGATGATCAGCCGGCGGGGCGAGTCGGTGGCGGCGGCGGGGGATCAGTCGAGGACCGTGCCGTCGTCGAGGTGGGACAGCGAACCGTTGTCGGGCAGCTCGCCGGTGGCGAGGTAGACGAGACGGTTCGCGATGCTCACGGTGTGATCGGCGAAGCGCTCGTAGTAGCGGGCCAGCAGCGCCAGGTCCACCGCCGCGACCGAGCCATAGGGCCAGTCCTCGTTGGAGAGCTGCTGCATCAGCGTGGCGTGGAGCCCGTCCACGGCATCGTCCTGGGAATCCAGGAGCAGGGCCTTGTTCACGTCGCGGTCGCTGAACAGGTCGGTGAGCTGACGGGACATCGCGATATCGCGCTCGGCGAGCTCCCGGATGAGGGGGACGACCTGCTCCGGGACCACGGCTTCGGGGTGGCGGCGACGGGCCACGCGGGCGATGTGGCCGGCGAGGGCGGCCATCCGTGTGAAGTGCTCGACGATATAGATCCCCGAGACGACCTGACGGAGATCCCGCGCGACCGGCGCCTCCAGGAGGAGCAGCTCGAACGCGTGCTGTTCGCTGACCTCGCGGAGCTCTTCGAGCTGGGTGGCGCCGTCGATGACCTCGGTCGCCGCCACCTCGTCGCGCTCCAGGAGCGCCACGGTCGCGCGTTCGAGGAGCGTGGTGTTGGTCTCGCAATAGCGGACAAGCTGGTCGGAGAACTCGTCGAGCTTGGAACGGAAGACAGTACGCATGCCTCCGACCGTAGTTATCACGGCGGCCCCGGGCAGCGCCGTTCTCCCAGTGTTCACCCACCTGACCCGCAAACGGGGGCGATCGGGCGCGCTAGTAGACAGAACGGTCTGTCCCTGCCTACCCTGGCCGACACGAGAAGTCCCCGGAAAGGACACGACATGACCCTCTTCCTGTACGAGACCACCCCGTCCCAGGAGCAGCAGGCCGATCCCTCTGCGCTTATCGACGCCATCGCCGCCACGCTGACCGAGGCGGGCGTCGAGGTCATCGAGACCCAGATCACCAAGGGTGCCGCCCGGATCTTCACCATCGTGGAGTTGGCCGACGGCCCGGGCGGCGCCTGCGCCACCGAGGCCCCCGCACTGGACGCCGCGAAGCTCGGCGTCGCCGAGGTCACGGAGCCCGCCCAGGTCCGCCTCGTGGGCACCGACCTCGAGACCATCAAGGCCGCCCGCCCCGAGGCCGGCTACCTGGTCGAGTGGGACATCCCGGCCGAGATCGACATGGACACCTACCTCACCCGCAAGAAGGAGAAGTCCCCGAAGTACGCCGAAATCCCCGAGGTCTCATTCCTGCGCACCTACGTCCGTGAGGACACGGACAAGTGCCTGTGCTTCTACAACGCCCCCGACACCGACGCGGTCGTCCGGGCGCGTGAGATCGTGTCCACCCCGATTTCGCGTCTACACGAGCTGGCATGAGCGCACCCACGGCCAGCACTCTCACCCCGGATCTCGGCGCCCCGCGGGCGCGTCTGATCGCCGGCGATTTGGGTTCCGTCGACGCGACGGAGCTCCTCGCGGTGATCGACTCGATCGCCGCGCGGGCCTCCGCCCTGGACCGCGCTGACGCGGACCTGCGGGAGGACATCGCCGCACTCGCCGGTCTCGGACTCTTCGACGTCGACCGCACGCCGGTCCCCGTCGCCGCGACGATCATCGAAGCCGTGGCGACGGAGAGTCTGGCCGTGGCGTTCGGCGCCTGGGCGCAGCGGATGACCGCGGCCTACCTCCGACATGCCGCTGACCGATCCGAGGCCGCTCAACAGAGCTACCGGGCGGTCGCCGACGGCGTCCGGCCGGGGGTGACCGGCATGGCCGCCGCGCAGCGGCAGGTCGTCGGACTCGGCAACGTGCCCATCACCGCCACCCCGGTCGACGGTGGCTACCGGATCGACGGACCGATCGCGTGGGCGTCCAACGTGTACCCGGACAGCACCATCGTGCTGGCGGCCAACACCGAGGACGGCCGCAGCCTCGTCCTGACCTTCGGGGCCTCGACCCCCGGCGTCGAGATCCGTACGGCTCCCGACCTGCTCGCGCTCAACGCGACGGCCTCCACGATGATCGGACTCGACGGCGTCGTGGTGCCCGATCAGCAGGTGTTGGGCGAGGACCTCGGCGACTTCCTGTCTGGCGTGCGACCGCAGTTCCTCGTCCTCCAGGCGGCCTTCTGTTCCGGCGTGGGCGCCCGCTCGCTCACCGAGGCCGAGGGGCGGCTCGAGGGACTCGGGGCCTTCTACTCGGACGAGCACGAAGCGCTGGCGGGCCGGCACGAGCACATGCACTCCGAGCTCCACCGCCTCGCGGCCGCGCAGCACAGGGCGTCGCTCACCGACCTGTTGCTGCTGCGTCTGGATGGCGCGGAGATCGCACCCGCCGCGACCCGGCTCGAGGCGATCCTCTGCGGCGGGATGGGCTACGCGCAGGGGGCTCCGGCCAACCGCCGTATGCGCGAGGCGGCCTTCCTTCCGGTGCAGTCGCCGTCGCAGTCCCAGCTCCGCTGGGAGCTGGACCGCCTCGGGGTGGTCGCGTGAGTTCAGCGGTCCTCGAGCGACCGGTCGCCGTGAGCGTGACCGGTCTGCAGCACCGGCTCCCCGGCGGGCGGACCCTGTTCGACGACCTCGAGCTCCGGGTCCGCGCCGGTGAGTCGCTGGTGCTGCTCGGGCCCTCCGGCGTCGGCAAATCGACCCTGCTGCGCATGCTGGCCGGCCTCGAGGAGCCGGCGGGCGGTGCCCTGCGGGTGGGCTCGCAGTCCATGGCGGACGGCAACGAGCACTCCTATGCCGTGGTCTTCCAGAAGCCGCTGCTCTACCCGTGGTTGTCGGTACGCGAGAACGTCGCCCTGGGCGCCCGGTTCCGTGCCCTCCGCGGACGGGTGACCTCCGGGCATGTCGACGAGCTGCTCGAGAACTTCGGGATCGCGGAACTGGCTGATTCACGACCGGACCAGATCTCCGGTGGTCAGGCACAGCGCGTCGCCGTCGTCCGGGCCGCGGCGACGCGTCCGGAGATCCTTCTCCTCGACGAGCCGTTCAGCGCGCTCGACCCGGTGACCCGGGCCGACTCCCAACGCTGGCTGGTCGGTGTGACCGCAGACCTCGGCGTCACCACGGTCATGGTGACCCACGACGTGGACGAGGCGTTGGTGGTCGGCTCCCGCATCGCCCTGCTGGGCTCGTCCGGTCGGGTGCAGCGGGAGTGGACCAACACCTCCCACGGCGCCACCGACTCGGACCCGGCGCTGCGTGGGGAGATCCTGGCCGCGTACCGGACGGCCTGACAACGGCGATGAAGAATGATCCGGGGGCGCGCGGCCCCGTACTCGACCGACGCTCGCTGCTGCGTACCGGCGGCGCACTCGCGGTGGGGGCCGGAGCCCTCGGCGGCGCGGCGACGTTGGGCAACCTCGTCTCCGCGGCGACCGCCCCGCGCGGGGTCGCGACAGAAGAGCTGCGGATCGGCTACCTGCCGATCACCGACGCCGCGCCACTACTCGTCGCACACGGGGACGGATACTTCGAGCAGCAGAAGCTCATCGTCGGGCGACCGGTGCTCTTCCGCTCCTGGTCGTCGCTCATGGAGGCCTTCCTCACCAAGCAGGTGGATCTGATCCATCTGCTCATGCCGTCGGCGGTGCAGCTGCGCTACGTCCTCGGCGCCGACGTGAAGATGGTGAGCTGGAACCACACCGGCGGCGGCGCGATCACCGTCGCGCCGCATATCAACGATGTCTCGGAGCTCGCCGGCACGCAGGTCGCGATCCCGGGCTGGTGGTCGATCCACAACATGCTCCTGCAGCGGGTGCTGCGGGCGAATGGCCTGACCCCCGTCGCGCGAACGGCTCCGAGCCGTGGGGACGGAACCGTCGAGCTCGTGGTGATGGGGCCCGCCGACATGATCCCGGCGTTGGCCACCGGGTCGATCTCGGCGTTCACCGTGGCGGACCCGTTCAACGCCGGCGCGGTCGCCAGGGGAGTCGGCTCCCTGCACATGCTCCTGGATGAGGTGTGGCGCGATCACGCCTGTTGCGTGACGGTCGTGCACGAGGATCTCATCGACAACCGCCCGGACACGGTCCAGGCGTTGGTCGACTCGGCGGTCGCCGCGCAATTGGGGATCCGGGCCGATCGCTCGGCCGCCGCCGCGATCCTGTCCGGTAAGGGGTACCTCCCGCAGCCCCCGGCGGCCGTGGAGGTCGCCATGGCCGGGACGGTCGCCGATCCCGCGGGAGGCCCCGACAGGCCCCGGATCGACTTCCACCCGTACCCGTTCCCGAGCTTCACCGAGGAGCTGGTCCGCCAGATGCGCCAGACGGTCGTCGACGGCGAGACCCGATTCCTGGACGGCCTCGACCCGGCGAGGGTTCACCGCGAACTCGTCGACGACAGGTTCGTCCGCGCCTCGATCGAACGACACGGCGGACCGGCCGCCCTCGGACTCCCCACCTCGCTCACCCGACACGAACGGTTGCTCTCATGACCCGCACGCACACGACCTCCCACCCGGGCGGGGGCCCGGACACGGATGGGCTCGCGGCGTCGAGCCCCCGCGAGGCACGCCGCCGTCGCGGCGATCGCTCCAAGGGTGGTCCCACGACGGCCGGCTCGGCCCTCGCTGCGCGGTGGGGGGCGGGACTCCTGGGCCTGGTGCTGGGGCTCGGCGTGTGGGCGCTGCTCACCTCCGGGCTGGTCACCGACGACCCGGTGATCAGCGGCATGTCACCCGCCCGCACCTGGTTCGGCCTCGGCGATCTGCTCGATCGAGGGGTGCTGCTCTCCGACGCCTCGGTCAGCCTCTACCGGCTCGTCGCCGGCCTCGCGGCGGCAGCACTCCTCGGCGTCCCGCTCGGACTGTGGTTGGGGCTTCGGCGCCGCGCGGAGGCGGTCGCGGGCCCGCTCGTGCAGTTCCTCCGCATGATCTCGCCACTGTCATGGGCACCGGTCGCCATCGCGGTGTTCGGCATCGGGAACGAGCCGGTGATCTTCCTCGTCGCCGCCGCCGCGATCTGGCCGATCATTCTCTCGACCTCCGCCGGCGTCCAGGCCATGGACCCCGGATACCTCGACGTGGCCCGGACGATGGGAGCGAGTGGCTGGGAGCGGCTCACCCGCGTCGTGATCCCCGCCGTTCGGCCGTCGATCCTCGGCGGCATCCGACTGGCACTGGGTACCGCCTGGATCGTCCTGGTGCCGGCGGAGATGCTGGGCGTGCGTTCGGGACTGGGTTACCAGATCCTCAATGCCCGTGACCAGCTGGCGTACGACCAGGTGATGGCGGTGATCCTCGTGATCGGCGTCCTCGGCTTCGCGCTCGACTCCCTGTCCCGACTGCTACTGCGGGGCGGCACCGCGCGCTAGCGCCATCAGCGCGGCCCGGCCGGGGCGCGCTGGATGCGACCCGGCGGTGACGGTCAGGATCGGCGCATCTCGGAGCGCAGATGGTGCGTCATCGGTTGCCCGACGGCGGCCATGGCGAACGTGGTGGTGACCGCGTCGCCGACGAACTCGTAGCGCCGCCGGGTCGAGGTCACCTGTTTGGCGGTGGCGCTGTTGAGCAGGCTCGCGGCGAACTCGAGGACCACGGAGCCCGCTTCGGCATGCACGGTGCCCTCACAGAGTTCGGCCTGCCCGGTGGGTTGGGCGATCACGAACTCGGCGGTCCCGTCTCCGGGGATCCGCAGAAACCCTGTTTCGGTGTGCATCGGGTTCCCTGCGGGGCCCCGGGTCTTCTGGACGTAGTGCAGGAACGGCTTGCCGACGTCGGTGAAGGTGATCTCCTCGGTATAGGAGAAGTCGTCGATCGTCGGGTAGGAGCCCGCCCCCTGTCCTGTCCAGGTTCCGAGGATCATGCGCACGGGGGCCAGGTTGGGGGCGAGGGACGCGGGGGAGTTCATGCCTTCAGAGGGTAGGCCACCCCGGCGCCGCCCATTTAGGGCGGCGGTGTCACCTGTCCCAGACCGGCTCAGCGCCCTCGTCCAGCCGCAACCCTTCGCTGGGGGTGTGCGTGTTGATCCGGCCGGAGTGCATGAGGTGGCCGACGGGCAACTCGTGCACCGTCGAGACCACGTCGGCGACGATCCGCCGGTGGCACCGCCACCACACGGATTCGGAACACATCACGACGGTGCGTCGCGTGCGGGCGTCGGCCACCACCCGGTCGAGGGCGGACCGGAACGCCGGGTCGCGGGTCCACGCGCTGTAGGCGCGGAACGCCTCGACCCGCCACCATGTGTCCGGGGAGGCCCGGCGCTGGGCGGCGGTGAGGGTCCGCCGACCGCCGAGATCCTCCTCCCACCGGTAGTCGATCCCGGCGTCTGCGGTGATCTTCGGGACCGCGCCTCTGGCCGCCGCGGAGTTGGCACGGCTCCCGGGGAAGCGCCGGATGTCCACCAGCAGCTCGATTCCGGCGCCGGTGAGGAGCGCGGCGAGCTCGTCGTGCTCGAGGCGCCCGTGTCCGACGGTGAGCAACATCAGGCGGCGGGGTCCGGCTCGCCGCCCCGGCGCGGGACGAGATGGGTGACGGCGACGATCACGGCGCCCACGATCAGGCCGAAGACCGCCGAGCACACGGTGCTGACGAGCCAGCTCAGGAATGCCCCGACCCCGGCGATCCCGGCGGCGGGATCCGCCAGGACGTGAACCAGGTGGTAGGGGCCGGTGACCCCGAGCTCGTCGAGGCCCACGAGGAGGATGTGCCCGCCGACCCAGAGCATGGCGAGCATGCCCACGAACCCGATTACGTTGAGGATGGTGGGCATGGACCTGACGAGGCCGTGGCCGAACTTCTGCACACCGGGGGAGTCCTTGCCCGCGAGATGCAGCCCGAGGTCGTCCATCTTCACGATCACGGCGACCACACCGTAGACGAGGGCGGTGATAGCCAGGCCCACCACGACAAGGATGACCGCCCGCGACCAGAACGCCTCGCCGGCGATCTCGTTGAGGGCGATCACCATGATCTCGGCGCTGAGGATGAAGTCGGTGGTCACCGCGCTGCGGATCAGCTTCTTCTCCGCATCGGGCCCCCTCTCGACCACCGGGGTCTCATCCTGATGGTGGCCGGAGACGCGCTCCCACACCTTCTCCGCGCCCTCGAAGCTCAGGTAGAGACCGCCGAGCATGAGGATCGGGGTAAGCAGCCACGGAACGAACTGGCTGAGCAACAGCGCGAAGACGATGATGACCGCCTTGTTGCCCAACGACCCGGTCGCGATGCGGCGGATGATCGGCAGCTCCCGCGACGGCTCGACGCCCCGGACGTACTGCGGGGTCACCGCGGTGTCGTCCACCACGACGCCGGCCGCCTTGACCGATGCGCGGCCGGCGGCGGCCGCGACATCGTCGACACTGGCCGCGGCCATGCGGGCGAGTACCGCGACGTCGTCGAGCAGTGCTGCGAGTCCTCCGGCCATCATGTCCTCACTGATCTGGGCGGGGCCACCCCGCTGTGGTGCCCGGCCTGTGAAAAACAGGCGGACCGTCACAGGGTATCGCCGCGATGCGACATCCGCTGCCGGCCACTGTGCGACGCGGCGGATGACCGACGTCAGTCGTCGACCGCGTCCAGTACCCATCGCAGGGTGGAGACCCCTGTCCGGCCGAGTGCCACGCCCAGGCGGTGCGACCCCCGCGGGCCGTCCGGCAGCTCGAGCATCCGTCGGGCCCACTGCGGCAACGCGGCCACCGCGCCGTGGCGCAGCAGGGTGTACACCGGCTTGTCGGTCCATCCGACGGGCGGTTCGTCGAGGATGAAGTGCCGGGCATCCAGCGCGGCGGGGGAGGACTCGAGCTCGGGGAGATATCCCGACAGCGCCCGGTCGAGTTCGTGTGCGGTGGTCGGGACGTCGCGGGCGCCCAGCATCAGCCCGGTCCGTGCGGACTGGCGGACGTAGTCGTCCCGCAGCCCGGGGGTGAGCCGTTCCCGCCCGTACAGGCGGTGGCATTCGAGGAAGCTCCAGATCTCGGCCACGTGCACCCACCGCAGCAGGTGCGGGTCCCGTGCGTCATACGGTCGCCCGCGGTGGTCGACGCCCACCACCGAGCGGTGCACCCCGTTGATGGTGCGGATGAGCTCGGAGGCGTCGGCGATCGTGCCGAACGTCGTGGTGGCGATGAAGCCGGACGTCCGCTGCAGTCGCCCCCACGGATCCCCCCGGTAGTCGCTGTGATCGGCCACTCCGGCCATCGCCAGTGGATGCAGCGACTGGAGCAGGAGCGCGGTCAGGCCCGCCGCGAACATGGACGCGTCGCCGTTGACCCGGCAGATCGCGTCCCCGGGGTCGTTCCATCTCGCACCCTCGGAGTGCCAGATGCGCTGCCGACCGGCCGCCGCGTCGTCGCCCGCGATCCGCGACCGCACCACGAGACCCACCTGTCGCCGGGCACCGGTCAGCGCGCCGCTCAGCGCACGCGACGCGGTCGTCGTCACCGTCGTCATATCTGGAATCCCGTCTCACCGAAGGACGTCGTGTGGGTCACGATACCCGCGGTATGGACGTCGGGAGCGGTATGGTCGCGCTGATGAGCTCGCCGCACCCGCTCCCGTCCCGCCGCCTCCGCCTCCGGGGGGTGGCCGGGGTCGTCGGGGTCCTCGGCGCGTTGGCGGCGATCAACCTCACCGCGAACCTCGCCGATCTCGCCCACCGCGAGTGGGTCATCCCGATCTCGGTCCTCGCGCTCGTGGCAGTGGTCAAGGCGCGCGGGATGCACTGGTCGGAGCTCGGTCTGTCTCTTCGGCACATGCCCCGCGGGCTGGCGTACGGCGTCGCGGCGACCGCCGCCGTCGCCGCGGTGGTCACGGCGGGCTGTCTCATCCCCGCGACGAGCCCGTTCTTCCTGTCGGAGCGCTACTCGGACCTGCGGATGGCGGTATTCTCCGCGCTCGTGCTCATCCCGCTCATGACCGTCCTGCCGGAGGAGTTCGCGTTCCGCGGCGTGCTGCAGGGAGCGCTCGAGCGCACGTTCGGCACCAAGGGTGTCTTCGTGGTGGGGTCGATCGCGTTCGGCCTGTGGCACGTCACCACGTCGCTGGGGCTGACCTCGGGCAACGCCGGCCTGTCAGGACTGTTGGGCACCGGCCTGGGCGGTCAGCTCGCGGGAATCGCCCTGGCCGTGGTCGCGACCTCGGTCGCAGGTGCCGGCTTCATCTGGTTCCGCCGTCGCAGTCGGAGCCTGCTGGCCCCCATCGGCCTGCACTGGGCGTTCAACGCCGTCGGTGCGCTCGCTGCCGCGCTCACGTGGCGCGCAGTGGCCGGCTGATCATCGCGCGCACCGCCAGCAGGACGAGCGCGGCGCTGACTCCCATCACGAGGAGCATGGGGATCGCCGAGTGCGGTCCGGCGAGGCCGGTGAGCGGCGAGACGATCGCGGCGAGGAGGAACTGGGCGGCGCCGAGCAGCGCCGATCCGGTGCCCGAGCGCCCGACGGTGGCCTGCATGGACAGGGCCGCGGCGTTGGGGAGGACGGCCCCGATCGACAGGGTGAGCAGGATGAACCCCGCAGTGACCGGTACCAGCCCCAGGGTGCCGGCGGGGGAGAGGGCCACGACGACGACGAGGTAGACGATCGCCGTGACCATTCCGACCACGCCGGTGTACAGGATCTTCTCGGCGGCGAACCGACCGGCCAGTCGCGCACTGGCGATGTTCGACACGAGGATGCCCAGGGAGTTGACGGTGAACGCCACCGAGTACGCACTGGGAGACAGGCCTGCCATGTCCTGATAGATGAACGGGCTGGCCGAGATGTAGGCGAACAGCACGCCGAAGGTGAACACGAAGGTCGACACCCGGGCGAGGAAAGGGCCGAACGTGGCCACCTCGCGCATGTCGGCCAGAGTCGACCTGAGGTCACCGGCCCGGCGGTCCTCGACGCTCAGCGACTCCGGGATGGCGGCGATCACGCCGACGAGCGTGATGGCGGACAGCCCGGCGAGCAACCAGAACACCCCGCGCCAGCCGCCGAAGGGGACCACGGCCCCGCCGAACAGCGGCGCGATCACCGGCGCCACCGACTGGATGGCCATGAGCGTGGCGAAGGCCTTGGTCACCCCCGGCCCGCGGCCCACGTCCACCACGATGGCCTTGCCCAGCACGATGCCGGCGGCGCCGAAGAAGCCCTGGGCGACCCGGGCGAGAACGAGGACCCAGATCGACGGGGCGAGCGCGCACGCCACCGCTGCGAGGAGGGTGCCGACGGATCCCGCGATGAGTAGCCCGCGGCGACCCAGCCGGTCCGACAGCGGGCCGATCACCAGCTGACCCACGGCCAGCGCCACCATGAATGCGGTGAGCGTGAGCTGCGCAGTGGAGGCCGTGACGTCGAACTCCTCGACGATCAGCGGTAGCGCCGGCAGATAGGTGTCGGTCGCAAACGGCCCGATCGCGCCGGCGAGGGCCAGGGCGACGAGCATCGTTCCGGGCAGCGT
The DNA here is from genome assembly GCF_053615975.1 of Dietzia sp. NPDC055877. NCBI lineage: Bacteria > Bacillati > Actinomycetota > Actinomycetes > Mycobacteriales > Dietziaceae > Dietzia > Dietzia sp. NPDC055877. The sequence goes on along the minus strand of NZ_JBSHCV010000020.1, from coordinate 27,263 downwards.
GCGCGTGGCAGTGGGTTCTGCGGAGCGGTCGGGCCGGGCGGGGTCGGGCGAGGGGGTCGAGGTCACGAGGGGGCACGTTACCGCCGTGGCACCCCATCCGGGACGCCGCGCCAACCCGGCCCCACCCCCGGCCGGGCGCGTGTCCCCGGACAGGCGACTGTGCGGCGGATCAGTTCAGTTCAACCTCGGCGACGCCGTCGAGATAGGTGATCACGCCGCCGTCGAACGTGGAGATCCAGCCGCCATCGGTCGTGGCCTCATCCGCTGTCGGGAAGCCGAGCTCACCGCCGGGGCCGCCGGCCTCGAGGTAGGCGGTGAGGATCTCGCCCTGGACCAGGAAGGCCCTGCCCGAGGGCGTCTGGACGAGCGCGCCCCGTTCGAACCCGGTGATCGATCCGCCGTCGACATCCTCGGCGGGGCCGGTGGCGCCACCGAGTTCGCCCTCGACGCCGCCGAGCTCCGCCCAGCGCTCGGCGACAGCGCCCGGGACGCGTACCTCGTCCCCGGCAGGTCCGGGCACTGTGGCCGAACCGCCCGGCGGCGTTGTCGTCGTCGTACTCATCGCCGCCGTCTCCGACGCGGCGGTGTCACCTGATCCCCCATCGCCACCCGCACAGGCGCTGAGGCCCGCACCGGCGACCGCGGCGAGGGAGAGGGCGGCGAGGACGCGCGTGATCCTGTCCATACCCGCCGATCTTAGTCGCCCGGCCCCCACCGGGTCTGTGGCCGGATCGCAACCGGTACCCCCTTCCCGGCGTCGACCCCGCGGAGCAGACTGGGGGTGTCGGAGCGCCGCCGGGTCCGCGCGGCGGCCGGGGAGGAGAAGACCCCGATGGCCGAGATGACGACATGCCTCTGGTTCGACGGCACGGCACGCGAGGCGGCCGAATTCTACTGCTCCGTGTTCCCCCGCTCGCGGGTGACGTTCGTGGACACCAGCCCCGTCGACACGCCGGGGCAGAAGGCCGGGGAGGTGGCGCTCGTCGAGTTCGAGTTGGACGGCCGGCCGTTTATCGGACTCGACGGCGGGCCGGGGGTCGAGTACACCAACGCGATGTCGCTCGAGATCCGGTGCACCGACCAGTCCGAGATCGATCACTACTGGAACGGCCTGCTGGCCGGCGGTAGGCGGGCACTCCAGTGTGGATGGCTGATCGACCGCTACGGGGTGCGCTGGCAGGTCGTCCCGGTGTTCCTCTATGACGTGTGGCGCTCGGGCGACGGTGAGGCCGCGCGCCGCGCGTTCGCCACCATGATGGACATGGTCAAGCTGGACCTCGAGCCCCTGGAGGCCGCCGCCCGGGCAGGCTGAACCGCCTCCCCGGGCGCTGCCGGTCCTACAGGCCGGGGCGCTTGCCGATCGTCAGCGTGACCTCGCCGGTGTGGGCGAAGAAATCCTCGCCCTTGTCGTCCACGACGATGAACGCGGGGAAGTCCTCCACGTCGATCTTCCACACCGCCTCCATGCCGAGCTCCTCGTACTCGATGACCTCGACGTGCTTGATGCAGTCCTGCGCCAGGCGGGCCGCCGGGCCACCGATGGACCCCAGGTAGAAGCCACCGTGGGCCGCACACGCGTCCGTGACCTGCTTGGAGCGGTTGCCCTTGGCCAGCATGACCATGGAGCCGCCGGCGGCCTGGAACTGCTCGACGTAGGAGTCCATGCGGCCGGCCGTGGTGGGGCCGAAGGAGCCCGACGGCATGCCCGCGGGGGTCTTGGCCGGGCCGGCGTAGTACACCGGGTGGTCCTTGAGGTACTGCGGCATCTCCTCGCCGGCGTCGAGGCGCTCCTTGATCTTGGAGTGCGCGATGTCGCGGGCCACGACCAGCGGGCCGGTCAGCGACAGGCGGGTCTTGACCGGGTGCCTGCTCAGCTCGGCGAGGATCTCCGGCATCGGCTTGTTCAGGTCGATCCGCACCGCGGCGCCCTTGCCAGTGCCCGAGATGCCGTCGGTGGCGGCATCCAGCTCGGCGTCGGTCGTGGCGGGCAGGTACTGGCCCGGGTTGAACTCGAGCTGCTCCAGGAACACGCCCTCGGGGGTGATCTTGGCCTTGGCCTGACGGTCGGCGGAGCAAGACACGGCGATCGCGACGGGCAGCGAGGCTCCGTGCCGGGGCAGTCGGACCACGCGCACGTCGTGGCAGAAGTACTTGCCGCCGAACTGGGCGCCGATGCCGATCTTCTGCGTGAGTTCGAAGACCTTCTCCTCGAGCTCGAGATCGCGGAAGCCGCGGCCCGTCATGGCGCCGGAGCTGGGCAGTTCGTCCAGGTAGTGGGCCGAAGCGAGCTTGGCGGTCTTGACCGTGTACTCGGCCGAGGTGCCGCCCACGACGATCGCGAGGTGGTAGGGCGGGCAGGCAGCGGTGCCGATCGAGCGGATCTTCTCCTCGATGAACTGCATCATCCGCTCGGGGTTCAGGATCGCCTTGGTCTCCTGGTAGAGGAACGACTTGTTGGCGGACCCGCCGCCCTTGGCCATGAACAGGAACTTGTAGGAGTTCTCGTGGCCGGGAGTGGTGTCGGCGCCGATCTCGATCTGGGCCGGCAGGTTGTGGCCGGTGTTCTTCTCGTCCCACATCGTCAGCGGGGCGTTCTGCGAGTACCGGAGATTGAGGCGGGTGAACGCGTCGTAGACGCCGCGCGAGACGGTCTCCTCGTCGGGACCCTGGGTGAGTACGCGCTGGCCGCGCTCGCCCTTGACGATCGCCGTGCCGGTGTCCTGACACATGGGTAGGACGCCACCGGCGGCGATGTTCGCGTTCTTGAGCAGATCCAGGGCGACGAACTTGTCGTTGTCACTGGCCTCCGGGTCCTCGAGGATGCTCGCGACCTGCTGCAGGTGGTCACTACGGAGGTAGTGGGAGATGTCGTGCATCGCCGTCTCGGTGAGCAGACGGATGGCCTCGGGCTCCACACGCAGGAACGTCGTCCCGTCCGGACCCTCCACGGTGGATACGCCCTCGGTGGTCAGGAGGCGGTACTCCGTGGTGTCCTCCCCGATCGGGAGGAGGTCCTCATAGACGAACTCGGCCATTGACGCTCCTGGATTCTCGAACGGGTAAAACCACCGTTCAGGATAAGCGTCAGCGGGCGCAGGTCAGAATCGGGTGTGGATGAGGGGCACGAAGGTGTAGCCGCCGTGTTCGGTGATCTCGATCCGGCCCCCGACCCGGCGTACCCGGTGCATGACCTCGTTCCACGGCGCCACCATGATGCCGCCGTCGGCCAGCTGGTCCATCAGCTGAGCGGGTGCGTCCTCCGCCATCGCCGAGACGAGGATGCGGTCGAACGGCGCCAGCTCCGGGAGGCCGAGTGCGTCAGACGAGGCCCGGTGCACGGAGACCCACGGCTGGTCGATCGCCTCGCGGGAGCGCTCGACCAATTCGGGGATGCGCTCCACCGCGAAGATGCGGGAGTCGGCCCCGCCGAGTTCGCCGAGGATCGCCGCCGTCCACCCGCTTCCGGAGCCCACGTCCAGGGCGCGCATCCCGGGGAACGGCTCGAGGAGGTCGAGCATCGCGGCCACCGTCGACGGCTGGGAGTTGGTCTGGCCGTACCCGATGGGCAGCGGACGGTCACTGTCGTGGAACTCGGCGACCTCGGACGGCAGGAAGCGGCGACGATCCTGGGCGCTCATGGCCTCCGCGATCGATTCCTGCTGCATTGCTCGGCACTCCCTCCCGACATCGGTCCCTGTGATGAGCCAGTCGGCGGTCGCGCGCCCGACTCAGTTCTCGCCCAGGACGCGTGTCTCCCCTTCAGGGTCGAGGTCATCTATCGGGTCGTGGCGCTCCGCATCCGGCTCGGCGTCCGCCGTCCCGGCTTTCTCGTCGACGTCAGGTCGTTCGGCTGCAAGTTTGTCGTCGAGGTCGTGGTGCTCCTCGGCAGGGATCCACGTCTCGGGGGCCTCAACGGTGAGGTCCTCGCCGTCAGTGGTGATGACGTCGGCGTCGAGCCCCTCGCTGCCGTCGAGGGTGTTCTCGTCATGGTCGCCGACCGTGTCCGGGTCGTAGTCGCGTTCGCGGTCGTCCTCATGCTCGGTGTCCATGCTCGTGAGTCTGGGGCAGTCCGCGTCTGTTCGCATCCGCTCGAGGAAAGCTCAGGCGTGTTCCGCCCCACAAACGTCCTGGTAGTCAGGTTAGGCAAGCCTGAATTTTGCCCCACGGCGAGCCATGTGGTTAAGGTGAGCCTAACCTTCCGCCAATGTCTGGAGCGAAATGAAGCTAATCCCCAAGATCGTCGCCGCCGCCGCCGCGCTCGCGTTGACCGGCGGTGCACTGACCGCCTGCGGTTCCTCGGACGCGCAGTCCGACGGCGCCGAGAGTGAGGGGCCGAGTCGCGTCGTGCTCACCAGCCATGCTGCGGCAAACACTCTCGACGAGCTCGATCTTGAGGACAACGTCATCGGTCTGACCAAGACCGGCGTGTTCCCGGATGCGCTCTCGACCTACTCAGGCGATGAGTTCACGGATGTCGGCAGCCTCAAGGAGCCGAAGATGGACGTCATCGCCGAGCTCGGGCCCGATCTCATCCTCTACGGGAACCGCACCCTTGCGATGGAGCCCGAGTTCGCCAAGATCTCCGACCAGGTCGTGGCCGGCGACCCCGACACCTCGGACACGATTGCCTCCAACCGCGCCAAGGTCGAGGAGATCGCCGGGCTGTTCGGCGCGGAGGACGCCGCCTCCGACAAACTCGCCGAGATCGACGACCAGGTCGCCGCGACCCGTGGCAAGGCCGAGAACGCCGGCACCGCGCTGGTCCTCATGACCTCCGGCGGCAAGGTCACCGGATACGGCCCGGGCTCGCGCTTCGACCTCATCTACAACGAGCTGGGCATGGAGCCCGTCGCCGGCAACCTCGAGACCGAGGGTAGCCACGGCGCCCCGCTCAGCTGGGAGCAGATCGCCGAGCTGAACCCCGACCACGTCTTCGTCATCGATCGTGACGCCGCCATCGGCTCGGAGGGCGAGGCCGCCACCGCGCTGCTCGACAACGCCGTCTTCAACCGCACCGCGGCTGCTACCAACGGCAACGTCCACATCCTCGACGGCCAGAACTGGTACCTCGTGGGCGGTGGCCTGGGCGTGCTCAACTCGATGATCCTCGAGATCGACAACGCCGTCTCCTGACGGCCGGAGAACACGCCCACATGACAACGACCGCGCGTGAGAGCCGGTCACAGCGATTCTCGCTGTGGCCGGCCTTCGGCGTCCTCGCGCTCGTCATCTCGCTCGTCGCGAGTGTGTTCGTCGGCGCCGCGAACATCACCGTCTGGGACGTACTCACGGGCGGTCTCACCGAAGCGCACGCCGTCTACCTGGTGGAGGCCCGCCTTCCTCGAACGGCGGCCGCAGCACTGGCCGGGGCCTCGTTGGCCATCGCAGGTCTGCTCATGCAGCTGCTCACCCGGAATCGATTCGTGGAGCCGTCGACGGCCGGCACCGTCGAATCCGCGGGGCTCGGGCTGGTGCTGGTCGCCATTCTCGCCCCCGGGGCGCCGATCGTCGTCAAGATGCTCGCCGCGATGCTCTTCGCGCTGGGCGGCACCGCTCTGTTCCTCGCAGCGATCCGTCGGGTCCCGACGTCGGACACGTTTGTCGTGCCGCTGATCGGGATCATGCTCGGCTCGGTGATCGGCGCGGTCGCGGCGTTCCTCGCGATGACCCGTGACCTGCTGCAGATGCTCAACTCCTGGATGTTGGCCGACTTCTCCGCCGTGCTCGCCGGGCGGTACGAGTTGCTCTGGCTCGTCGCCGGGCTGGGCGTGATCGCCTACATCGCCGCCGACCGGTTCACCGTTGCCGGCCTCGGCGAAGACGTCTCGACCGGACTCGGGCTGAATCACCGTACGGTCGTCGCGTTGGGGATGGCCATCGTCGCCGCGGTCGCCGCTGTCGTCGTGGTGACCGTCGGTGCGCTCCCGCTGCTGGGGCTCGTCGTCCCGAACGTCGTGTCCCGTCTCGTGGGTGACGACGCCCGGCGCGGTCTGCCTCTGGTCGCGATGCTCGGTGCAGTCACTGTTCTCGTCTGCGACATCGTCGGCCGGTCTCTCCCGGGGCTGTTCACGGACGGCGCTCCCGGTGCGGGCGAGATCCCCGTCGGGACCATCGTCGGAGTCCTGGGCGGGGCGGTCTTCCTGGCGATGATGCTCAAGGGGGTGCGCAATGGCTGACTCCGCAACTCTCGTCGCCCCGCCCGAGGGCCGGGCCCCTGTGCGTACACGGGCGGAGTCCGATCGCCGTCGACGCTGGGCCGTCGTTGTCGTGTGCGCAATGCTGGCGGCCGCGTCCCTGACGGCGCTGGTCCTCGTCGGTCTACCGGATACGGTCGGCTCCAAGGCCTGGAGCTACTCGCTCGACCGACTGTCACGCCATGCCGTGGCGATCGTCCTCGTCTCGGTCGCCGTCGGCGTGTCCACCGTGCTGTTCCAGACCGTCACGGGAAATCGGATCCTCACCCCGGCATTGATGGGCTTCGACTCGCTGTATCTGCTCATCCAGACGCTGCTGGTGTTCTTCATGGTGCCGCGCGATGCCGCGATCATCGGCGGCCTCACCAGCGGCGGACTGTCCGGCTTCCTGTCGCAGACAGCGATCATGGTCATCGCCTCGACCTCGCTGTACCTCTGGCTGCTCGGTGGCCGCAGGACCGACATCCACCTGCTGCTTCTCGTCGGGGTGGTGTTCGGGGTCTTCTTCCGCTCGGTCTCGTCGTTCTTCCAGCGGCTGCTGGATCCGGCCGCCTACCTGCAGGTGCAGGACGCTATGTTCGCCAGCTTCCGCGGCGTCCAGGTGGATGTGTTGATCGCCTGTGCCGCGATCGTCGTCGCCGGCCTCGCGGTGGTGATGATGCTCGGTCGTCGCCTCGACGTCATGCTTCTCGGCCGGGACCCCGCGGTTGCGCTGGGCGTCAACCACCGCCGGGTCACGGTCATCGTGCTGGTTGTGGTGTCGTTCCTCGTCTCGGCATCGACGGCACTGATCGGCCCGGTGATGTTTTTCGGACTCATCGTGGCGAACGCGGCCTACGCCCTGCTGGGTACGACCCTGCACCGTTTCACCCTCCCCGTGGCCTGCTTGCTGGGCGTGATCGCGCTGGCCGGCGGCGAGCTGGTACTCGGCGTCCTCGGCGTGGAGTCCGCGCTGAGCATCATTATCGAGTTCGTCGGTGGATTGCTGTTCCTGTTCCTGCTCCTGACCAACCGCGCTCGCTGAAAGTGAGGCACATCATGTCCCTTCTCCCGTTCCGACGCCGCGACGACCGTTCCGGTGGCCAGTGGGTACAGGGCTGCGGCATCGAGACGCAGTCGGTCTGTTCGTCGTACGGCGACACGCAGGTCCTCCACGACGTGACGGCGTGTTTCGCCCAGGGTGGGGTCACCTCGCTCATCGGACCGAACGGGGCCGGCAAGTCGACCCTGCTCGGCGTGATGAGTCGCCTGCAGACCGCGGACAAAGGCCACGTCCTGGTCGACGGCGTGGACGTCTCGAAGAACGCCGGGCGCGAGCTTGCGCGCCGCCTCGCGGTGTTGCGCCAAGAGAACTCGATGGCCATCCGACTCACGGTGCGTGAGCTCGTCGGGTTCGGCCGCTTTCCGCACAACGGCGGGCGCCCCGCCCCTGACGACATCGAGCACGTGGAGTACGCGCTGTCGGCGATGGAGCTGGAGGAGTTCGCCGACCGCTATCTCGATGAGCTGTCGGGCGGTCAGCGTCAGCGGGCGCACATCGCGATGGTCCTGGCCCAGGACACCGACTACGTGTTGTTGGACGAGCCGCTCAACAATCTGGATCTCCGCCACGCAACGTCGATCATGCGACTGCTTCGTCGGACCGCGGCCGAGCGCGGCAAGACCATCGTGCTGGTCATCCACGACATCAACATCGCGGCCGCCTACTCGGACCGGATCATCGCGATGAAGGAGGGGCGGATCATCGCCGACGGCGCGCCCGCCGACATCATGCGAACCGACGTCCTGGGTGAGGTGTACGACATGGATATGCAGGTCACGCAGGTCGCGGGCCGCTATGTCGCGCTGTATTTTGACGGGGAGGACGAGGCGGCCGCCCCCGATGTGGCCGTGGTCAGCGCCTGACCGGGCGAGCGGGTGCGCGCGACGGTCGTGTGTCGATAGGCTGACGCAACCGACCCGCATCTCACGGGCTGTCCATCCACGGGAGGAGCCGAGCCCATGGCCCCGTCCTCTGTCGTCACGCTCGTTCTGGCCGGCGGTGCCGGCTCGCGGCTGCGTGCGCTCACCAGGGACCGCGCCAAGCCCGCCGTCCCGTTCGGCGCCGGCTACCACCTGGTGGATTTCGCACTGAGCAATGCGGCGAACTCCGGATTCCGGGACGTCTGGGTGATCCAGCAGTTCCATCCCGTGTCGCTCGGCGCCCACCTGCGCAGCGGCCGCCCGTGGGATCTGGACCGTCTCGACGGGGGACTGCTGGTCCTGCATCCGTCGCAGGGCACCGGCCGCGACGGGTTCCACTCCGGTACGACCGACGCGCTGTGGAAGCAGGTCGAACCGCTGCGCAGGGCGGCGCCCGAGGTGACCGTCGTGGTCAGTGCGGACGCGGTGTACCGCCTGGACTACGACGCGATCGTGCGCGATCACCTGGCGTCGTTCGCGGAGGTCACGATGGTGACCACGCGCGTGGATCCGCGCGATGCCGGTCGGTACGGGGTGGTGGAGGTCGACGACGACGGCGCCGTCACCGCTTACAGTCACAAACCCGAGGACCCGTCCTCCGACCTGGTCTGCGCCGAGATCTTCGTCTTCAACACCGCGGCCCTGATCTCCCGGCTCGAGGCCGCCCATGAGGAGGCTCTCACCGCCGGGGACGGCGATCCCGGGGATCTCGGGGAGAACGTGCTGCCGGCGATGGTCGCCGCCGGGCATGCGCGTCAGTGGCGGCACGACGGTTACTGGCGCGATGTGGGCACGGTCGCGTCGTACTGGGCCGGCCACATGGACCTGTTGGGGGAGCCGCCTGTCCATGAGCTCGACGTTCCGGGATGGCCGCTGCGGACGGCGTCGTCGTTCAGCGGGCCGGCCAGGACGGGGCCACAGGCGGAGGTCACCCGATCGCTCCTGGGGCGCGGAGCGGTGATCCGCGGCACGGTGGAGCACTCCGTGATCGGACCCGGGGCGGTCGTCGAGCACGGCGCGGTGGTCCGCGACAGCGTCATCCTGCCCGGGGCCGTGGTGCGGGCCGGTGCCCGGGTGGAGACCGCGGTGGTCGATTCCGGGGTCGAGGTCCCGGTCGACGCCCGGATCGGTGAGCACCAGGCCGATGCGGACGAGGCGACAGTGCAGGTCGCGCTGCTGTGGCACGCCCAGGACGGTCCGCGTCCGAGTGGGTTCACCGTGCGTGCGGGCGAGATGGACCCACCCGACGACGAGGACCCACGCACCTGAACCGTGGGGGCGACCGCCCCGGGCACCCGGGCAGCTGAACGTGAGGTGACTTCGGGGCGGAAAGGACCGCGCGGCGCTAGGCTCGCGGCCATGCGATTCGGACTGTTTCTTCCCCAGGGCTGGCGGCTCGACCTGGTGGACGTCCCGCCCGCCGGGCACTGGCCCGCTATCTCGGAGCTCGCCGCGCGGGCCGACTCGGGCCCGTGGGAGTCCGTGTGGGTCTATGACCACATGCACACCTCCCCGCTGACCCGGACCGAGGCGACGCACGAGGCGTGGAGCCTGATGTCGGCGCTCGGGGCGGTGACCTCCCGCGTCCGCCTGGGGCAGATGTGCACCTGTATCGGGTACCGGAACCCGGCGATGCTGGCGAAGATCGCGGCGACCGTCGACGTGATCTCGGGCGGCCGCGTCGAGATGGGGGTCGGCGCCGGGTGGTACGAGCACGAATGGCGGGCCTACGGCTTCGGGTTCCCGTCCGGCGGCGAGCGGCTGGCCATGCTCGACGAGGGTGTCCGGATCATGCTCGACGCGTGGTCGGACGGTGTCGCCTCCCTGCACGGCGACCACTACCGGGTGGACGGTGCCATCGTGCAGCCCCGACCCCTGCAGGAGGGCGGCATCCCCCTGTGGATCGCCGGTGGCGGGGAGCGGAAGACCCTGCGGATCGCGGCCCGTCACGCGGACTACACGAATTTCGACGGCACCCCGGACGGGTTCGCCCACAAGTCCGAGGTGCTGCGGGGCCACTGCGCCGACATCGGTCGAGATCCGGCGGAGATCACCCGCACCGCGAACTACAACGTGGCGATCGGCGAGACCGAGCGGGAGGTCGCCGACCGGCTCGCGTTCATCCACGATCGGATGGCCCGCCACGTCGGTGTCGAGGAGGCCGACCGGCAACTGGGCGCCTATCAGGGATTGCCGGCAGTGGGTACCCCCGAGCAGATCATCGAGAATCTGGCCGGGCTCAGGGCGCAAGGGATGGAGTACGGGATCTTCTACTTCCCGGAGATCGCCACCGATACCTCGGGACTCGAGCTGTTCGAACGGGAGGTCATCCCGGCCCTGAGCTGAGTCACCGCCCGTCGATCCGCCTGACCGAGAGCAGACTCCCGATGAGGAATGCCGAGTACGAAGAACTGCCCCCCGAGGCGATCCTCGATCACGTCGCGGCGGGGATGCACATCATCTCGCCGATCCAGAACGGCGCACCGCCCGCCCTGTTGCGCGCCCTGGACGACGGGGCCGACCGGCTGGAGGACGTGACGATCCATCACATGGACCCGTGGGAGTCCCTGCCCTTCATGGAGGGTGCGTACCCGGGGCGGCTCCGGCACGTCGACTACTTCCTGGGGCCCGGGTCGCGGAAGAACTTCCATGACGGTCACTGCGACCTCGTGCCGGTCGACTTCGCCCAGGTTCCCGCGACGATGCGGGAGTTCTCGCCGCCGGGGCTGGCGATCACCACGGTGTCGGAGATCGACGAGCACGGCTACTTCTCGATGGGAACCAACGCCGACTACGTCGCGTCGTTCATCGGTCAGGTGCCGTTCTTCGTCGAGGTCAACGCCAACATGCCCCGCACGTTCGGCCGCAATCACATTCACCTCTCGCAGGTCGTGGGGGTGACGCGTAACGACGCACCGATGATCACCGTCGAGCCGCCGACCCCGGGCGAGGTCGACGACACGATCGCCGCCCTCATCGCCGAGCAGGTCCCCGACGGCGCGTGTCTCCAGCTCGGGGTGGGCAAGCTGCCCAACGCGTTCCTGTCGAAGCTGACCGGACACAAGAACCTCGGCATCCACACCGAGGCGCTGTCCGACGGGGTGATGGACCTCGTCGAGGCCGGGGTGATCGACGGGTCCCGCAAGACCGGGCACCCGTTCAAGCATGTGACGACGTTCGCCGTCGGATCCGGGCGGCTCATGAGCTGGCTGCACGACAACCCGTCCGTCGCGATGCTGCCGGTGGACGTCGTCAACGACCCCCGGGTCATCGGGCAGGAGCGCAATCTGTACTCCGTGAACGCCACCAGCGAGGTCGATCTGTACGGGCAGGCGGCGTCGGAGACGATCGCGGGACACTACTGGTCGGGCGCCGGGGGTCAGGCCGACTTCGCCCGCGGTTGCCGGTTCTCTCCCGGCGGTCGCGGGTTCATCGTCACGCCGTCCCAGACCTCCAAGGGGGTCAGCCGCATCACCCTGTCGCTCACGCCGGGCAGCCCGGTGACCACGCACAAGAACATTATCGAGAACGTGGTCACCGAGTACGGCATCGCCTCGCTGCGGGGCAGATCGGTGGCGGACCGGGCCGCCGCCCTCATCGCCGTCGCGCATCCCGACCACCGCGATCGGCTGAGCCGGGAGGCGCGGGACGCAGGTCTGACCCGCCGGGCTCTCATCTGAGCCGGGCGTTGACGGGCACCGGCCGTCGGTAGTCCGGTAGCGCCCCGCGGCGGTCGGGATTAGGTTCCGGAGGCACTGAAGACCCTGCACGAACAGTGACCCGGAAAAGGAGACCGCCATGGATCCCGTGATCTGGATAGTTATCGCGGTGATCGCGTTGATCATCGTCATCGCGCTCATCGCTCTGGCCGCCCGGAACAACAATCGGAAGAAGCTGACGGAGGCGTCGGAACTTCGTCGCGACGCCCGTCAACGCGAGAAGAGGCTGGATCATCAGGAGGCCGCCGCTCGCGAGCAGGAGCACCGGGCAGGCGCCGCCGAGCAGGAGGCCAGGGCCAAGTCCGCGGAGGCGGACATGCTCCGCGCCGAGGCCGACCACCGCCGTGGGGCCCTCGACGAGCAGAAGAGCGACGTGCGGAGGATGGAGCGCACCGCGGAGAAGCTCGATCCCCGCCACCGGGCTGACGACGAAGCCCGGCTCGGTGACCGACTCCGCGATCGGGGCGCCGGCCCGGGCCACGACCAGGGGCGCCACCGCGTACGGACCGACGGCGCCGACGATCCGCTGGAATCGGGCGCGGGCGCGGGGATCAGTGGACCGGGCGCCGGCCCGGACGGCCGCCGGGCCCCGGGTCCGCTCGATGATGCGCCCGGCCATATCGATCCGGACGCACCTCGACGCTAGGAGGCCGCAGGCTGGTCGGTCGTCTCGTCGGAGGAGGCGGCCGACCCGCTCCAGGCCTGTGTCAGGCCGGTACGGCCCGGCGCGACCGGCCGCCGAACAGTGGCTCGTACAGCGCGCCTGCGATGAGCGCGCCCACGATGGGTGCCAGCCAGAACAGCCAGAGCTGTCCGGGGGCCCCGTCCCCGTTGAAGAACGCCACGGCAGTGGAACGGGCCGGGTTGACGGAGGTGTTGGTGATCGGGATAGAGATGAGGTGGATGAGGGTGAGGGTCAGGCCGATGGCGGCCGGCGCGAACCCGACGGGAGCACGACGGTCTGTTGCGCCGAGGATCACCCATACGAACAGGGCTGTGAGAACGATCTCGATGATCAGCGCGGAGAGCAGGCTGTACCCGTCGGGGGAATGGGCGCCGTAGCCGTTGGCCGCCATCCCGCCGGTGGCCTCGAAACCGGCCTTGCCGCTGGCGACCACGAAGATCAGCGTGCCTCCGAGCAGTCCGCCCACCACCTGGCTCACGATGTAGAGCGGAAGTCGCGACCAGGGCAGACGTCCGGACATCGCGGCGCCGACGCTGACGGCGGGATTGAAGTGGGCACCCGAGATGTGGGCGACGGCGTAGGCGCCGGTCAGGACGGTGAGGCCGAAGGCCAGTGCGACGCCGAGGTAGCCGACCCCCACGGGGACGAGCGCACCGGCCTCGCCGTCGGCGACCTGGATGGCGGCGAAGACCGCGGTGCCGCACCCTCCGAGGACGAGCCAGAACGTGCCGATGAGTTCGGCGGCCACGATCGCGGGAGTGGACGGTGGTGTTGGGTCGGACATGCGTCGGATTCCTCCTCCTGGAAGTCCCGGGCCACTGCCGGGCAGCGCTGTCACCGCGACGTCGCTGATAACAGAACGCTAGACGGCCGGCCGGGCTGCGGAGGTCGGAACGACGATCCGCGGGTCCGCCACGTTCGGAAGAGCGCCGCGATGGGGGAGTGCAGCACGGGCCGCTGTCAGTCGGACAGCAGATCGGGGAGCACCCGCCCCGCGGGCGCGCGGAGGTGGACGTCCACCTCGCGGCCCAGGCCGGAGGGGCCGGGATTGACCTCGATGACGGGTATGCCTGTCTCCGCGGCGAGCGCGGGCAGTGACGCGGCGGGATGGACGAGGCCCGACGTGCCGACGACGACGACAGCCGAGGCCCCGGTGACGGCGGACACCGAAGCCTCCCACGCGGCGGACGGCAGCATCTCACCGAACCACACCACACCGGGCCTGGCCCGCCCGTCGCCACGGGGGCAGCGGGGCGGTTCGAGGTGATCCACCGGCGCCGCCGACGGCGGGCCGGGGTCCATCGGTTCCCCGCAGGTGTCGCAGCGGTGCGCGAACAGGCTGCCGTGGATGTGGTGGACCACCGTCGAGCCGGCGCGCTCGTGTAGATCGTCGACGTTCTGGGTGACCACCACGACCTGGCGGTGCCTCTCGGCCCGGGCGACGGCGATATGGCCGGCATTGGGTGGGGCCGTGGACACGAGATGTTCGCGCCAGCGGTACCAGGCCCACACCCTGTCCCGGTCGTGTAGCCAGGCCTCGGGCGTCGCCAGTTCGGTGGGGTCATAGCGCTCCCACAACCCGGTCTGGGCGTCGCGGAAAGTGGGTACTCCGCTCTCGGCGCTCATACCGGCGCCGCTGAGAACGACGAGAGGCCCGCCGCCCGAGAGGGCGCGGCGGGCCTTGCTCAGCGCGGCACGGGACTCCTGTGTGTCCGGGGTGTCAGTGCTCATCAGCGCAACGGGACCGGCCCTCGACCGGGGCGGCGACGATCCGGTCTCAGCCGACGAACGCGGATCCCACGGTCGGGAACGGCACGCAGTTCACGTCTCCACCGCCCTCGAGCTTGGTGGTGACACCACCCTGAAGGACCATCAGCACGTGGCCGGGGCCGGTGTCCGCGACGCCGTTGAGCGTGGCGGGGCCGCCCTCGTTGATGCCGTTGTAGGTCAGGACGGTCGAACCGTGACGGCCGTTGTGGATGTTGACCCAGTCCACGGTCATGGGCTGCACCTGGTGCTCGGCCACACCCTCGGTGCCCAGCGCGGTGAACACGAAGCCCAGCTGGCTCTGCGGGACACCCGGGAGCGGGAGGTCGGCCGGGCCGGGGATGGCGGTCGCGGCCCCCACGGCGGTCTGCTCGCCACCGATGCAGTTCTGCATGATGGTCGGATAGGCGAACTGCGCGATGACCGGGCCGTTCTCCGGGAGCGGGGTGCCGGGCTCGCCGGTGCCGCGGAAGAACCCGACGAGACGCAGGATCGTGCCGCGGGTGTCCTCGGGGATCCACTGCTGCTCGGCCAGGCCCTCCATGGCCTGCAGGACGGGCTCGGTCGGGCGCCCCAGTTCGTCGAGCGACTGTGCGCTGGCGGCGGCGGGTGCGGCCAGGCCCATGGCCATGGCGGCGACGGCGCCGATGCCGAGGGTCCGGAACGAGGTCCTGAGCGAGTGGCGGATCACTGGCGAGTCCATTCTTCGGATGAGGCGGGCGGACCGGTCGGCGGAGACGACCAGTCGACCGCTCGATGTTCTCACAATGCCCCCTGATGTGGACACCGGGGAGGTGGTGACGTGCTCGGTCTGGGGCCAGTGTTGCAGATGGGGCGTGTGTTGTAAATAACAGTCAGACCATGCGGCGGGTCCTCCGGGTGCCGCTGACGTGCGCACGGAGACGACCGGCGCGACGTGGCCGGGCCTCGGCGGATATAACACGGGGGCATGCAGCGGGTAATGTGGGTCCGCACGCGCGGCCTGTCCGGACGCGCCTGTGGATCTTGCGGAGCGAATCCGCCGATTCCCGTCATGCGCCCGGCGGTGTACAGCCGACCCGGCGCCGAACGCCCCTGAGGGAGAACCCAGCGTATGGCCCTGACCGAGTTCCGTAACGTCGCCATCGTGGCGCACGTCGACCACGGCAAGACGACTCTCGTCGACGCACTGCTGCGTCAGTCGGGGGCGTTCGACGAGCGGGCGGAGCTGGTGGACCGCGTCATGGACTCCGGCGACCTCGAGCGCGAGAAGGGCATCACCATTCTCGCCAAGAACACCGCCGTGCGTCGGCCGGGTGCGGGCGCCGGTGGCGGGGATCTCGTCCTCAACATCATCGACACCCCCGGTCACGCCGACTTCGGTGGCGAGGTCGAGCGTGGACTGTCGATGGTCGACGGCGTGGTGCTGCTCATCGACTCGTCCGAGGGGCCGCTGCCGCAGACCCGGTTCGTGCTCCGGAAGGCGCTCGGCGCGTCGCTGCCCGTGATCATCGTGGTCAACAAGACCGACCGCCCGGACGCGCGTATCGACGAGGTCGTCGAGGAGGCACAGGACCTGCTGCTGGACCTGGCCGCTGATCTCGAGGACCCGGCCGCCCAGGCCGCGGCCGAGCACGCGCTCGAGCTGCCCGTGGTGTTCGCCTCCGGTCGTGCCGGCAAGGCGTCGACCACCCAGCCGGCGAACGGCCAGGAGCCGGACGGCGAGAACCTGGACGGTCTCTTCGAGCTCCTCTACGACGTCATCCCGGCCCCGAAGGGCGACGTCGAGGCCCCGCTCCAGGCCCACGTCACCAACCTGGACGCCTCCAACTTCCTCGGCCGCATCGGCCTCGTCCGTATCCACAACGGCCGTCTCCGCAAGGGGCAGCAGGTGGCATGGATCCACAACACGCCGGACGGTGAGCAGGAGACCAAGACGGTCAAGATCTCCGAGCTGCTCAAGACCGACGGCGTGGAGCGGGTCCCGACGGACGAGGCCGTGGCCGGCGACATCGTGGCCGTGGCCGGCATCAGCGAGATCATGATCGGCGACACGCTCGCCGACCCGGACAACCCGGTCGCGCTGCCCGCCATCACGGTCGACGAGCCCGCGATCTCCATGACGATCGGCGTCAACACCTCGCCCATGGCCGGCCGGAACGGCGGCAACAAGCTGACCGCCCGGATGGTCAAGGCCCGCCTGGATCAGGAACTGGTCGGCAACGTCTCGCTCAAGGTGCTCGACACCGAGCGTCCCGACGACTGGGAGGTCCAGGGGCGTGGCGAGATGGCACTGTCCGTCCTCGTCGAGACCATGCGTCGTGAGGGCTTCGAGCTCACCGTCGGCAAGCCACAGGTCGTCACCAGGACGATCGACGGCAAGCTGCACGAGCCGTTCGAGCACATGACGATCGACGTGCCCGAGGAGCACCTCGGTGCGGTCACCCAGCTCATGGCCGCCCGCAAGGGCCGCATGGAGCAGATGAGCAACCACGGCAGCGGCTGGGTCCGTATGGAGTTCACCGTCCCCGCCCGAGGCCTCATCGGGTTCCGCACCATCTTCATGACCGAGACCCGGGGCTCGGGCATCGCCAACTCGGTCTCCGCCGGGTACGAGCCGTGGGCCGGCGAGATCCGCGCCCGCCACACCGGCTCGCTGGTCGCGGACCGCTCGGGCAAGGCCACCACCTTCGCATTGCTGGGTCTGGCCGACCGCGGCGACTTCTTCATCGAGCCGGGCGCCGAGGTCTACGAGGGCGTCGTCGTGGGCGAGAACCCGCGGTCCGAGGACATGGACGTCAACATCACCAAGGAGAAGAAGCTCACCAATATGCGTGCGGCGAGCTCCGACGCCACGGAGACCCTCTCCAAGCACCGCAACCTCAGCCTCGAGGAGGCCATGGAGTTCTGCGCGGGCGACGAGTGCGTCGAGGTGGCCCCCGAGGCGATCCGCGTACGCAAGGTCCTGCTCACCGCCACCGAGCGTGCCAAGGCCCGCAGCCGCTCCAAGGCGCGCGACAAGTAGTCGGCGCACCGAGG
Source organism: Dietzia sp. NPDC055877 (assembly GCF_053615975.1). Taxonomy (NCBI): domain Bacteria; kingdom Bacillati; phylum Actinomycetota; class Actinomycetes; order Mycobacteriales; family Dietziaceae; genus Dietzia; species Dietzia sp. NPDC055877. The sequence continues at coordinate 9,918 of NZ_JBSHCV010000020.1, read as the reverse complement.
GGGCACACGTGACCACGAGGGGGGCGTCAGGGCGCCGCCGGGCCACCGCGGGACTGGCCGCGGCGGCGGCCCTCGTCGTCGTCACGGGGTGCGTGGCCGACCCGCCGCCACCCACGGTCGTCGGCGGCGAGGAGGGCTCCGGCTCCGGTACGGACGTCAGTCTCACCGCCGGCGGACTCCTCCTCGCCCTGGACCGTGTCGAGAGCGGCTTTAACCCGCACCTCCTCGCCGACCAGGGCGTCGACACCGACCTCGTCGCGGCCCTCCTGCTGCCCAGCGCGTTCGTCCCCGGGCCGGACGGCGAGCCGGTTCTCAACCGCGACCTGCTGGTCTCGGCGGCGCCACTGCCCGAGGCGCCGGCCACGATCCGCTACACGATCGACCCCAAGGCCCAGTGGTCCGACGGAGTGCCTGTGGCCGCCGAGGACTTCGAGTACCTGTGGCGCCAGATGGTCACCCAGCCCGGGGTCGTCGACCCGGCAGGATACGAGCGGATCGTGGCGGTCCGCGCCGGCGCCGGCGGCAAGGTCGTGGACGTGCTCTTCGATTCGCCGCCCGAGCACTGGCGGACCCTGTTCGCCGACCTCCTGCCCGGGCACATCCTCAAAGACGCCCCCGACGGGTTCCAGGGGGCGATGGCGGGACTTCCGGTCATGAGCGCGGGCCCGTACATGATCCGCGCCGCCGACCTCGGCCGCGGGGAGATCGAGTTCGTCCGTAACGACCGCTTCTGGGCGCGGGCGCCGGAGACCGGCCAGATCGTCGTCCGGCGCGAGAGCGGCCCCGGTCAGCTGGGGGCGGCCCTGCGGGACGGCCCCGGGGTCATGGCCATGGTGGCCGACGCACCGGTCGTCGCCGACGTGTCCGCGACGATTCCGGGCGTCACCGACACGACGGTCACGGCCTCGGCGCAGCTCGAGCTCGCGTTCAACACCATCGCGCCGGCGGTCTCGAACCCCGGGGTCCGCCGGGCCCTGGCCGCGGCGATCGACCCCGAGGTGGTGGGCCGGATCGTCACGGGTGAGGCATCCCCACAGATCACGTCGTTCCCGTTCCCGGCCGACGCCGCGACCACCGCGACCTCGGACGACACGGTCACCGAGTCGGAACTCACCGCCGCCGGATACGTCCGGGACGGGGGCCGGTGGCAGCTCGCCGGCACGCCGCTGACCGTGACGCTCGGTGTCGAGGCCGCGGATGACCGGGCACGTACCGCCGCGTACACGCTTGCCGACCAGCTCCGCGGAACCGGGGTAGGGGCACACGTGTGGGAGCTCGAGCCCAGCGAGCTCTACGCGGACGTCCTGCCGCACGGCCTCGTCGATGCGGTGGTGGGCTGGCAACCCGTGGAGGGTGATGCCGAGGTGGCCGCCGTATCGCGCTTCGCCTGCGCGGCAGGGCGCCAGCCGGCCGCGGCCGGGTCCGGGTCCGCGACCCAGACGGAGGCTTCGCCCTCGCGGCCCCGTACCACGGTGTCGAGCCTGGTGCCGCCCACCTCGACCACGATGACCCCTGCGCGCCCGGGCCGGGCCCCGGACAGCGAGGCCACCGGGACGGAGGAGGCGGGGACGACGACCACACCCACGACGCCGGCGCGCACGCTCGGAATCGATGCCCCGGCGCGCGCCTCGGACACCGCCGGCCTGTGTGATCCCCGTATCGACGGTGCGCTCGGGGTCGGCCCGGGCGACGGGGTCGACCTCGTGGAGGCCGGGGATCTGGTCGCGGAGCAGGCCGTCCGCGTTCCGCTCGTGCGGCCGACGATGCTTCTGGCTGATGATGGGGTCGAGCTGTCCGGTCGGTCGTCCGCCGGATCATCCCCGGACGACGCCGCCGGGGCGCGGGTGCCCCTGACGGTCACCGACGTCTTCGATACCGCACCCACCTGGAGGAGGACCGGATGACTCCGACGGCCACGACCCCGCCGGCAGCGGGGATCCGCGCACTGTTCGTCCATGCGCATCCCGACGACGAGGCGATCACCACCGGCGGCACCATCGCGGCCCTCGTGGCCGCCGGCGCCGAGGTCTGCGTGATGACGTGCACCCTCGGCGAGGAGGGCGAGGTCCTGGGGGAGAGGTTCGCGGGCCTCGTCTCCGACCGCGCCGACCAACTGGGCGGGTACCGCATCAGCGAACTGGCGACCGCGCTGCGGGCGCTGGGCGTGGGCCGGCCCCGGTTCCTGGGAGAGGCCGGCCGGTGGCGTGATTCCGGAATGGCCGGGACCCCCGCGGCCGAGCATCCGCGCGCGTTCGTCGGATCCGGGGCGGAGGCGGTGGCCGCCCTGGTCGCCGTGATCGATGAGTTCCGACCGCACCTCGTCGTGACCTACGACCCGCGCGGTGGCTACGGGCATCCCGACCACATCCGTGCGCACGAGGTCGTCCACGCGGCGGTCGCCGAAGCGACGCACCGGCCGACCCGGCTCGCCTGGACCGTCACCGCGCGGTCCGACGTCTCGCGGGAACATCCGGACCCCCCGGCACACCTACGGCACGCCCACGCCGACGAACTGCCGTCCGTCGCCGACTCCCGGCTCACCCACCGGGTGCCGCTGGACGAGAGCGCATATGCGGCCAAGCTCGAGGCGCTCACCGGGCACGCCACCCAGCTCGAGTTGGTGCCGACCGTGGACGGCGACCCCTGGTTCCTGGCACTGACCAACGGCGTACTGCAGCCCGTGGCACAGGCCGAGTGGTACATCGGCCACGATCTCGACGAGCGCGGGGAGAACTACGACCGGTGTGCGCCGGGCGTCGCCCACCTGCTCAGCGGGCTGGGGCGGGACGCGTGACCGCGCCCGTGGTCGGCACCGGCGGGCGGGCGGCGTCAGGCGTCGAGCTGGCGGGGGCGCTGGCCCTGCTCGCGGCGGGAGCGGTGACCGGGTGCGTTCTCGCCGCGGCGTGGCTGACCCTGTACGTGGGCCCCGTCCCGTTCCCCATCACGGTCCTGGTCGCCGGTGCCTGGTCGCTGGTGCTGGTCCGGGTCGCCTCGATGTGGTCGGACCGCAAGCCTGTCGCGGCCTTTCCGGCCCTGGTGTTCATCCTCACGCTGATCGCGCTCGACATGGGTCCCGGCGGCGACATGCCGGTGCCTCTCGGTCTGCGAGGCCTCGCCCTGCTGGTGTTCGGTGGGCTCATCCCGCTGTGGGTGGCCGCCTACGGCCGCTCAGTGTCGGCGGACACCCATCGAGGGTGAGGTTCGGCCGGCGTCCTCGGGGGCGCCCTCGTACTGCCACACGTCCGTGATCCCGGGGGTCAGCGCCTCGGCGAGCGCCCAGACCTCGTCGGCATCCATGTCCATGACGGAGTAGCCCCCGGCCCCCGCCGGGGTGGCCGCGGTGACCGTCGCGACCCTCGCCGTGCGCTGGAACACCGACTGGCTGACGGTCCAGGCGATGATGCCGTCGGATTCGAGGACCGTGCGCTTGGCGCCCCACGACCCGTGCGAGGACACCAGTGTGTCTGACAACAGGGCGTGCCCTAGCATGCGGATCCGGTCGATCGACAGCAGGATGAACAGGACGAAGGCCGCGGGGATGCCCCATCGCACCCACACATCCGCGGACGGCCCCGAATCGATGCGGATGAGGATGAGCAGGGCCGCGACCACCCAGAACGGCATGAGCCCGCGGGTGATGCGTCGGCGGGCCGCCTTCCACGGGTGCCGGCGCAGCCGCACGGTCACCGGAGTCTCGTCGCCGAGGATGCGCGTGGCCACGCGCCGGACGTCCTTCATCGGCGCCTGGGGCAGCAGCGTCGACGCCTTGCCACCCGACTTGGTGCCGGTCATGATCGGCTCGAGTCGGCCGCCGCCGATCATCCGCAGGTAGATCGGCGCCCGGACCTCGACGCCGCGCAACCGCGCCTTGTCGAGCGCCTGGTGCTTGCGACGTAGGATGCCGTTCTGCACATAGAGCACGGACCCGCGCTCGGTGAGGGCGTATTTGCCGTACCGGATCGCGTAGGTGATGATCGCCAGGACGCTGGCGACCAACCAGATCGCGATGCCCTTGCCCACCATGGCGAACGGCTCACCGAGCGAATCGAGCCAGGCGATGGTCCCCTCGACCACGGCCAGGTCCATGATGCGCTGGTGCATGTCGCCCATCTGCCACGTGATCAACCACAGCGACATCAGGACACCGAACCCGATGAACGAGAACGGGGCGAACCGGGACCAGGTGACCCGCCAGCGGGCGATGTCCTCGCCATACTTGGAGCCCCACTGCTCCTCGTCCTCGATGCCGAGCGACGGGTCGAGCGCACGACGATGCTTGAGGAGCTCGTCGCGCAGCGGCTCGACGTGCGCGGTGTCGATCGCGTTGAGCCGGAATCGTTCGGCACCGGACTTCCCGGCGTCGGACCGCCCTGTGCCGACCTCCACGATCGATACCCGCATGACCCGGTGGAACAGGTCCGATTCGGTGTCCACACTGCGGATCCGGTTGCGGGCCACCGTCACCACCTGGCGGCTGAAGAAGCCCTTCCTGAGGATGATGTGGGTCCGGCCGACCTGGTAGCTCGTCGACAGCCAGCGCAGCACGCCCGCCAGGACGACGAGCGAGATGATGATGAACTCGAACCAGTAGTTGCTGCGGTTCGACCCCAGCCACAGGGAGATCAGGAACAGCGGCGCCAGCCGGGTCAACGATCCCAGCGGGTCGACCAGCAGCATCCGCCACGACAGGCGCTCCCACGGCGCTTCCGGGTCGACTGCCTCCGCGACGGGCACGCTCCCGGACGCGGGCGCGGCGTCGGACCCGGCGTCGGCTCCGGGGGACGTGGACGGTTCCGGGCGGGAGCCCTCGTCGTCGTCGCCCTCGACCCGGGTGACCACCGTCGGCATGTCATCGACGGCGGTGGGGTCCCCGCCGCCTGGTGCGGTCACGTCCCGTCCTCCGTGTCCAGGTTCGCGATCGCGATGAGGTGCTGCGCCAGCGCCTCGGCGTCCGCCACGGCCAGTCCGCGGATCTCGACCGTGCCCTGCGCGGAGGCGGTCGAGGCGTTGACGGTGGCCAACCCGAACCACCGCTCGAACAGGGTGCGCGTGGTGTACACCGTCTGCAGGCGCACCAGCGGAGCGATCCGGAACTGCGTGGTCCACCAGCCCTTACGCGAACACACCGCGGTGTCCGAGACGTCCCAGCGCGCCACGACGTAGCGCCACCACGGCGCCACAACGATGGCCATGAACGCGAACGGGATGGTGGCCGCCAGCGCCACCCAGTTCCAGAACCCCATCACGTTCTCGCCCCAGAAATACCAGGCGACCTGCAGGCCGGCCAGGATCGCCCACGACCAGATGCCCTCGATGATGAACAGGAACGGGGTGCGTTTCTCGATCCGGTGGCGGGGCGCCGAGATGAGAATCCGGTTGGAGGTCAGCAACTCGTCGCCGGTGTCCACCTCCACGGGGGCGTCGGGCAGACGCGCTGGCTCGCGCAGTGCGTGCGCGCCCCCTGTCACGGAGGGCGGGCTGGCGACCAGTGGGTCACCGTTGGCGCGGAGAGCCTGGGCGGGTTCGGACATGGCCACCAGACTAGTGGGGCGGCCCGCGCGCGCTGGTGAGACCGGCCGACAGGCACCGCCCGCGCGCGGAACGGGCGGGGTGGGGCATCATCGCGGATATGATTTCCGCCTCGACCCCCGCTGATCCCGAGCCCACGACGTCGGCCATGAGGCGCGCCCTGCGCCGCGCCTCCGACGGACTGACTCTGGACGCCACCGAGGCCGCGGTGCTCCTCGCCGCGCGGGGCGAGGACCTCGGGCGGCTCACCGGCCTGGCCGCGGCCCGCCGCGACGCGCGCCTGGCCGACGAGGGGCGCCCCGGGGTGGTCACGTACTCCCGCAAGGTCTTCGTCCCGCTGACCCGACTGTGTCGGGACCGGTGCCACTACTGCACGTTCGTCACCGTGCCGGGCAAGCTGCGCGCCGCGGGCGAGGGCCTGTACCTGGAGCCCGACGAGGTGGTGGACCTGTGCCGCCGCGGCGCCGAGGCCGGGTGCAAGGAGGCACTGTTCACGCTGGGGGACCGCCCCGAGGAGCGGTGGCCGGAGGCGCGCGAGTGGCTCGATGCGCGCGGCTACTCGTCGACGTTGGACTACGTGCGGGCCGTGGCGATCCGCGTCCTCGAGGAGACCGGTCTGCTGCCGCACCTCAACCCCGGCGTCATGAGCTGGGCGGAGCTGTCCAAGCTCAAGCCGGTCGCGCCGTCGATGGGCATGATGCTCGAGACCACCGCGACCCGCCTGTTCACCACACCCGGCGAGGCCCACTACGGCAGCCCCGACAAGGATCCGGCGGTGCGGCTGCGCACGCTCACCGACGCCGGCCGGCTGGCGGTGCCGTTCACCTCGGGGATCCTGGTGGGGATCGGGGAGAACCGGACGGAGCGCGCGGAGAGTCTGCTGGCCCTCGCCGCGCTGGACCGCGAGTTCGGCCACCTGCAGGAGGTGATCGTCCAGAACTTCCGCGCCAAGCCGGACACGGCGATGCGGTCCGCAGACGACGCAGACAGGGACGAGTTCCTCGCCGCGATCGCGGTGGCGCGCCTGGTCCTGGGCCCGCGCGTGGCGGTGCAGGCACCGCCCAACCTGGTCGACCGGGCCGACGTGCTGGCGCTGATCGGCGCGGGGGTCGACGACCTCGGCGGGATCTCGCCCCTGACGCCGGACCACGTCAATCCCGAGCGTCCGTGGCCGCACCTGGACGAGCTCACCGCGGACCTCGCCGCGAGTGGGTGGGACCTGCGCGAGCGCCTCACCGCGCATCCGCGCTATGTGGGCGGGGGAGACGCCTGGATCGACCCGCGGGTGGCGGGCCACGTCCGCGCGCTGGCCGACCCGGCCAGTGGGTTGGCCGCGCCGGGCGACGACGACGAGGTCGTCCGCCCGCAGGGACGGCCCTGGCAGGAGCCCGACGACGACTGGGACTCGTCCGGGCGGACCGATCTGCACACCGCGATCGACTCCGAGGGCCGCAATACGGACACGCGCTCGGACATCGGCGAGGCGTTCGGCAACTGGGACGTCATCCGGGCGCGCGCCGCCGAGATCGGGGCGGCCGCGCTGGCCCCGGAGCGCGCGGACTCGGAGGTCCTCGCGGCACTGCGGGCCGCCGAGTCGGACCCGGCCGGTCTCACCGACGACCAATACCTCGCGCTGGCCACCGCGACCGGGGACGGGTTGGCGGCGGTCGCCGGCCTGGCCGACCGGATCCGCGCCGACGTGGTGGGGGAGACGGTGACCTATGTGGTCAACCGGAACATCAACTTCTCCAACATCTGCTACACCGGCTGCCGCTTCTGCGCGTTCGCCCAGCGCAAGGGCGACGCGGACGCGTTCTCGCTGTCCGCGTCCGAGGTCGCCGACCGCGCGTACGAGGCGTACGTGTCCGGCGCCTCCGAGGTGTGCATGCAGGGTGGTATCGACCCGGACCTGCCGGTCTCCGGCTACGCGGACCTCGTTCGCGCGGTCAAGGCGCGGGTGCCGTCCATGCACGTGCACGCGTTCAGCCCCATGGAGATCTCCAACGGTGCCTCGCGCTCCGGGACCGGGGTACGTGAGTGGCTGACCGAGCTGCGGGCCGCGGGCCTCGACACCATTCCCGGCACGGCCGCGGAGATCCTCGACGACGAGGTGCGGTGGGTCCTCACCAAGGGCAAGCTCCCGGCCGCCGAGTGGATCGACATCGTCACCACCGCCCACGAGGTGGGGCTGCGGTCGAGCTCGACCATGATGTACGGGCACGTCGACACACCGGCGCACTGGGTGGCACACCTGCGGACGCTGCGCGGGATCCAGGAGCGTACCGGGGGCTTCACCGAGTTCGTGCCGCTGCCGTTCGTGCACCGGAGCGCGCCGCTGTACCTGGCGGGCGCCTCGCGGCCGGGCCCCACGCGCGAGGAGAACGTCGCCGTGCACGCGTTGGCGCGGATCATGCTGCACGGCGCGATCGACCACGTGCAGACCAGCTGGGTGAAGCTCGGCGTGGCCGGTACCCGCACGATGTTGCGGTCCGGCGCCGACGATCTCGGCGGCACGCTGATGGAGGAGACCATCTCGCGGATGGCCGGCGCCGAGAACGGGTCGGCCAAGTCGCCGGAGGAGATCGAGGAGATCGCGACGGGGATCGGGCGGCCGGTGCGTCGGCGGGACACCCTGTACGGGCCCGCCTCCCGACCCGTCGGAGTGTCCGTCGTCACATAGCCCGTGGCCGGTGGGGGCGGCATCGCCGGTCGGCGGTGAGGTGGCTTACGATACTGGTGATACCGCTACGAGGAAGGTGGCTGACGTGACCTACACGATCGCAGAGCCGTGCGTCGACGTGATGGACAAGTCGTGCGTCGAGGAGTGTCCTGTCGACTGCATCTACGAGGGTGGCCGGATGCTCTACATCCACCCCGACGAGTGTGTCGATTGTGGCGCCTGTGAGCCGGTCTGCCCCGTGGAGGCCATCTTCTACGAGGATGACGTCCCGGACGAGTGGACCGAGTACAACGCGGCCAACGCCGACTTCTTCGTGGAGCTGGGGTCGCCGGGTGGTGCCGCCAAGGTGGGCAAGGTGGACTACGACGTCCCGTTCGTGAAGGCCTTGCCTCCTATGAACCAGGAGTGATCCGGGTGGCACCACGCCCGGAGCGCCGGCCGCCCGGGCGGGTTCTGCCGGTGTTCCCGTGGGACACCCTCGCAGAGACCCGGGCCCGCGCCTCGGCGCACCCCGACGGGCTTGTCGACCTCACGGTCGGCACGCCCGTCGATCACGTGGCGCCGGTCATCAGGGACGCTCTGGCCGCGGACTCCGCACAGTCCGGGTACCCGACGACGGCCGGGACCCCCGCGCTGCGCCGGGCCGTCGTCGACTCCATGGCGCGGCGCCATGGGGTCACCGGCCTGACCCCGGACGCGGTCCTGCCCGCGATCGGGACCAAGGAGCTCATCGCCGGACTGCCCGCCCAGCTGGGACTGGGCGCGGGCCACACGGTCGTGATCCCGGAGGTGGCGTACCCGACGTACGAGGTCGGCTCGCTGCTCGCCGGATGCACCGTCGTCCGCGCCGACTCGCTCACCCAGCTCGGCCCGTCCACGCCGCACCTGCTGTTCCTCAACTCGCCGTCCAATCCGACCGGCAAGGTCCTCGGCGTCGAGCACCTGCGCAAGGTCGTGGGCTGGGCACGCGAACGGGGCGTGATCGTGGCCTCGGACGAGTGCTACCTCGGGCTGGTGTGGGAGGGCCGGGCGCCCTCGATCCTCGACCCGCGGGTCTCCGACGGCGACCACACCGGGCTGCTCGCACTGCACTCGCTGTCCAAGACCTCCAACCTGGCCTCGTACCGGGCGGGGTTCGTGGCCGGCGACCCCGCGCTGGTGGCCGAGCTGCTCGAGGTGCGCAAGCACTCCGGGCTGATGATGCCGCTACCGATCCAGTCGGCCATGGCGGCGGCACTCGTCGACGACGCCCATACGGCCGAGCAGCGCGAGCGCTACCGCGTCCGCCGGGAGCGGCTGCTCCCGGCCGTCGAGGCGGCGGGCTTCCGGATCGACGACTCGGAGGCCGGACTGTACCTCTGGGCGACCCGCGACGAGCCCTGCCGCGACACCGCGGACTGGTTCGCCGAGCGTGGAGTGCTCGTGGCGCCCGGCGAGTTCTACGGCCCGCGCGGCGCCCGGCACGTCCGCATCGCCCTCACGGCCACGGACGCGACCATCGCCGAGGCGGTCCGTCGCCTGGCCTGACCCGGCCGGGCCGCGCTGCCCGGTCGCCGCTCAGCCGCTCTCCGGCCCCCGCTCCGCCGCTGCCCACCCGCGCGCCCCCTCATCGACAGCCCCTCATCGACAAGAGCGTTCCGCACACCTTCTGCTCGGTGGTCTCAGGGAGCTAGTGCAACACCCTGGCTGGATCGGGGTATGTGGTGGCG
>NZ_JBSHCV010000019.1:0-62104 GCF_053615975.1 Dietzia sp. NPDC055877 | reverse complement strand
CACATACCCCGATCCAGCCAGGGTGTTGCACTAGCTCCCTGAGACCACCCGAGTGGAATTGTGCCAAACGCTCTTCTCGATGAGGGGCGACGGGCGGCGGGCCTCGCGGGAGTCCTTAAGCACCTGCAACGACGAGAGCCCCGGACCTCTGAACGAGATCCGGGGCTCTCCCTTTGGCGGTGGCGGTGGGATTTGAACCCACGGTTGGGGGTTACCCAACAAAGCATTTCGAGTGCTTCACCTTCGGCCGCTCGGACACGCCACCGCGAAGTACGTTACTAGAAACCGGCCCCGTCGCGAAAATCGCCGGGGTCAGCGGCCAGTCAGCGGCCGGTCAGAGCCTGTTCAGGGCAGGCTCTGACCGGCCGAAAGACGGAGTCAGTCCTTGTTGCCGGTGATCTTGCCGGCGACCTCGTTGGCCTTGTCCTTGAGCTTCTCGGCGCCCTGCTTGAGGTTCGCCGAGCCCTGGTCGGCCTGGCCCTCGGCCTGCATGTCGCGATCACCGGAGGCCGCTCCCGCGGACTCCTTCGCGCGCCCGGCCAGCTCCTCGGCTTTGTTCGAGAACTTGTCTCCCACTCCCATGTGGTGCTCCTCTCGATCGCGGCACCGATGTGTCGGCGCCTCGTGAGGCCCACCGTACGTAGGCGAGGTGAACGACTCCACCGCTCGCGGGTCACGATCGGGTCACCGTCGGGCGCGGAAGAAGTCCTCGAGGATCGCGGCGCACTCGTCCTCGAGAACGCCTCCGCGTACCTCCGGTCGGTGCACGAGCCGTCGGTCTCGGACCACGTCCCACAGTGACCCGCAGGCCCCGGTGCGCGGCTCCCAGGCGCCGAAGACGATGTGTCCGACCCGCGCCGCCACCGCCGCCCCGGCGCACATCGTGCAGGGCTCCAGCGTCACCACCAGGGTGCAGTCCTCGAGCCGCCAGCCGTCGCCGAGCACCCGGGCGGCCTCCCGCAGCGCGAGCACCTCGGCGTGGGCGAACGGGTCGCCGTCGGCCTCGCGCCGGTTCGCGGCGGCGGCCAGCTGACGGCCGTCCGGCCCGAGCACGATCGCGCCGACGGGCACATCCCCGGCCGGCGCCCCGGCGGCCACGGCGAGCGCCCGGCGGACCAGCGTCTCGTCGGCGGCCAGGCGCGACGGTGAACTCACGAGTCGGGCAGGTGCCGCTCGAGCTCGTCGGCGAAGTCCATCCGCTCGGCCACCGACTGCAGCTGCTCGTCGGCATAGAGGTCGGTTTCGGAGACGATGATCTCCAGCACCCCCTCCGGCAGCCCGAGATCCTCGAGGATCGCCATGTCGCCCTCACCCCACGGGTCGGTGTCCTCGAGCTCCTCGTCCGACAGGTCGGGCACCTCCACGTTGAGCTCGTCGAGCACATCGGCGGCGAGGTCGTAGTCCAGCGCCGCGGTGGCATCCGACAGCAGGAGGCGCATTCCGGACGGGCCGGGCCGCAGGATCACGAAGAACTCGTGGTCCACGTCCACCAGCCCGAACGAGGCCCCCTCGGTCCGCAGCGAGCGGACCTGCCGGGCGGCGTCATCGAGGCTGGTCAACGCCGTGTCGGCCAGGCGCGTGATGTGCCAGGCCCCACCCTCCTGCATGACGCCGAGGGCGTAGCCGGTCACGGCGTCGTCGCCGGCGTCACTCCCACTGTCGCGGGAGCTTCGGTCGAAGGTGCTGGCCATGGGCTCAACCGTAGTCGGCTGTGAGAACCTTGTCAGGTGACGGATGCGAGGAACGTGTGCGTGCTCGGCGTCGGTCTGATCGGCGGGTCGCTGATGCGGGCGCTCGGGCCTGACAGGGCGTTCGGATGGAACCGGTCGGCCCCCACCGCGGAGGCCGCCACGGCTGCGGGGTTCGACGTCTCCACGGATCTGGCCCACACCCTCGGTCGGGCCGCGCGGGAGGACGCCCTCGTCGTCGTCGGAGTCCCTCTCCCCGCCCTCGACGCGACGCTGGACGCGGTGGCCGAGCACGCGCCGGGCGTCGCCCTGACCGACGTGATCAGCGTCAAGGGGCCCGTCCTCGAGGCGGTGCGGCGGCGCGGCCTGGCGGCGCGGTTCGTCGGCGGGCACCCCATGGCGGGCACCGCACACTCGGGCTGGGACGCCACGGACCCGGACCTGTTCCGCGGCGCGACCTGGCTCGTCGCCGCCGACGACGACGCCGACCCCCACACCTGGCAGCGCGTCGCGGCGATGGCCGGCGACTGCGGATCGCGCCTGATCTCGGCCACCTCCGCCGAACACGACGCGGCCGTCGCCCGGATCTCCCACGTCGGGCACGTGTTGGCCGAGGCGCTCGCGCTGGCCGGGGCGCGCGGCGGCGACCTCGCATTGGCGCTGGCGGCGGGCTCGTTCCGCGACGGCACCCGCGTCGCCGGCACCGCTCCGGACCTGGTGCGCGCGATCTGCGAGCCCAACCGCGACGCGCTGCTCTGCGTGTTGGACGAGTGTCTGGCCGACCTGGCCGCCGCGCGGGAGTCGCTGGCGACGGACGGAACGCTCGGGCCGCTGATCGACGACGGCCACCGCGCGCGCCGCGCCTACGAGGACGTGCAGGTGGGCCGGGGTGACGCCGGACGAGACGACGACGACGACAACGCCGTCACCGACGACGCGATCACGATCCGTCCCGGCGCGCCGGGGTGGCTGGACGTGCTGCGGGCCGCGGGTTCGCAGGGCCGGGCGGTACGCCTGGCCCACTGATCCGCTCTTCAGACGAGGGGCGTACGCATCGAGATGCGCAGGCGCGCCGCGGCCGGGCCGATGAGTCCCGGCTCAGTCCGGGCGAATCAGACGCGGCGGCTCAGGCCCGGAACGTCGAGGATCATGCCGTCGGCGTCGACCGTCGCGCTGGTCGAGGCGGTGGCGGTGATGCCGTGGATGTGCTCGTCATCGGAGGACATGGTGACCGTGTCCTCGGTGACCTCGAGGGTCAGCGAGTCCACCGACAGCACGCGCGCCTCCGCGGAGCCCTGCTGGGTGTCCAGGCCGAGGCGGCGGATCATCAGGCTGGCGAAGAACACACTGTAGGTGACGTCGACGTCCTTGACGCCCTCGCCGCCGACGCGGGAGCGGGTGTCGCTGGGGTCGTCGAGCAGCCACGACCCCTCGGCGTCGCACACCAGGTCGATGGTGCGCTCGTACTCCTCGGTGGAGGTGGTCAAGCGGACCCGACGCAGGGAGTGGTCGGCCGAGATCTCCGCCTCGTACTCGACCGTAAAGGCGTCGTGATCCGAGTGGGTCGCCGAGACGATGCGTCCCCGGGCGCGGGTGGCGTCACCCTTCGGGAGAACTCTGACCTGCTCGATCACCCTGCCGGTCTCAGAGATCCACGTGTACATGCGGGGAGCCGACGCACGCTGTGCTTCGGACAGCGGCGCGGGCGACTGAGAAGCGTTCACAGACTCCACGGTAGGGAAAGTGACACCGAAACGCACATCAGTCCACGTTCCGGGCGCCCGCCACCGGTTGATTTCCCGCCGTCGACATGGCCTCGACCACCTCGGGGACGTGCAATCGGGTATCGGAGTCAGCGCGCCTGCAACTCCACGCGGGCCCGCCGCCACGGGTACAGCGTGACGTTGCGCGAACGTGGCCACTCGCGCCCGCGGCCCACCGGGACGAGCCGGTACCGCTGCAGCACCTGCTGGAGGATGACCTGCCCCTCCATCATCGCGAACGAGGCCCCGATGCACCGCCGCGCGCCGCCGCCGAACGGCAGCCAGGTGGTGGGCGTCGGCACATCACCGAGAAAGCGTTGCGGGTCGAAATCCTGCGGCGACGGGTAGGAGTCGTCCGACCGGTGCGCCAGGACGATCGACGGCGAGATCGTCACCCCACGCGGGTACTCGCGCCCGCCCACGGTGGCCGGCTCCTGCAGCTCCCGCATGACCATCGGCACCACCGGGTGCAGGCGCAGCACCTCCTTGATGACGGCGTCGAGGTATTCGGCGTCGCCCGCGGCCGCCCCGTCCTGGTCGGCGCCGGCCGCGGTCATCTCGTCCACGCAGCGCTCCTGCACGCCCGGGTGGCGGGCCAGCTCGAGCATCGACCACGCCATGGCGGTGGCCGTGGTCTCGTGCCCGGCGGCCACCAGCGTCATGAGCTGGTCGCGCAGCTCCGCGTCGGTCAGACCCTGCGCGTCCTCGGCGGAGGCCCGCACGAGCAACGCCAGGAGGTCGCGACGCTCGGCCAGCGCCGGGTCGCGGCGGGCCTGCTCGATCTCCTCGCCCAGGAACTCGTGGATGGCCGCCAGGTCGCGGACCTCCCGCTTCCACGGCCCGATCCCGCGCAGCGCGGGCATCCCCAGGCCGATCATCACCACGGGGCCGGCGTCGACGGCGCGGGCCACGATCGGCCGCATCCGATCGAGCCGCGCGGTGTCGGAGACGCCGAACACCACCCGCAGGATCACCTCGAGGGTCAGCTCGTTCAGCAGCACGTGCGCGCGCACCCGCCCCGAGCGCGGCCACCGGTCCAACTGCTGGGCCGTGACCTGCTCGACGAGGCCGCGGTAGCCGGCGATCTCGCGGCGGCCGAACGCCGGCGCCAGCAACCGCCGGGCACGGGCGTGGTCGCCGCCGTCCTGGAGCAGCAGCGAGTGCACACCGAGGAGCGGCCGCAGCAGGTCATTGCCCTTGCCGGCGTGGAAGACCGACGGCGAGCCGGCGAACACGTCCTTGACCTGCGCCGGCTCGGAGACCGCCACGATCTTTCGCCGCTGCGGCAGCATCGTGAGCGTGAACGGCACCCCGTACCGCTTCGCCGCCGCGGGGAAGAGGACGACGGGGACCGACAGCGCGAGCAGTGCCTGCAGCAGGTTCGGCAGCCGCGGACCCGGAGGAAGACGAGTGTCCATGTCGGACACCGTACGAGCGGTGGGCGTCCCCCGCAGCCGGTCGGGCCAGACCGCGTCAGCCGCCCGGCGGAAACCGGCGGGTCGCCGGACGTTCATCACAATGGTCTCGTCGTCGTCGCCCTCGGCGCCTACCGTGGGACACATGGCTCTGCTCCCCGTGGACATGGACGCCACGCCCGAGGACATCGTCTCGCTCCTGGCCGTGGACGCCGCCGTGCGCGCCGCGGTCGGACTCGAGCACCACCGCCCCACCGCCGCCGCCCTGCACTGGGTCGGCGAAGAGGACATGTGGATGGCGCTCGTGCGCCCCGGCGAGGGCCGCGCGCTGCTCGCCGGCTGGCACCACGAGTTCTCCCTCACCGAGGGCAGCGGCCGCGGCGGCGAGGCCGGCACCGACCTGGTGGGCGACGCCCCCGGCTGGTGGCGGCGCGGCGTCGAGCACGCGCGCTCCCACGACACCTACCTGGGCTTCCTGTACGGCTGGGACGGCAGCCGGTGGTGGCGCCTGGACCAACCGGTCGACGACGGATTCGACCCCGAACTCTTCCCCGCCACGCCGCTCGCGCTGCGCGACATCATCGACGGCCTCGCCGACGACACCCTGCTCGACGCGCCCGACCGGGACGCCGTGGACGCGCTGATCGCCGCCGGCGCCGAACTCACCGCCGAACATCTGGCGGCCGTCCTCCACGCCCCCGACGGCTGGCCCGAGGTCGACATCGAGGCCGGGGTGCGCGCCGCCCGCGACTTCCGCACCGTCGTACCCGCCTGAAGCGGTCTCTCGCGTGACCCCGGGTGCGGCCGCTCCCCCGCTCGCGCGCAGCCACGGCGGATTTTCTGCCACGATGGTCCCCGTGAAACGACTCGGCTACGTCGCGATCAAGCGGCTCGCCCTCGAGACCCTGGGATGGGCGCTCGTGGTGCTCGGCATCGCGGCGTTGTTCCTACCCGGCCCCGGTCTGCTCATGTTGTTCGCCGGGATGGTCGTGCTCTCCCAGCAGTACGCGTGGTTCGAGAAGCGCGTCGACCCCGTCAAGCGGCTGGCCATGGAGGGCGCCTCGCGTGGCGTTCAGACGTGGCCACCCATCGCCGCATCGCTGCTCGGCGTGGCCTGGCTGGCCGGGATCGGCGTCTTCTGGGGGATCCACCCGCCCGCGCCCGCGTGGTGGCCACTGTCGCCGGAGTTGTGGCTCGTCGGCGGCTGGGGCACCGGTGCGACGCTCCTCTTCTCCGCGGCCCTCGCCCTGGCGCTGCTGATCTACTCGTTCCGCCGGTTCCGCGGCAGCCCGTACGACCACGCGCTGGAGGTCGAGCGCGAGAACGAGCGCCACGCCGCCCGGCGGCTCGAGCGGCAGCAGCGCCGCGACGCCCGCCACGGTGCCGAACCGGCGCACGCCCCGAGTCGCCCCGGATCGTCACCTCGCTGATACCCGGCAGGCCCGGCGATCTACTATGATCTAGGTCACAGTCGGGACTGTCCGGGCCGCGCCGCGTATCCCCCTGTCGACCGTCCCGTCGAGAGAAGGGGCTTTCGTCGTGACCGTTCAGCTCATCGAGATCACCGAGGACGTCGCCGACCGCATGCAGGTCCTCACCACTCCGACGCCCAGCCAGGTGGGCGACGCCCGGATGATCATCATCGACCTGCTCGGCTCGGGGCCGTCGTGGCCGCTGGCCGTGCTGGTCAACCACGTATGCACCGCGTACGAGGCGCCGGACGGCGAACGCCTCATGGTCGACCTGCGCGACCGCGAGGAACTGGCCGACGACGAGCTGCGCGACGAGCCCGCGCTCAAACACGTGCGCTGGGTCCGCGCGACACGGACAGCGCTGCACGAGCTCACGTCGGCGCGCGAGGTGGTGTGGAGCCTGCCGTCGGACGACCCGGACGAGGTCGACCACCCGGAAGTGGAGGTTCTCATGTCGGGTGCGGGGCCGCGCGCGTTCCGTATCTACGTCGGCGAGCCGCTGCCCGACGGGTCCGTGTCGCTGCGGTAGGGGTTGCCCGCCCAGCCCTGGCCGCCGCCGGGCGCCCACGCACCCGCCGCCTGCCCGGCCGGGCCACCGCCCTCGGCGGGTGACGGTTCGGCGCCGGTGGGGACAGCGGCAGCGTCGTCGTCCCCTCCCCGGTAGCGCACCGCCACGGCCAACATGACCGCGCCGACCACGATGAACGACAACACCCGGAACAACCCGGGCAGCGTCGCGAGGTCGAGGAACAGGAGTTTAGCGAGCGCGAGCGCGCCCAGCACGAACCCGAGCTTGCGCGCGTCGGCCACGCGCGGGCTGTCGGTGAGCACGAGCCACGCGGCGCAGCAGATCCACAGCACGGTCACGACGAGGTGCGCGGCCAGGAAGCCGTTGCGCGGATCGCCGGCCAGGTCGCCGAGCACCACGCCGGCCGCCACCAGCATCACCGACAACGCCGCGAGCGCCACCACGGCCCCGACCATCACCGCGCGCGAGGATGCGCCGGGCAGTCGCCGCCCGAGCCACCAGGTCACCACGACCGCCAGCACCGCGAGGGCGAACGAGGCCGCCACGTCGACGTAGGTGAACTCGCGCACCGCCAGCCGTTCGCTCAGTGCGAGCTGCGGCTGGTTTACCCCCATGTACACCAGCAGGGCGAGCCCCGCGACGATCCCGGCGACCCACTCCAGCCACGGCCGCGCCCACCGCCCGGCGGCGAGCACGTACGCGATCGCCGTGAGCGTCAGCGCCAGACCCGTGGTGGCCTGGCCGTCGAGAGATCCCCAGGCGGCCACCAGCAGCACACTGCCGACGCACCCCGTCACCGCGGCGAGCAGTAAGCCGGCCCCGCGCCGCGCATCGCCGGCGGCGACCGCCGCCCGTCCCACCGGCCGCCCGAAGACGTAGGCCAGCCCCAGGTACGCCGCGGCGAGGACGACCCCGACGGGCCAGCCCGGTTCGAGGTAGGTGAGGACCTGGAAGGTGAGCAGGGGGACGGCGCCGGGGACGACGACGAGGGCGGCGTACTCGGCCACCGGTTCCCTGCGGGAGGAGTCGTACCAGGCCACCGCCACTGTCACGACGGCAAAGACGAGCGCGGCCACGATGAGGGCGATCTGGTCACCCTCGGGGCCGGTGTCGGAGGAGGCGAGGTAGCCGGTGAGCATGAACGCAGGCGGGACCGACCAGATCAGGCGGACCACGAGGCCGAGCTCAGCGGCGAGCACAGCGGTGGCGATGCCGACTATGACGAAGAAGATCGGCAGCTCGGGGCCGCTCGAGATGAGTGGGGACAGCGCCATCGTGCCGGCCGCGACCAGCCCGGCCAGCACCGCGGACCTCCAGCGCTGGGCCAGGATCATCCCGACCAGCGCGAGGCCGCCGACGAACATGTAGGCGGCCGGCCCCGGGATCCACTGGTAGAGCACGGAACTGGCGATCCCGTCGAGCATCGCCGCGGCGAGGCCGGTCCCCACCAGCGCCAGCGCGCCGGGGTTGACGGGCCGGCCCTCGGTGGCCTCGTGCCGCGACTGCAACCGCAGGCCCAGCCCCACCAGAATGACGGCCAGGACCGCGGCGCCGATCACGCGGGCGATCGGCGGGAACAGTCCGGCCTGGATTGCCACGACCAGCAGGAACGCGACGCCCGCGAGCATGATGGCGCCACCGATCGCGGCGATGACCATGGCGGCGTTGATGCGCGAGGGCCGGGCGGGCCGACCCTGCGCCGGCACGGGCCGCCACGGCCGGTCGGCGGGCTGCGGCGACCACGGGCCGGGCTGAGCCGGCTGCGGGCCGGGCTGGCCTGGCGGGGCGCCCCGACGCGGGCCGGGCTGGCTCGGCTGGGCGCCCATCGGCGAAGGCCCCGGCCGCCACGGCCCGCCCTGGTGCGGTGGCGGGACGGGAGCCTGCGGGCGCCACGGACCGCTCGCCTGCGCCGGGGCCGGGCCGGCAGCGGGCGTCGCCTCGCGTGGTGGCGCGGCCGCGGCCGTCTCCCCCGCCCCCTGCGGCGATGGCGCCGCGGCTGGGGTGCCAAGCGCCGACAACCCCGCACGGATCTCAGCCACCTCGCCGGCGATCCGGCCCAGGCGGGCGTCGACATCGGCCAGTGTTCGCTGTACGTGGTCAGGCTGTTCGGGGTTCACCCCTGAATCTTCTCCCGAGCCGCGCCCGGCGTCTACGGGATAGTGCCGACAAGCCACACGTCAGCCGCCGGAGTCGAGCCCAGCAGTGGAGATGGCGAGCGCGGCCAGATCGTCGCCCGTCAGTCCCGGGTAGCCGTGAATCATCTCGCGCCATCGGGTCGGGAACGCCGAGGCACCCCAGCGCGCGCCGAGCAACCCGCCGGCGATCGCGGCGACGGTGTCGGTGTCGTCGCCGATCGCGATGGCCGTGGCCAACGATTCGGCAGCGTGCCGGCACGGGTCATCGGCGGACACCGGCGTGTGGTGGATCGACGACCACGCGGCCTGGAGCGCGGTGACCACCCACCCGTTCGGAGTGAAGCGCGAGGGCAGCTCCTGCTCTGCCTCGTCGATCCGGCTCGCCCAGATGGAGCGGGCTTCGTCGTCGTCCAGGAACGCCAGCCCACTACGGATGTCGAAGACCCGCTCCCGGACCGCGCGGTCGATCGCCAGCGACCACAGGAGGCAAGCCTGGCCGGCGCTCGGATCCGCGTGCGTCAGCGCGCTCACCTCGGTCGCCGCTCGGGCGATGGCCTCCCGATCACCCAGGTGGGCGAGCGCGACGGGAGCAGTGCGCATGAGCGAGCCGTTCCCGGCGGAGCGCTCATGCCGGGCCGAGAAGCGGACAGCCGCCTCACGCACCGCGGCGGCGGTGGGTTCGGATCCGGCCGCGTGCAGGACCGCACGGGTCTGATTACCGATGTCCGACGGGCCGGAGTCGTACCAACGGCGGAAGTGCCGCGCGATCGTGGTGAGCGCCCCCTCGGCCAGCAGTCCGTCACCGCGGGAGGCCGCGTCGAGGACACACCAGGCCATGGTGGTGTCATCCGTCCACTGGCCGGGTGCGAATCCGCCGAGCCCGCCGCCGATCATGTCCGGGCCGCCGGGGCCCAGCGGCGCCGAGCCGAACTCGTAGCCCGCTCCGAGCGCGTCGCCGACCGCCGTGCCGATCATCACCCCGGCCACTCGATCCCGGAGAGCTGCCTGGTCCTCGCCGGTCGTCTTGTCGCCCGTTGTCATGCCGTCAGCCCTCCGAGTCGATGGGTTGGTTCCGCGCGCCCTGAGCGGCAGCAGCCGAACGGGAGCGCAGCACCATGGTCACGCCGATCGCACTGATGGCCATCCCCACCACCGCGATCACGGTGATCGGGACACTGAACATGAGCCACACCCACAGCATGGTCGTGGGCGGGGTGAGGTAGAGCAGCACGCTCGCCACGGTGGCCCCGCGGGTGCGGGTCACGTACACGAACATGGCGTAGCCGCCGAGCGTGGACAGGAACACCAGCCACAGCACGGCCAGCCAGAAGTCGAGTTCCGCCGGCAGCGGCGTCTGACCCGCCACCACGGAGACCGCCACCAGCGCGAGGGCCGTCACCACCATCTGCATGGTGATGGACTGCAGCAGGGACTCGGTCGGCCTGAGCTTCTGGGTGAGGACCGTGCCGGTGGTCAGCGAGAGCATCCCGGCCGCCGGGAGCAGGTAGGCCCACCACTGCGCGGACCCGCCGCCCAGGTCCCCGGAGACCACCACCGCCACGCCGGCCAGCCCCAGCACCATGCCGATCCACATGGTCGGGGTAATCCGTTCGCCCAGGATCCTCCCCGCGACCGTCGCCACCAGCAGCGGCTGGAGCGAGGCGATGAGGGCCGCCGTCCCGCCGTCGACCCCCTGGTTGACGCCCTCGAAAATCAGGAAGAGGAACCCCGCCTGGCTGAGCAGCCCGATGACCGCCTGCCGGCCCCACGCCCGTCGGTCCGTCAGGTCGACCCGCAACGCCAGGCAGACCGTCACGAGCATCACCGCGAGGATCGAGAACCGCCAACTCAGCAGCTGTAGCGGGGTGCCGCCCGCGCGGATCCCGAGCTCGGCCCCCACGAATCCTGAGCTCCACATGACGACCAGAGCCACCGACGCCAGATGGCCGGCGGTGCGGCGGTGGGCGTCTCGAGCAGGGGCGGGCATGTGCTGAGGCTACGAAGCGACCGACCTCGTCGTCGTCATACAGGGCGCGCCACCCCCGGAGCTCCAGTCGCGGTTCCACTGTGCGCGTTGGCCACCAAGACGTCGTCAAGCCACTCAAGTCTCTTGCGGCCGGGGATGCCGGACCAGATACTTGTGGCCGCCAGCCATCACGACTATTGCCAGGCCAGAGCCGACGAGCGTGTAAAGGGCGCGATCGGCGATCGCCTGCGCAACATCGTGGGTCCCCCCGGCGGTCTGCAGGACCACCGCCGGGGTGAGGAATGTGACGAACACCCAGTACGGCAGTCGCAGGTTGGCCCACGCCGCAAGGATGGTCAGCACTGCGGCGAGCGCGGCGATCAGGCCGGGCAGGTGATGGAACGCGACCACGACAACCGCAGCGGCCGTCGACCCTACAAGGGTCCCGACTACACGCTGGCTAACCCGAGTGATCGCAGACGCGTAGTAGGGCTGGACCACGACGTACATGGTCAGGACGATCCACCACGAATTGGGCGGCAGCCAGGTCAACGAGATGAACGAGGTCAGCGCTACGAGTCCTCCCATCGCCGCGGCGAAGTACACGGAGGTCCGATTCGGTACAGCCTCGGGCGGGGTGACATGCACCTTGTTGATCGCGAACGCCCCGAACGTCGCAGTCCACACACCACCGATCAGCAGAACCACCATCACCATGAGGATCGACTCCGGTGAGGCGTCCGCCGAATACCTGCCTGACGGCAGCGCCACGTGCATATCCCCTATCAACGCGAGGGCGGCGAGCGGGGCAGCGAAGGACATCATCACATGCCACCCCCGCCGGGCCGAGAGCCCCGTCGCCACGCCGAGCAGCAGCATGTACGCGGCTCCGACAACAGGCGGCAGGTCGCGCAGCAGGAGGGAGATCCCGACAATCACCGGCGTCAGCGCGGCTGCGGCAAAGGCGAGACGACGACCCGCGAACAGCCCCATGAGTGCCGGAAGCATGCCCAGATACCAGAGCGAGCCGTTCGACTTCCACGACGACAGGTCCAGCACGACGATCGGGGCGAGGACGAGTATCGCCGCCAACGCCGCCACCGCGATGCGCGTATCGGGCTTTCCCGTGCTGGACTGCGGAATCGCACCCGTTATTGAGGTCACGATGCAAAGGTGGCACAAACTACGGAGAGTTGAGGGCGAATGCGCAGGAGGCCATCACCCCTCCCATGGACGGACCCGGCCGGTCGGCCGGTTGCCGCTTTACACGGGCATCCAGGCGGAGCCCTGCGCGTCGCGACTGAAGAACTCGTCGTCGTCAAAAATCCTGGCGACGAGGGGCAGCCGCGGCGCGCACACGTACCGCACCGCGGTGAGTCGCACCGTCACGCCCGGGAGCTCGGCTGCCAGCCGAGCGGCGATCGTCCGCCCCTCGCGGTACCAGGCGACGGGATCCACATCGGCGCTCCAGCGCGGCAACCCGTAACCGTAGCCGGGAAGTCCCAGGTCACGCCCGGTATCCACGCCGTCGGAGTCGTAATCGAGGAAGCCGCGGCGCCATTCTTCGTTCCACACTCGCAGTCGCTCCTCGAGTTCCGGGGTGAGACCCAGCGAGCGCGGCGTGGCGAAACCAATCGGCCCCTGGCCCGAACGGAGCCGGGGCGGCTGGTGGTACGGCAGCGCACCGGCCCAGAGACCCCACTCGACGCCGTACTCGGGCATGAGTTTCAGCTCGGCGGGCACGTCCGGGTCGGGCTCGTTGCCGGGCATCCGCCAGCCGACTTCTCGCTTGTAGTGGCCGGTCAGGGCGCAGACATAGTCCAACTGGTCCGCGGCGAGCCCGCACACGACGTACTTCTCCGCGCAGCAGAACACGAAGTGCTCCGGATAGTGCTCACCCAGCCGCCGGGCGAGCTCGTGGCCGCGGTCGAGCCACGCCATCTCGTCGAAGCCGTCGCGCCACACCGGCTGGTCGACCGGGCGGTCCCCGAGGTGAAGGAAGTTCGACTTGAACTCCTCGATCCACGTCTCAATCTGATCGTGCAGTTCCGCCGGGATCTGCAGGTCACCAGCCATGCCCTGGTCATAGCCGGAGTGTCCGGGCGGAAAGACGTCGGGAGACGCCGAGATGTAGGGCCGGTAGTCGATGACCGGGTGGAGCGCGACGTGCAGACGCATCGGCCCGTGGCCCGCCTGGACCCGGCACGCCGCCCGGCACAGGTGCGACGGACGCAGCCCTTCGAAGGTTCCGTCAGGCGAGACACGCATGGGCTGCAGGGTAACCCGCGGCGTCGCGTGAAGGCGGTTCGGTAGGGCCGCCACCCTCTGACCTGCGGTGCCCTGCACAGTGCTTCCAGGGCGCCGCAGGTCAGCAGCGAATCCCTGGCAGACTGTGCGGCGTGGGCGGCGGGCGAGGCGAGAGTGGATCGATCCGATCCGTCTCAGGGGCAACCCCTGGGTACACATCACAGTTAGTTCCTGCGTCCGGTGCCGCACGGCACGCTCCGCGTGCGAATCGGCACCGCCGAGACGAGTTCAGGGTCGCCTCGCCCGCCGGCCACGGTCCCGCTGTCTGATGACCGAGCCACGCCCGCCCGCGCGACTGTCCCCTGCCGAAGTGGGCGACGCCGCCGCATGGTTCTCCCGCACCTACACCGGCTGGACCTGGCCGGAACTCCTGCGGGCCCTCGAAGCCGTCCTACCGGGCGACGTCGCGCGCGAGGTACTCCCGTCGCTGCTGATGCTCCCGCGCGAACCCCGGCACCCGGCCGAGACCCTGCGGCGAGTGCTGGCTCCGTGGACCGCCCCGCCGGCAACGCGTGCCCTGTCCTTCGACGTGTCCGAGCCGGCTCGGCCCGCCGCGGCCTTCGACGGGCTGCCCGCACTGCGCACGGCGCGCGACGTCGCCGAATGGCTGGATCTCACCATCGGCGAGCTCGAGTGGTTCGCCGATCACGGCGGCTGGCTGCGCACGGCGACTCCCGGCCTGCCCCACTATCGCGTGTGGACGCGGGAGAAGCGGGACGGGGTCCGCGTCATCGAGGCACCCAAGCCGCGACTGCGGGAGGTGCAGCGGCGGATCCTGCGGCACCTGGTCTCGCGGATCCCCGTTCACCGGGCTGCCAAGGGGTTCGTCCCGGGGTCGTCCACCGCCGACTTCGCGTGGCCGCACTCCGCGAAGCCAATCGTGTTGCGTGCGGACCTGCGTCACTGCTTTGAGAGCATCACCGCCCCGCGGATCGCAGACGTGTTCCGCCGAGCCGGATACCCGCCCGCGGTCGCCCGGCTTCTCGCCGACCTGTGCACCACCGCGACCCCTGCGGACAAGCTCCGCGGCGTCCCCTCCGAGCACGCCGCCTACCTCCGCGGCCGACATCTCCCGCAAGGGGCGCCGACGTCTCCACATCTGTCGAACCTGGTGATGCGCTCCCTGGATCGACGCCTGTACGGTTACGCCGCGGCCAACGGACTCACCTACACGCGTTACGGCGATGACCTCGCGCTATCCGGGCACGAGATGAACGCCGGCCGGGCGCTGTGGGTCGTGCTCAAGGTGATCGCCTCCGAGGGGTTCATCGTCCACGCGGGCAAGGTGCGCGTCATGCGGGCGCACCAGCGCCAGACGCTCGCCGGGCTCGTCGTCAATGACCTCCCCCGGGTCAGCCGCGTCGAGTACGACAACCTCCGCGCGCTCCTCCACAACGCCCGCCGCTCCGGCGCCTCCTCCCAGAACCGCGCCGGGCACCCGGACTTCCGAGCCCACGTCCTTGGGCTCATCGCCTGGGTCGGCGCGAGTGATCCCGTCCGTCGCGAGCGACTGCTGCGCATGGCCGACGAGGTCGACTGGGCGAATTGAGTCGCCCGTCCCGGTGACGAGCGCGGGCCGCCGCGGCCAGCCCGCCTCGTCGTCGTCCCTCTGTCGTCAACTTCGCCGCTCTCCTCCCACGCGCCCACCCCTCTGACCTGCGGCGCCCCGAACACCCTGCCCAGGGCACCGCAGGTCAGCCCACTGATGATCTCGCCTTCTTACTGTGTGCCATTTACATACTGTGTGACACACACTATCGTGTGCCACATGGGCGATGAGACGGACACGGTACTCAGTACCCACCTTCAGGAGTTGCGGCGCGGCTCGGTGGTACTCGGGAGCCTGCTCGCGTGCCGGACGCCGCAGTACGGCTACGGACTCCTCACGACGCTCGCCGAGGCCGGGATCGCAACGGAGGCCAACACGCTGTACCCACTCCTGCGACGGCTCGAGAGCCAGGGACTACTCACCTCGCTCTGGCACACCGACGAGCCGCGGCCCCGCAAGTACTACGAGACGACCCCACTCGGCGCGCAGACCGCCGAACGCCTGGACTCCGAATGGCGAGCGCTGGGCATCGGCTTCACCGAACTCCGGAAGGCAGGCCAACCATGACCGCATTGACCGATCGCTACATCACCGAGGTGGTGCGCCGACTCCCTGAGAACCAGCGCGACGACATCGCCACCGAGATTGCCGCCATCATCGAGGACATGGCCGCGGCCGAACTGGATTCCGCCGTCGCACCCGGCGCCGATCCGGACGCCGCCGAACGCGCGGCGCTCGCCCGGCTCGGCGACCCGGCCGTCCTGGCCCGCCGCTACTCCGGGCAGCGGCAGTACCTCATCGGGCCGGGCACGTACCCGGTGTGGGTGCGGGTGCTGCGGTGGTTGCTACCCGTCGTCGGCGTGATCGCCGCGCTGGCCAACGGCATCGTCTACGTGGCCACCAAGCCCGAGCCCGAACTGGGCGGATTGATCGGGCAGGTCGTCGGAGGTGTCGTGCCCGCGCTCCTCGGCGTCTTCGCCGCGTGGACGATCATCGTCGCGATCGTGGAACGCTCCACCCCGGACGGCACGCCCGGGCCGTTCGCGCCGTCGCCCGACTGGGATCCCGCGACCCTGGAGGCTGCCCCGCCGCGAACTGAGACCCGCGTCGACGCGATCGTGTCACTGATCGTGCTGGCCGTCCTCGCCGCCGTGCCGTTCATCCCGTCGACGTTCCTCTACATCGGGCACCTGAACAACGGCGAGCCACTCATCAATCCGGGCCTGCCGACCGCCTGGCTCGCGGGCTATCTGATCCTCCTCGCGGCACTCGCCCTGATGCAGGTGTGGCTGCTGGTCCAACCGGGCGCACGGCGTGGACGGCTGGTCATCGAGGTGGCCGTCGACGTGGCGTTCGGCGTGTTCCTCACCGCCCTCGTGCTGATCCAGGGCCAGGTGATCCACCCGGACCTCGTCGCCACAGACGCCGATGGAACGACCACCGCGATCCGGTGGGTCGTGATCATCGCGATCTGGGCGATCGTGGTGTGGGACCAGGTCGAGACCCTGCGCGCGTACCGGCGAGAGGCCCGGTAAGGGGCAGACGAGAGGCCCGGCGAGGGGCGGTCGATGCCACTCACCGGGCCTCCATCAGAGACTTCCCGCTAAGGACTCCTCAGCTACCGCCACCCGCCGGTGCGGCACCAGAGCCGCTGTCGGCCTCGGTGTCGTCGCCGCCCGCGAGGGAGGCGGTGAGGCCGGCTCCCACGCCCACGACGCTGCCGTTGACGCTGCCTGCGCCCACCGATCCGAGCGGACCGAGGATGTCGTTCGCCTGATCGGCGACCACCTGCGGGTCGATGCCGAAGTAGTTCACCAAGTTGCCGAGCCGGGGGCCGATGATGCCCTCCCTGGCGCAGATGACCCCTGCCGCCGCAGGCTCGTCCGCCGGAGCGGGCGCGTCCCAGGTCACCGTCTCGCCGGCCGGCACTCGAAGACCGCTCGTGACGCCGGTGCCAAAGGTGGTGGCCGTCCCCACCAGATCGAGTCCGGGTCCACTGACAACCGCGGCGGGCTCACCCTGCGGGCTCACCGTCAGAACGGAGACGCCGCCACCACCCTGGATCGTGCCGAGCACCCCGAGCGATCCCAGGCTGTTCGGATTGATCTCACGGGGATCGATGTCGTTCTCCTCGATCGTGCTGTACGGCGCGGTGAAGCCGATGCACTGCTGGGTCGCGTCGCCCTCGTTGGTGTAGGCGACCGTTGGGCCGCCTTCCGCGTTGGGGACACGAAAACGGGGCCGTTGAGCGCGATGCTGGCGAGCTGGAGGTCGTTGGCGACCTCCGACGAGCCCTGGGCGCCCGCCGCGCCGGCGCCGGCCAGGATGGTTCCGCCGGCAAGCGCCGCCGCCGAGGCCAGTGTTGCGATTCTCTTGCTGTGTGCCATTGCTTCTCCTCCGAACGGGCAGATCCGGCGGTACGAGACGCTCACTGTGAACGCGTGGACCCGTACCGTGGCACGCCGTCCGCCGAGCCGCGGGCAGTTTTCTCCCGCGTGAGTGAGGCTTCACTCCCCTGTGCAACACCGGAACCTCTCCGCCCCCGCAGCAACAGCCATTCCGTCCTCGCTCCGTCACAGTCAGGCGCGTGTCCGGTGCTCAGTACCCCTTGCCGACCTCCACCAGCGACAGCAGCTCGCCTCCGGCCGCGAACCGCCGCAGGTTCTCGGCCAGGAACGGCGCCATCTCTTCCGTGAGTCGGCCGGCCGGGTTGGCGACGTGCGGGGTGAGGACGACGTTGTCGAGATCGAACAGCGGGTCGTCGTCGGCCGGCGGCTCCGGGTCGGTCACGTCGAGGGCGGCCCCGCCGAGGGCACCCGCGGCGAGTGCGCGGTACAGCGCGGCCTGGTCGATGAGCGGCCCGCGCGCGACATTGACGACCCACGAGTGCGGCTTGAGCAACGGCAGGGTGCGGTCGTTGATCATGTGACGTGTCTCAGGCGTGTCCGGGGCCGCCAGTACGACGTGGTCCGACTGTGCGAGCGCCTCATCAGTCCGGTCAGCCGACATCGTGACGTCGGCGCCGTCGACCGTGTGCCCGGATCTGTTGACGGCGAGCACCGTCGCACCGCACGCCTTGAGCAACGGTGTGAGCTCGCGTCCTATCCCGCCCGCTCCGATGATCGAGACCGTGGAACCCCGGAGGGTCCGGACCGCCGGGTCAACGGTGTCCTTGGCCCAGTGGGTCTTGGCCGAACGCACGATCTGCCGGGTGCCCCCGAGCAGCAGGGCGAGGGCGTGCTCGGCGACTCCACGCGCGTAGAAGCCGGAAGCGTTGGTCCAGAGCCGCTTGTCGTCGATCACCTCCGCGTCGACGAAATGCTCGATGCCGGCAGTGCTGAGCGCGACCCACTCGATGGCGTCCGGCAACTCCGGGAACCCGTCCGGCCCACCGATCCACACGAGGATTTGCGCCTCCGAGAGTGGGACGACCGATCCGCCGACGACCTCCACGGCGTCGGTCAGGTGCCGATCCTGGTTCGGCCCGATCGCTACCCGTAATCCCCGCGAGTCTCCTGAACCAGCTGCCATTGAGAACTCCTTCGTGGGCTCGCGCGCGACCTCGTCGTCGTCGATCATTCCTGAAGGTTCACACAACCGGGGCGCGTCGTCGACTGGTCACAGATCCCGCCCCCGTCGGCGCCTGTTTTGGGGAAACGCGAAGCGCTGCGACCAATCGGCGGGGGCGGGGGCGCGGGGCACGGGGGCGACCAATCGGCGGAGCGCGGAGCGCGGGGCGCGCGGGGGCGCATGGCGGGGGTAGCGTGGGGCGGCACGCGGAGGCGCGGGAGGCGCAGGCAAGGCGGGCCCGCAAACGACGAACGCCCCCGTCATGTGGACGGGGGCGTTCTTGACGTGCGCCCGAAGGGACTCGAACCCCTAACCTCTTGATCCGTAGTCAAGTGCTCTATCCATTGAGCTACGGGCGCATACTCATATTCTTCTGTCGTGCCAGATCAGCCGGTCGCCCGGCTCTCCGACATGGCGGAGGCGAGAGGATTTGAACCTCCGGTCCCCTTTTAGGAGGACAACTCATTAGCAGTGAGTCCCATTCGGCCGCTCTGGCACGCCTCCTGGAGGCTCTGCTGAGCCAACGAGGAATAACAGTACACACAGCCGTCGTCGGTTCGCAAAACGCCCGGTCACCTGCTGGTCACCCGATAGTCCTACGCTGTACTCATGTCCCCTGACGTGCGCAACGATCTCGACGCCATCCCCGCCTACGTTCCCGGCGCGACCGTGCCGGGTGCGGTGAAACTCGCCTCGAATGAGACGACGACGGGGCCGCTGCCGAGCGTGGCCGTCGCGATAGGTGAGGCCGCCTCCGGCGCCAACCGATACCCCGACATCACGGCGCGCGCGCTTGTGGAGCGGCTCGCCGACTTCCTCGGGGTGGCACCGGGAAACGTCACGACCGGCTGTGGCTCGGTGGCGCTGTGCCAGCAGCTCGTGCAGGCGGTATGCGCGCCGGGCGACGAGGTGATCTTTGGCTGGCGATCGTTCGAGGCGTACCCGATCATCACCCGCATCGCCCACGCCGTGCCGGTGCAGGTCCCCAACAGCGCCGACGGCTCGCTGGACCTGGACGCGATCGCGGCCGCCGTCACCGATCGGACCCGCCTGATCTTCGTGTGCACCCCCAACAACCCGACGGGCCCCGCTGTCAGTCGCGCCGAACTCGGGGCGTTCCTGGACCGCATCCCCGATCGCGTCACCGTGGCCCTGGACGAGGCCTATTACGAGTACATGCGTTCCGAGGACCCCGTGGACGGGGTCCTCGAGGCCATGTCCCGGACGAACGTCGTCTCCCTGCGCACCTTCTCCAAGGCCTACGGGCTGGCCGGCCTGCGGGTGGGCTACCTGGTGGGCCCGGCGGAGCTCGTCACGTCGGTCGCCAAGATGATGGTGCCGTTCTCGGTGAGCTCGCTGGCGCAGGCCGCGGGCATCGCATGCCTCGAGGCCGGCGACGAACTGCGGGTGCGCACCGATGCGGTGGTCGCCGAGCGCGGCCGTGTCCGTGATGCCCTGCTCGGGATGGGCTTCACGGTTCCGGACAGCCAGGCCAACTTCGTCTGGCTGCCGCTGGGCGACCGGTCCGCGGCGTTCGACGAACACTGCGGCGAGCGCCTGGTCATCGTCCGCTGTTTCGCCGGCCACGGGGTGCGGGTTTCAATAGGCGATCCCGATGAGAA
This sequence comes from Dietzia sp. NPDC055877, assembly GCF_053615975.1. NCBI lineage: Bacteria > Bacillati > Actinomycetota > Actinomycetes > Mycobacteriales > Dietziaceae > Dietzia > Dietzia sp. NPDC055877. The sequence continues at coordinate 42,088 of NZ_JBSHCV010000019.1, read as the reverse complement.
CGACAGGTTCCTCGCTTCCGCGAAGGAATTCGTAACCGGAATGTGACTGTTCCGGCGGGGTCCCGTGACCTGGCGACGGCACCATGGGCGAGGTTCGGGAAGCAGACCTCAAGTCCGCTTTCCCTTCTGCCACGCCCAACTACGGCCGCCCTGTGAGGAGTCGATGTGCAGCAACTGAGTTCACGCCCTGTGCCGAACTCCGCAGCTGCCCATACGTCCGTAACGACGATCACGTCCCGGCCGGGCTCCGCCGCCACGGTGGCGGCGCTCGTCATCGCGGCCGTCACCGCGCTGGCCATGGGTCTCGTCCAGGCGCCCGTCGCGGCTGCTCAGGCGGGTGCGGCCAACGAAACCAGTAAGCCCTGGAGCCCGTCCGTCGAGGCGCAGACGGTGCGCATCCTCGGGATCGGCGAGTTCTCGGGGGCACTGTCCCGACCGGTCGGCTTCCAGGGCGAGTTGCGCGACGGATCCGGGAACGTCCGCCCCGCCGGCGGGGGTCCCCACCTCGCCGCCACCGTCGCCAAGCTGCGCGCCCAGTCCGACAACGCGCTCCTGCTGGCCACCGGCGACTCGATCGGCGGGACCGCACCCGAGGCGGCGTTGTTGGGCGACCGTCCGACCATCGAGTTCTTCAACCGCATCGGGGTCGACGGGGCCGGCATCGGCCGCCGCGAGCTCGACAAGGGCGCCGACCACATCCGTTCCCTGGTCAAGCCCGGTTGCCGTTCCGAGCAGGAGTGCCGGGTCGACCCGCCGCTGCCGCCCTTCCGCGGGGCGGCTTTTCCGTTCCTGGCCTCCAACGTGGTCCCGTCGCACGACGCGGCGCCGACGTTTCCTTTCGCCATCCACCGGGTCGGCGACGTCCGCGTGGGCGTCGTGGCGGTGACCATGCCGCCGGAGGGGGCTCCGGAGACCACCACCCGGCTGGCCGACCCCATGCGCGCGCTCGATGACACGGTGGAGTCGCTGCAGTTCCTGGGCGTCGAGGCGATCGTCGGCCTGGTCCAGTCCGATTCCGTGCACGACAACCTGGACCCCGGGGCCTGTCCGGAGCAGCTCACCGAGATCGACATGGTCAAGAACGTCAACCCGGCGGTCGACGCCCTGATCGTCGGCGCGTCCGGCGGCCCGGCTACGTGCCGCATCCTCGACGCGGACAACGACGAGCGGGTGGTTGTCGCCCCTGCTTCCCACGGCCGCTCGGTCACCGTCGTCGACCTGGCCGTGGATCCCACGACCGGCCACGTCATCCGTCCGCAGACGTCGGTGTTCAACCAGACGGTCAACCTGGATATAGAGCCGGATGCCGCCACCGAGGAGCTCGTCCGTCAGGCGCGGGCAGCCTCGGCGCCGGCTGCCCGCGAGGTGATCGGCGAGGCATCCGAGACGATCCCGCTCGAGATGGACGAGAACGGTGAGTCCCCGCTGGCCGACGTGATCGCCGACGGGCAACTCCACGCGGCGCGCGGCCGGGGCGCGGATCTCGCGCTGTCCAATCCGGATTCGCTCCTGGCCGACATGCCGCGAGGCCCTCTCGACTATGCCACCCTGCACACCGTCCAGCCTTACGGCGACCGCCTCTACCTGGTCACCGTCACCGGCCAGGACCTCCAGGACGCCTTCGACCAGTTCGCCGACGACATCGGCCACCACGGCGCCGCCGTGTCCTCGAACGTGCGCTACACCGTCGATATGAGCAAACCCGAGGGGGCGCGCGTCACCGAGCTGACGGTGGACGACGAGCCGGTCGACCCGGCCGCCGAGTACACCGTGGTGGTCAATGAGTTCCTCTCCTCCCCCGAGTGGAACGGCTCGCCGTTCGCCGAGCGCGGCACCCGCCGCGAAGCCGGCCTCACGGACATCTCCGCGCTGACGCGCTACGTCACCGATGAAGGACCGCTCACGTCGCCGAAGCCGGGCCGGGTTCGCGTCATCCGCTGATCCCCCTGCGCTTTCTGGCGGGAGGCAGCCCCATACGTGGCGATACGTTCGCGTCGCCTCGCCCAGACGCTAAGCTGAGCTTCATTCTTTGCGCGGCATCGTGCCGCACGAGACGCCCAGCGGACGCTCGCGCCGTGCGAGGTTGCTCTTGTCGAATGAAGACTCTAACGAGGTAGTGACTGTGTCCCTGAGACGTGGTGTCAGCCGTCGTCCGTATACCGCGGCGATCGCGCTGTCCCTGGCCTCTGCGCTCATCGCGCTGCCGGCCTGCGCCTCCCCCGAACCGGTGGCGAAAGTTGACCCGACGGTCGACGGCCCCGCGCGACTGGACGAGGTCGCGGTGCAGCGCTTCGAGTACCCGACTCGTGCCGGTGAGCCCGATCCCGAGCAGAACTGGGCCGATCTCTATATCCCGGCGGGTGAGGAGGAGGTCGATTCCCTGCCGCTGGCCGTGATCATCCACGGCGGCGCGTGGCAGAGCGAGATCGGCGCGGATGCGTTCGACCCGCTGGCCCGCGAGCTGGCCACCCGCGGCATGGCGGTCTACAACATCGAGTACCGGCGACTCGGTTCGGGCGGAGGCTGGCCCACGACGTTCCGGGACGTCGCCGACGCCCTCGACCATGTGGTGAAGGTCGACGAGATGTTCCCGCAGATCACGATCGACGACGAGGTGGTCGTGGGGCACAGCGCCGGCGCCCAGCTCGCCGTGTGGGGTGGGACCAGGCATCTTCTCGACGACGACGAGGTCGGCTCCCAGCCCAGGTTCCGCCCCACCCGGGTCGTCTCGATCGCCGGGCCCCTGGACGCGGTCTACGCGGCCGAGAACGGCGACGACCGGATCGTCAAAGCGATCGGCGGCACCCCGTCGCAGGTGCCGGACCGCTACGCGATGGTGGACCCGATCCAGAACATCGCCCCGGACACCCCGGTCGTGGCGTTGCACGGCTCCGAGGACACGGTGGTGTCGCCCGAGAACTCGCGACGCTACGTCACCTCGGCCCGCCGGGCCGGCGGCGACGCCAAGCTGATGGTCATCGACGGCGAGAACCACGTGTCGATCGTCTCCGGCGACTCCCCCAACTACTCGAAGGTCCTCGATACGATCGTCAGCGTCTCGGATTCGGACCTCGACAAGGTCGTCACTCCCTGACCTCTCGGGGCAGAACTGCTCGTCTTCGGGGCCGGAGGCCCCCGTGCACCGTCCAGACCCATGTCTCCCACGTCCTGCACAAGCTCGACCTGCGCACGCGGGTCGAGCTCGCGGCGCTGGTCGCCGCACGCGGGCAGCGGCGTCATTGATCAGCCGTCGACGGCTACGTGCCCGACGGTGACGGGCCCCAGGACGACGGGGTGGAGGCCGGCCACGTCAACCGGCCCCAGCACGCCCACGTCGACCCGGTGCAGCAGGTCCGCCCCCACATCGTGGCGCTGTGACACCAGAGCGGTGAGCACACAACTGCCGTCGGCACGGGTCTCGATCCGGGGGTCCTTCATCGCGACCTCGACGATGTTGAACCGCGCCGTGGCCGTGACGGTGCCGCGGTACCGCTGGATACCGTCGCCGGCGGCGGCCTCGGCGGCGTGGTCGCGGGTGAAGCTCACGCGCTCCCCGTCCTGCTCGGCTGCTCCGGACCGCGGGTTGATGCCGCCCTGGAGGGCGGAGGTCGCCTGGTGGACGAGGCCGGCGTCCACGACGAGGTCAGGGGTCGGCTCGGGCGGGGTGTCGGGCCCGGGCTCGGGCGAGTAGGCGATCGGGACGTAGAACTCCTCGGCGGCGTTGACGGAGCCGGCGCCGGCGTAGACGTACACGCCCCAGTTGTCGCCCGGGGTGTTCTCGGCAGGGTCTACGACGATCCGGGCGGTGAAGCTGCCGTCGTCGGCCATCGGCTGGGCCACGCGGGCGATGGAACGATGCATGTCGATTGGCGCCTTGGGAATCGCCTCGAGCGTTCCGGCGGGGGTCACCCATGCCATCCGGTCGTGCGGGTGGGTGCGGGAGCCGGCCGGGGCGTCCTCGCTCGGCTTCCAGTGGTCGGGGAACGCACTGTAGAGGACGTACACACCGTTCGGGACACCCGGCGGGACCGGCAGCGGGAAGCCGCCCTGGTTGGCCTGCGGGGAGAAACCGGTGCCGTGGATCAGCAGGACGTCGCCGCGGTGGACGGTGAGGCCGTCGACCGGTCGGCCGTCCTCGGTGGTCACGGTGACCTGTGGGTTCTGCTGGACCTCGGGGAAGACCGGGAGGTCGTCGGGGACCGTCGGCGCGGCGGACGCCGTGGCCGCGGTGCCGGCCACGGCGGGGGCGAAGGGGACGACGACGGCGAGGGCGATCGCGCCCAGGAAGCTCTTCCACAAGCTGGTCATACCCACAACCATAGGTTAGGTGACCCTAAGATCGACCCTCGCCCTCGAGTTCCCGCCCGCGCCTTGCGCAGCGCTTGCACTGCACTGCCTGCAGATCTTCTGCGGAAGTAGGGGGCTTACCACTATGCATCTCTAAGTACTGGCAACAGGCTACAAATCCGTAGCCGCACGACCATTGCTTCCGCTCCGTGTTTTTCGCGGTGTAATGGCTGAGCCATAGGACGACCCCAGGAGGTTGGGCAAGCTCTGCCGAGGGTCTAGACCAGAACAAAGCAAATTGTCGTGGGCGCTAAGCCAACTCGATCGACCCGTCGTCGTCGGATCCATCCCCGGACGCTTCGATCCGTCACTCCCTCACCCCTCCGCGTCCACTTGAGGCATTGATTGCAGAACGCCCGTTAATAAATCGCTCATGCTTGAGCACTAGCACCATCAACGGCCGAAACCTGCACCGGCCCTACTCGCACCGAGTTCGACCTGAAGGTGCCACAACGTTTACCCGATGTGGGCGAGGGCCGAAGCGCTAACCGCCTGGACAGGTGGGCCGCACCTGACAGCCAGTTGGGCGATGCCCGACACACCTGCGCGCCCTCAAGGTCAACGAACGCCCCCGAGGCGGCAGTGAGCCAAGTCGCGCCACACATCTGTGAAGACTGTAAGTTAATGACATGCATAGAGCGACAGCACTGGCCGGCACAACCCTTGCGAGCCTCCTCGCGCTATCGGCTTGCGGAAGCAGTTCCGACCCGGACATGACACCTCCCGCAAGCCCTGCCAGTGCAACCCAGAGCGCGGAATCGGGGCCCCCACGCAACGAGCGCGGGCACCTCGCTAAGACCATCGGTGAGACCGGTGGTGTCGCGGGGTGTGGCCAAGATGGCAACGAAATGTGCGTCAAGTTTGTTGTTACGTCCATCGAAACTGCGCGGGAATGCTCAGGGAGCTATGCCGAGCCCCCCGAGGGCATGTTTGTTCGTATCGAGATGAACGTGGAAACCTCGCCCGACATGTCGAAAGGCGACCCTCTGCTGCCTTACTTCAATCCAGGCCACGGTAGTTGGCAGGCAGTGAAGGCCGACGGCTACACCGTTGGCACCCAGGAGCTAAACACAGTTTCCGTCTACACCTGCGAGGAACAGCCTGGGTCCACTCCCTCACAGCTAGCTTCGGCCTCCAAGTACCAGACTGGAGTGATAATTGACGCCCCAGTGAACACGGTCGCCGTAGTTTTTGACCCGTATTCGGAAGGCAACGGCTGGGAATGGGATATCCCGCAGAGATAGCGCCAGCCCCGTTGAGATCTCGATGCAGTCCGAAAATCAGCCTGATCCACTCTAACTAGCGGGCACATCTTGACTCCGCTATCGTAAGTGAGGCCTTATGTGGAATCCTCCGATCAAGGCTCCCTCCCAACCAAAGGAAACACGCATGGATCCCTTCCAGCACTTCATGAACTCTCCGATGATGAAGCAATCGCTAGAGCAGTTTACCTACATGACCGGGTTAGGCGAAGAGATGTACTGGCCAGTGATGGGCGGCGTGATCCTCGCTGTTTCCTCGCTCCAGGTTCTCCTACTCTAAGATTGGCCGGATCGACCCGGAAGAGCTTCGCAACGTTCTTCATTCCGCGCCTCCAACCTCGGAATGGAGAACGTTGCGCAAGTAAATAAACTAGCCCGCCTCAACGCAAGAAGAGACCTGGGGCCACTCATAGTCGCTTAAGTGCCACTTACTTAGTCTTTCTGAGCGGCCCCCAGCGGATTTTGTTTGCCGCACTTGCTCATGGCGATCGCGCGGGTTTCCTCATTACCGCTAGGCGGACCGTGATATCAAGTGTTCACCGTATAGCGACACCGCTCGGAGGCCGCAATTCCCTGCGCACCTACCGGGTTTGCCTTGACTCCGGACACGAGTCGGTCGAGTGGCGCCCGTTGCACCCTGATCTTCGACACGAGAGGGATCAACACGTCCTAATTGCGGGACCACGAATCAGCGGCGTCCACTCGCAAGTTTGCAATTTTGCGGAAGTGGAGGGATTTGAACCCCCGGTGCTGTTTAGGCACGCTCGCTTTCAAGGCGAGTGCATTCGGCCGCTCTGCCACACTTCCCCGCCGCCGGCCGCGACACGCGCGACTGCGTAGTTCCACGTGGAACTACACGCTGACGACGGTGACCATCGTAGTGGACCCCCGACGACCGCACGAAGCCGCGCCTCCACGACCCGATCGATCCCGGCCGGATGCCCGGTCCTGCGGTCGCGACTACGGTCGGGTTCATGAAGGCCATCGAGTACACGAACGGACCCGACACCCTCCGCCTGACCGAGGTCGACGATCCGACTCCCGAGCAGGGCGAGGTCGTGATCGATGTGGCGGCCACGGCAGTGAACCGCGCCGATCTGCTGCAGTCCCGGGGTCACTACCCGCCGCCTCCGGGCGCGTCGGAGATCCTCGGACTGGAGTGCTCGGGTCGCATCTCGGCGGTCGGCGAGGGCGTGGAGGGCCTGGCGATCGGCGACGAGGTGTGCGCGCTGCTCGCCGGCGGCGGCTATGCCGAGAAGGTCGCGGTCCCGGCCGGCCAGGTGATGCCGGTGCCAGCGGGAGTGTCGCTGCACGAGGCGGCGACGCTGCCGGAGGTGGCGTGCACGGTGTGGTCCAACCTGGCGATGACGGGCGGCCTCGGCCGCGGAATCCTCGCCGGGGACGCTCACTGGGGAGATCAGGAGCTGGGCGCGCCCCGGGTCCTCATCCACGGCGGGGCGGGCGGGATCGGTTCGCATGCGATCCAGGTGTGCCGCGCCCTCGGTGCACGGGTGGCCACCACCGCCGGCGGACCGGAGAAGGTACAGATGTGCCGCGATCTGGGCGCGGACCTGGTGGTCGACTACCGGGACGAGGACTTCGTCGAGAAGGTCACGGAGTGGACCGAGCACGACGCGCGTGGCCGCGGTGTCGACCTGATTCTCGACGTGATGGGGGCCAAGTACCTCGAGCGGAACGTGGCATCGCTGGCTCCGGACGGCCGCATCATCGTGATCGGCCTCCAGGGCGGGGTGAAAAGCGAGCTCAACCTGGGCGGATTGCTGCCCAAGCGCGCCGGGATCATGGCGACGAACCTCCGGGCCCGCCCGGTGGACGGGCCCGGAGGGAAGACCGGCATCTGCATGGAGGTCGTGGACCACGTCTGGCCGCTGGTGACCGCCGGCGATGTGACCACCCGCGTCTCACGCGAGATCCCGCTGGAGCGAGCCGCCGAGGCGCTCACCCTTCTGGAGTCCGGCGAGTCACACGGCAAGATACTGCTGACCGTAGGCTGACCGTGGCCTCCGCCGGCCTGCTGCGGTTATCTCGGACCTGATCGACTCCCCGACCCCCGCTACGCGATCTGGACTCGCCCGGAACCCCGGGGACGTAGCGTGACCGCATGACAGCCGAGTTCGATCCCCGGCCGGCCTCCTGCCGGAACCGGCCGGGAGCCAGAGACTGGGACATGATCCGCGCCTGGACCGACGACAAGTACATGAGCTTCGATGTCCGCCCGCACGGGAGGCGGATCACCCCGTCGTCGTCAATGTACTCGGTTGCCATCGGCGAGGTGACCATGACGCACTTCACCTACGGTATCCACGTCGACCTGGACGGCTTCGCAGTGGACTCGGGCAACATTCTCGTACTCACCACCGTCGACGGGAACACCCGACACGCGGGCCTGCGTGACAGCACGGAACTGGCAGGCGGCCAGACCTATATCGTGGATTGTGCGCACTCGCCCTACCGGCTGGAGGCGGACACCGAACACCTGCAGCTCAACCTGACCATCCCCCAGCGTCTCCTCACCGACCTGTCTCTCCGGTGGTACGGCACAGCTCCCGACAGTCGGCTGTGGTCCCGGCCGGCCGTCGTGGGCGGCCCCGGCAGTCCGTGGCTGAGCCTTCTCGACTACACGTCCCGGACCGCCGCGGTGGATCCCGCGGCGGTCGCGTCAGGGCCGGCAGGTCGCCACCTCGAGGAGATGCTGGTCGCCCAACTGCTGGGCGACTGGTCACGCGGGGTCGGCCTCGACCTGTCGTCGCCGCGTTCCGTTCCGGCCCCCGGATACATCCGGACAGCCGTGCACTACATCGATGCCCACGCCCATGACCTGCCCACCGTTTCCGAGATCGCTGCGGCGGCCGGGGTCAGCGCCCGCGCCCTGAGCGGCGGTTTCGCCAAGTACGTGGGAATCTCCCCGCGGGCCTATCTCAACGAACGCCGGCTCCACGGAGTGCGCCGCGAACTGGCCGGCGGAGCCGCTTCGGTCGCCTCTGCCGCGCACGCCTGGGGCTACGTCAACCTCGGTTCCTTCGCCGCCTCCTACCGCCGCCGATTCGGCGAGAACCCGTCACAGACCCTGAGAAGCTCCTCGCACATCTGAGTGCCGACTCCGGACATCCGGTTCCGATCCGCGACGTCAGCTGTCGAGCCGACGGGTGACGATCCTCCCGACCCGCTCCCCGCGGGCCCCCGGCCGCACCGCGGCCCCGAACCCGGAGGTTGTCCGATGACCGCCCTGAACACCCGACTCGATGGCATTCTGAACCGCACCACGACCGCCGCGGTCCCGGAGGCGCGTATCCCCGGAGTCGTCGCCAGCGTCACGCGGGCCGACGGCACCATCTACGAAGGCGCGTCGGGGTTGCGCTCGACCGCAGACGAGGCACCGATGTCGACAGACACGGTCTTCTGCATGTTCTCCACCACTAAAGCCGTCACTTCGACCGCGGTCCTGCAGTGCGTCGAGGAGGGTCTGGTCGATCTGGACACGCCGGCCTCCGAGTACGTACCGGAGATCGCGGATTTACAGGTCGCCGAGGGAGTCGATTCGAACGGCGCGCCCGTCCTGCGCGCTCCGTTCACGCCCGTCACCACCCGGATGCTGCTCCTGCACACAGCCGGCCTCGGCTACTCGTTCTTCTCCGACCTCTACGCCGGATTGCTCGCCGAGACCGGCCAGCCCGACATCATCGGCGCCACCAAGGACTCGCTGATGTCGCCGTTGCTGTTCGAGCCCGGCACACGATTCAACTACGGCACCAACATCGACTGGGCGGGCCTGGTGGTGGAGGCCGTGCGGGGCAAGCGATTGGGCGAGGTCATGGCCGAGAGAATCTTCACCCCGCTGGGGATGAACGACACCGCCTTCACCATGACCCCGTCGATGGCAGGACGACTAGCCGCCGTCCACCAGCGTACCGAGGGCGCCCTGGCCCCGAACGGACTGGTGCTCCCCCAGGACCCAGAACTCCACATGGGTGGGCACGGCCTGTACTCGACAATGCCGGACTACACCCGGTTCCTCCGGATGTGGCTCCGCGACGGCGACGGAGAGCACGGCAGGGTTCTGCAGCCAGCCACGGTGGCTGCCGCGGCGGTGAACGGACTTGGCGACCTGAAGGTCTCCGCAATCAAGACCTCGATACCCGCGCTCTCGCACGACGCGGAGTTCTTCCCGGGGCAGAGCAAGTCGTGGGCGTACTCGTTCATGGTCAACGACCAGCAGGCACCGACCGGCCGCAGCGCGGGGTCTCTGTCCTGGGCCGGGCTGGCGAACCTCTACTACTGGATCGACCGCGAGGCCGACGTCGCCGGGATCTGGGGCAGCCAGGTTCTGCCGTTCATGGACCCCGCCGCCGTCGACAACTTCCTCGAGTTCGAGACCGCCGTCTACCAGTCCCTGTGACGCGTGGGGGGGCTACTCGGTGAAGCCGCGGGATCGCCGGCGCGACGTCCCGGTTCCCGACGTTCGCAGCGAAAGCCTGCTCGTATTCGCTCCATAGGGCGTCCGCCCTGTGAGGTCATCCACCTCGCACCCGGAGCCGGTCCAGTGCATCGAGGGTCTCATCGCACCACGCGAGCCACGACCGCTCCCCCTCGATGCCCAGGGTGAGCACGCGGTGCTGGAGCACCCCGCGCACATTCGAGGGGTCCACGGCGGGGAAGTCCCGCTCCTCGATCGCGAGGTAGTGCTCGAGGAGGTCCTTCCGTCTCCGGCGGTGGTGCTCGAGGGCGTGGCGGAGCTCGTCCGTCCTACCGGTCACCGCGGCCGCCCGCACCCGCACGGCGAGCGTCGAGCGCATCGGCTCCGGCTCGTCCGGTTCTCCGACCCATCCCTCGAGCAGCACCCGCCCGTCGGCCGTCACCGCGAAGCGCTTGGGCTGCCCGCGCCGCGGCGGGCCCTCCTGCGGCAGCTCGCGAATGAGGCCGTCGGTGGTCAGTCGGTCGAGCTCCCGGTAGATCTGCTGGTGCGTGGCCGGCCAGAAGTAACCGATGGACTTGTCGAACCGGCGGGCGAGTTCGATGCCGCTGCCCTCCCGCTCGGTGAGCGAGGTGAGGATCGCGAACTTCAGGGACATCCGCTCAGCGTGCGGACGCGGAGGTGGTGGCGGCGGCGGTCGCGGAGAGCGCCCCGGCCGCCAACTCGTACTCGGTGCGCAGCCGGTCCACCAGCTCGCGGGACGTGACGGTCGCCGTCACCGCGCCCACTCCCTGGCCGGCGCCCCAGATGTCCCGCCACGCCTTGGAATCACCGGCCTCGCCGGTGCCGAAGTCCATCGCAGACGGGTCCGACTCGGCGAGGTTGTCCGGGTCCATGCCGGCTGCCTCGATGCTGCCGCGCAGGTAGTTGCCGTGGATGCCGGTGAACAGGTTGCTGTAGACGATGTCGGAGGCCGTGCTGTCGACGATCATCTGCTTGTAGCCCTCCGTCGCCCGCGACTCCTGGGTGGCCAGGAACGCCGAGCCGATGTAGGCCAGGTCGGCGCCCGCGGCCTGGGCAGCGAGGATCGAGCGCCCGTGCGAGATCGCTCCCGAGAGCAGCAGCGGGCCGTCGAACCACTCACGGATCTCCTGCACCAGCGCGAACGGCGACTGGGTTCCCGCGTGGCCGCCGGCGCCCGCCGCCACGGCGACCAGACCGTCGGCGCCCTTCTCGATGGCCTTGCGCGCGAATTTGTTGTTGATCACGTCGTGCAACACGATGCCGCCGTACGCGTGCACGGCCTCGTTGACCTCCTCACGCGCGCCCAGCGAGGTGATGACGATGGGCACCTCGTGCTCGACGATCGTCGCCAGATCCTCCTCGAGCCGGTCGTTGGAGCGATGGACGATCAGGTTGACCGCGAACGGTGCGACATACGCGCCGGGATTCGCCGCCGCGTAGGCGGCGTTGCTCTCGGTGATCTGGTCGAGCCACTCACCCAGCAGCGACTGCGGGCGCGCGTTGAGGGACGGGAACGAGCCGATCACGCCGGCCTCGCACTGTGCGGCCACGAGCTCGGGACCGGAGTAGATGAACATCGGCGAGGCCACCACGGGGACGGTCATGGGGCCGGAGAGAACTGGGGGAAGGGCCATCGGGCTTTCCTTTCGGGGCGGGAGGCGCACACTGGCGCATCGATTCCGACGGTACGTCCGTCAGCTCGTTCGTGCAACAGTTTGCATAAAGATCGAGCGGGCCCCGCTGACGAGCCGCCACTACAGTCAGCACATCCCCTGGTGCACGGCAGGGAATGCGTACCGGGGTGACGGCTGGTCACCACGTAGTTGGAGGAGCCACGCCCTACAGGGCTGAGGCGGCGTCCAGAAGCGGCCCCAGTGCGATGAGCATGACCAGCGACCAGGCGACGTGAGTGATGCACGGGCCCAGAACGCCTCCGGTACAGCGCCGTTGAACCGCCGTAACGGCACCGAGAATCACGGCGGCCAGAACGAGAAGCGGGATGCCGGTGGTCGCGGTCACCGCCGCGTAGACGATCGTCGTGATGATGATCGGGTGGACCCGCTGCGTGGCGGAGTACACGGCGCCGCGATGGAAGCACTCCTCGGCGATCCCGTTGACGGCGGTGAGCGCGGCGACCGCCACGAGATTGCCGCGGGTGCCGTGCGCGAGGAGGTCGTCCACCGGATCACGCAGCGCGGGGATCTGGGCGACGACGAGCGCGCCGGCACAGAAGAGCGCGACCAACGCCGCCGCGATGCCGACAGAGGTCACCACAGGTCGCCGGCCGGGACGATACGGTTCGCTGCCGAGGTGGACGGGGCCCGAGGCGAACGCGCCGATCAACCACACCAGTGCCAGTGCGGCCGTCGCGGGATAGAACAGAGGGTCGCCAGCCGGGATCCGGAGCGCCCACGCGCTGATGATCACTCCCGCGGCGAGCGTGACGATCACCACGACGAGCCGACGCCGGCGCAGTGCCGAGGGATCCGTGGGGTCCTCGTCCCCGGTGCGCAGCGCGCGCAGGTACCGCCCGGGCACGGTGTTCGAGGCGGTCATCAAGGGTGCTCCGACAGGTACACCGGGGGAATCAACTCTCCGGCAGTCGTCCGGCACGCGACATCCATGGTAATTCTCGTCAGCTACCCGCCCGCCACAGCACCGGGGGACGGACTCCGGCCCAGTCTGCGTCGGAGGGCAGCTGCGTGGCCGGGTCGCCGAGAGGATCGGCCTCTGGCCAGCTCGCCGGATTCCGCGGGCCGATCGGGACCCGCAGTGCCTGGCGAACCGCGTCTCGATAACCGGTCCGCCCGCCGGCAGGGGCTCCCAGTACGGACTCCGCGTCGTCTCGATGAACGATCGCCTCGGAGCGCAGCGACTCGATCAGCGGGCCCGCCAACCCGCGGGGAAGGGGCGTGACGAGCCCGCTCCACAGCGCGGACAACGTGGGCGTCAGCAGCGGGACCGGCAGCATGATCCGTCGGTGCAGTCCGGCTTCCTCGGCGAAGACCTGCATCATCTCGCCGTACGTCAGCACGTCGGGGCCGCCGACGTCGATCGTGCGGCTGTCCTCGATCGAACAACCGACCGCTGCGGACAGGTAGTGCATCACGTCGGCGACGGCGATCGGTTGGATCCGGTTGCCCACCCACCTCGGCGTGACCATGGCCGGCAGGCGACTGGTCAGGTGTCGGATCATCTCGAACGATGCCGAGCCCGAGCCGATGACGACACCGGCCTGCAGCACCAGCGCCGGCACGGACGACCCGAGGAGGATGCGCCCGACCTCCACACGCGAGCGCAGATGGTCCGACAGATCCTCCTCGCCGGGCGGATGCAGGCCGGACAGGTGGACGATCCTGTCGATGCCGGCGGCCTCGGCCGCACGGACGAAGGTCCGCGCGGTCTCACGCTCCTCGCGGACGAAATCCGGCGAGGTGCCCATCGCGTGGACCAGGTGGCAGGCGACATCGACCTGACTCAGCGCCGCCGTCAGTGTCTCCTCGTCCTCGAGACCGCCCCGGTGGACGGTGACGGCCTCCCGCCACGGGACGTCCGCGAGTTTGTCCGGCGTACGAACCAGCACCGAGACACGCGCCCCGTCGGCCAGCAGCCGGGGGACCAGCCGAGAGCCGACGTACCCTGTTGCTCCGATCACCAGGACCGCACGAGGTGCGGCAGCGGAATCGCCCCGGGGGTCGGTCACCGGCCGGGCCTGCCGGCGTCTCGCGCGGCCGTGGAAGAGCGCGTCATCTCACAGCTCCACTGTGCCGCTCGTGCCCATATCGGGCGTGTGGTCGTCTCCGGACACCGCCGCCCGGACGAACGACGCGACGTGCGCGATGGTGGAGCCGCTCGAGTCCCAGTACTCGGCCGAGTCGGCGTGGACGACGAGACCGACGGCCGTCTCCGGGCCGTCCGGAAACCATGCTTCAGCCGCAGCGCTCCAATTCTGGTCGACGGTCTCGCGGGAGTCGTCGACCTCCGCCCGGCCTGAGACGGACACGAATCCGTCGGAGGACTGCACGGAGACATTGACCTTCGAGTTGGCACGAACCTCGGTGACCAGATCGCCGTCGCGCGGGGCGAGGAATCGGATCCGGCCGTCGAATGCGGAGTCCTGCCGCGTCATCGGGCGGGCCTCGAGCCGGCCATCGGCCGCGGTGGTGGTGACCATGCAGATGGGCGACTTCTCGACGAGGTCGGCGACGATCTGCTCGGGCGAACGGGTGTCCTCGGACATTTCGGATCCTCTCGCGATCGCGGATGGCCGTGTCATCGGCCCGTCGTGGGGACGGTACCGCCGCGGTCGCGATCCGAAAACCGCTAGCCGATCACCGGATTTCCTCGACGACGCTGGTGCCCGAGCCCGGACGCGACTCCCAGGTCCAGGCCTCGTGGAACCGCACGCGGCCGTCGACCGTCACCTCGATCGTCGACTCGCAGACTCCGCCCGAGGTCTGCCCGTCGGTGCCCAGGTGCGAGTACCGGAAGCGCAGCACCTCCCCGGCGCGGGTGCCCACCAGGTAGCCGCGGACCACGGCGCCGCCGCCGTACTCGGCCCAGATCACCTCGCCGTCCTGGCGGTAGGTGAACACCGTCGCGTGCCCCACCTCGCCGTCGGCGGAGTTGGTCACGCCGGCGAAGCGCCGCCCGTCGAGGCCGATGTCCTGCGGCGTCACAGCGGGTACACCTCGTCGGCCAGCGCTTCCGCCGCGGCGATCAGCGCGGACACCGCCGACGAGTCGAAACCGCCCGCCGTCGGCGGGTTTGGTACCCGGGGGTCGACGACGACGTCGTGCGCGTTCACGGTGACCCACGGCGATCCCGCATCGGCCAGCGACGCGTGCTTGACGTCGTAGTACGCCGACCCGCTCCGGAGCGCCACTCCGAAGGCTCCGCGCGCGGCCGCGAACAGATGTGGATGGAAACGGGTGGTCAGCCATACCTGCCCGGACCGTGCGGGCAGTCCCGTGGCCCACAGCTCCTGGAACGGCACGAAACGCGCCATGGGCAGTTGCAGACCGGCGAGCGCGCGGCCCACCTCGTCGTCGTCGCCCCGACCGACGGCCCCCGTGTCGGTCGCTGACGCGGCGTCGGCGCGGGCACACACCAGGTCCCACACCACGCGGTCCCCGCCGGGGATCGACTCCACCACGGTGATCCGCTCCCCCGGGATCTTCCAGGCGGCGAGAATCTGCGCGACGGCCCCGGCGACGACCTCCGGCTCCGCCAGATCCGACTGCGCGCACAGCACGAGGTCGCGGGCGGCGTGGGGGTCGTCGGAGTAGACGGGGTGATCGCCGGCCTCGATCCCGCCTCCGCCCGCAAGGGACAGCCAGCCGTCGTCGCCCACGAGATGGACGGGCGCGTCGGTGTCCGCCAGCAGGTGGCGGGACGCGGCGTCGCGGACGGTGACCAGGTCGAACCCGGCCAGCGCGTCGGCGAGCGGCCCGACGTCCGCGCACGGGGTGAAGCCCTGCCCCGTGGCCACCACGTTCGCGTCCGCCAGCCGGCCGGCCTCCGCCGCGCCGGCCACCACGCCGAGGTGATGCGGCCACTGGTCGTTGACGTAGCCGCCGCCGATCAGATGGATGATGGATGCGCTACGCAGCAGCTCGATGCCCGAGGCCAGCGCCGGGCGTGTGCCGAGGTCGGCGACCGCGTGCCGGCAGAACGCGACGGCCGCGGCGGCGGGGGCTGCGGTGGCGGGGGCTGCGGTGGCGTCGGAGTCGGCGCCGGCGTCGGCCGCGGAGGGCTCGTGCCCCGCGTGCTCCCCCGCCAGGCGCCACAGCGTGTCGGTGAACAGCACGTCCGGGTGCTCGGCGTGATGCAACACCGCGGCCTGTCCGGGGGTGTGGCAGTCCACCACCACGGGCGTGCCGGGCAGGCGATGCCGCAGGTAGCGCAGCCAGCCGGCCAACAGCTGTTCGTCGCCGTGGTTCGGGTGGCCGGCCGGGGCCACCAGGTAGATCGGCCGACTCTCGTCGCGGGGCCGGCCCCAGCGGGCGTCCGCGGCGGCGCGCAGCCCGTCCAGCGAGCGACGCGCCCGCTGCCGGAGCCCGGCGGCGACACGATCCGGCAGACGCTCACCCGGCGAGGGCGGCGATGGATCGACGGACGCGGCACGGCGCAGCGGGGACGACATGGCTCCACCCTGCCGCACCGCGCCCGGCGTCCAGCGCCCCACCCCAGGTCATGCGTCCAGGTGACGCGCGGGCCTACCGCCTCGGCCCCGGCCGGCCGAGGCGCCGGGTCAGATCTTGACGACCATCTTTCCGACGTTCGCGCCGCCCATCATGTCGAGGAACGCATCGACGGCGTTGTCGATCCCGTCCACCACGGTCTCGTCGAAGACCAGCTCACCGGAGGCCACCCACGGGGCGACCTTGGACACGAACTCCTTGTAGTGGCCCATCTGCTTGTTGATCGTGAAGCCCTGCATCGTCAGCCGACGCGTGATCATGAGCCAGAGGTTGTCTGGCCCGGGGGCGCGCTCGGTGGAGTTGTAGGAACTGATCGCGCCGCACATCGCGATGCGGCCCTCGTCGTTCATAAGGTCCAGCGCGGCCTCGAGGTGGTCGCCACCGACGTTGTCGAAGTAGACGTCGATCCCCTCTCCGTCCACGTCGCCGAAGTGCCCGCGCAGGAGCGTGCGGACCGGGCCGTCCTTGTAGTTCACCGCCGCGTCGAACCCGTACCGCCCGGTGACCGTATCCACTTTCTCCCTGCTACCCGCCGAGCCGACGACCTTCGAGGCCCCCTCGAGCCGCGCGATCTGCCCGACCGCCGAACCGACCGAGCCGGCAGCGCCCGAGACGAACACCGTGTCCCCGGCCGTGAACCGCGCGACATGCATGAGCCCCACGTACGCGGTGAGCCCGGTGGTGCCGAGAATTCCCAGGTGCGCGGAGTTCGGCACGCCGTCGATCTCCCGGATCACCCGGAACTGCCGGCCCGGCCCCTGGGCCACGTCCCGCCACCCGAGGTCGTGCAGGACCACCGCGCCCACCGGATGCTCGTCCGAGCGGGACTCGACCACGCGGCCCACCGCCCCACCGGTCATGGTCTGGTCGAGCTCGAACGGCGGGATGTAGGAGCGCCCCTCGTTCATCCGGCCGCGCATGTACGGGTCGACGGAGACGAACTCGTTCGCCACCCGGATCTCCCCTTCTCCGAGCTCCGGAAGTTCGACGGTGGCGGTGCGGAAGTTCTCGTGCGTCGGCCACCCGCGGGGTCGGCTGGCGAGCTGGATCTGAGTGCTGGTCGTCATGCCTACTGTCTACGCCCCCTCGCGGCGGGGCTGCCGAGGCCCGCCGCTCTAGTAGGCTTCGCGTTCGTGCAGGACCAGTCCCATCCCGATACCACCTCGGCGACGCTCCCCGACGAGCGCGCACGCGGCGAGATCGTCAATGACTCCCAGACCTTCCGCCGTGCCGTGGGCGACCTCCGGCAGGGGCTGCACCAGCGCGAGCTGTGGCTTTCCCTCGGCTGGCAGGACATCAAGCAGCGGTACCGGCGCTCCACGCTCGGGCCCTTGTGGATCACCATCGCCACCGGCGTCATGGCCGTGGCGCTGGGGTTCCTCTACTCCATCCTGTTCCAGATCCCGCTCGCCGACTTCCTGCCCCACGTCACCGTGGGCCTGATCATGTGGGGATTCATCTCCGGATGCATCAAGGAGGGCTCCGAGGTCTTCATCGCCAACGAGGGCCTGATCAGGCAGCTGCCCAGCGCGCTGAGCGTGCACGTCTACCGGCTGGTCTGGCGTCAGTTCCTGTTCCTGCTGCACAACCTGGTCATCTGGGTGGTGCTCATGATCGTCTTCCCGCGCCCGCTGGGCTGGGAACTGCTGCTGTCGGCCCTGGGCCTGGCGGTGCTCATGATCAACGGCGTCTGGGTGTCGATGCTGTTCGGCATCCTGGCCACCCGCTTCCGCGACATCGCGCCGCTGCTCGACTCGATGGTGCAGCTGCTCTTCTACATGACCCCGATCGTGTGGACCACGCAGACGCTGTACGAGCAGGGCGGCCAGATCGCCGACCGGGCCCGCATCGCCGAGCTCAACCCGCTCTACCACTACCTGGAGATCGTCCGCGCGCCGATGCTCGGTCAGCCCGTCGCCGCCTACCACTGGTGGATCGTCCTGGGCTGCACCGCGGTCGGCCTGCTGCTGGCGTTCCTCGCCCTGCGGAAGTTCCGCTCCCGAGTCCCGTACTGGGTGTAGGAGGTACAACCCATGAGTCCTGCTGCGCCCACTCCCGGCGGCGTGTCCATCGACTGCGTCGACGCCTGCGTGGACTTCCCGATCTTCGACGCCAAGTCGCGGTCGCTCAAGAAGGCCGTCCTCGGGTCCGCAGGCGGCGCGATCGGGCGGAACGCGTCCAACGTCGTCGTCGTCGAAGCCCTCAAGGACATCACCCTCTCCCTCCGCGAGGGAGACCGCATCGGCCTGGTCGGACACAACGGCGCCGGCAAGTCCACGCTGCTCCGGCTGCTGTCCGGCATCTACGAGCCCACCCGCGGCGCCGCACGGATCCGCGGCCGCGTGGCGCCCGTGTTCGACCTGGGCGTGGGCATGGACCCGGAGATCTCCGGCTACGAGAACATCATCATCCGCGGTCTGTTCCTCGGGCAGACGCGCAAGCAGATGAAGGCCAAGGTCGAGGAGATCGCCGACTTCACCGAGCTCGGTGACTACCTCGACATGCCGCTGCGCACCTACTCCACCGGCATGCGCGTGCGGCTCGCGATGGGCGTGGTGACCTCGATCGATCCCGAGATCCTGCTGCTGGACGAGGGCATCGGCGCCGTGGACGCGGAGTTCATGAAGAAGGCGCGCGTGAAGCTGGCCGACCTGGTCTCGCGCTCCGGCATCCTGGTGTTCGCCTCGCACTCCAACGAGTTCCTCGCGCAGCTGTGCGACTCCGCGATGTGGATTGACCACGGCCGGATCCGGCAGAGCGGCGGCATCGAGGAGATCGTCACCGCCTACGAGGGGCCCGAGGCCGGCCGCTCGATCGCGGAATACATGGAGAGGATGAAGCGTGAGGGCTGAGGCCGGGGCGGGGTCCGGCGGCTCCGGCGCGGGCGACGCGAGGGCGGATGGCGCTGGCGGCGCGCTGGCCGATGGCGCGGGCGGCCCGCAGTCCGGCGCCGGCGCTGACGAGTTGCGCACCCGGAACGACGCAAACAGGGCGCGCAACCCGGCGCAAAGTGCGCAATCCGGGCGCGTAAGTGGGCAGCGATCCGCCGACTCGCGGTGCGTGGTGGCCGTGGTGGTCACGCATCGCCGCCTCGAGCAGCTCCGCGCCTCGCTCGAGGTGGTGTGCGGCCAGACCCGGCCGATCGACCACCTGGTCGTGGTGGACAACGCCGACGAGCAGGCCGTGCGCGAGCTGGTCGAATCGCAGCCGGTCGCGGCCACCTACATCGGCTCCAAGCACAACCTCGGCGGCGCGGGCGGGTTCGCGCTCGGCATGCTGCACGCCCTCGCCACCGGCGCCGACCTGGTGTGGTGCGCTGACGACGACGGCCGCCCCGAGGGCCCTGACGTCCTGGCCGCCCTGCTCGGCTGCATGGATCGACACGGTCTGGCGCAGGTCTCGCCGGTCGTGTGCGACCTCGACGACCCCGATCGCCTGGCCTTCCCCCTGCGCCGCGGTCTGGTGTGGCGTCGGTGGCGCAGCGAGTTGTTCGCCGACGACCAGCGCGACGTGGCGACGGACCCGGCCGACGCGACCAGCGCGACCGGGGCGGGCACCGACCTGCTGCCGGGCATCGCCTCGCTGTTCAACGGCGCGTTGTTCACCGCCGACGCGCTCGATCGCGTGGGCGTGCCCGATCTGCGCCTGTTCATCCGCGGCGACGAGGTCGAGGTGCACCGCCGCCTCGCCCGCTCCGGCCTACCGTTCGGCACGTGCCTGACCACCGCGTACCTCCACCCGCAGGGCTCCGACGAGTTCAAACCGATCCTCGGCGGCCGCATGCACACGCAGTTCCCGGACGACCCGGTCAAGCGGCATTTCACCTACCGTAACCGCGGCTACCTGCTGTCCCAGCCGGGCATGCGCAAGCTGATCCCGCAGGAGATCGTGCGATTCGGCTGGTACTTCCTCGTCTCCCGCCGCGACCCGGCCGGCTTCCGCGAGTGGCTGCGCCTGCAACGCATGGGCGCGGGCGAGCACTTCGACAAGCCCTGAGCCGGCGGGATGCGGCGAGATGGCCGGGAGCGCATGATGGGCGTATGACCGACTGGATCGCCCTGCAAGCCCGCGCCGCCGACGTCTTCGAGGAGGCTTTGGCGGGAGCCACCGACTGGGATGCCGCCACGCCGTGCAGTTCGTGGACCGCGCGCCAGGTGCTCGCCCACGTGGTGGACGAGCAACTCTGGGTTCCGGGCCTGCTCGCGGGCGGGACGGTCGACGAGGTGGCCGAGGACCTCGAGGGCCCGCTGCGCCGCCTGCGTGAGATGTCCGGCCCCGACCTCGTAGACCAGTGGCGTGGGGTGCGGGCGCCGGTGTCCGCCGCGTGGCGGGGGACGGGCGCGGACACAGAGGTCAACCTCTCCTACGGCAGCGCGCCGGCCGGGCACTATCTGGCCCAGCAGACCTTCGATCTGGCGGTCCACGCCTGGGACATCGCCGCCTCCCAGGGCCGCGACCTGCCGTGGGGCGACGATCTCGAGCAGGCGGTACTGGAGTTCGTCCGCGCCGATCTCGCCGAGAATCCCGCGCCGGACCTGTTCGACCCCCCGGTTCCGGGTTTCGACGGCCCCGGCGTCCCCGCGCGCCACACGGCCCTCGCGCTGACCGGTCGCGACCCAGGGCGGTGGCCACGCGGCTGACCCTGGGCGGGCGCGAACTGACCGGCGAGTAAGTTACGATCGCGGCGTGCCCAAGACGATGCTGCACCGCTACTCCGCCAGCCCCACGGCGTTCCCCGTGCTGGCGTCGCTCTACCCGCCTCTGCTCGGGTCGGGGATCCGCATCCGACACATCGCCCCGGACTGGACCAGCGGAGAGCTGACCATGCGCGTGGCCCCGTGGACCGCCAACACGAACGGCACGGCGTTCGGAGGCGCGCTCTTCGCCGCCACCGACGTGCTCTACGGCGCACTGCTGTCCGGACAGCTCGGTGGCGGCTACCAGGTGTGGACGAAGAGCGCGACGATCGACTTCCACCGGCCGGGCCGCGGCCGGCTGACGTGCAGGGTCGAGGTCCCGGCCACCGAGGCCGACATGATCCGCGACCAACTCTCCGAACAGCGCAGCACCAGCGTGGTGCACACCGCCCTCATCGTCGACTCCCGCGAGAAGGCCGTGGTCGAGGCCCGACACACGATGTCCGTCCGGCGCCGGAACTGATCTCCCGCGGGAAGCGCCACGCACCCGACGATCACCACGGTGCGCCCCAGAGCCCGTGCGGGTCGCTGGCGGCCTCCCCGTGAGCGGGCAGGCGGAGCTCGGTCGTCGGCCACCGCGCGGCCAGCAAGCCCGCGGCCCTCCGGGCAACGCCCGCCGGTCCGGTATCCGGAACCGTGCCCGGCCGCGGCAGCAGAGTCGCGGCCCCTCGCGCCAGTTCACGCACGATGATCACCGTCCAGCCGGCGCCCTGGAGCCGGGACTGATGACGAGCGGAGGCCCTGTCCCTTCGCGCCCGGAGGGACTCCGCGTCCCCCGCCTGCGACGACCTCTCCCACCGCACTGATGCCGGTGCTGGTGAGGTGTACACAGCGCATCTCGCGACGGGATCGGCCAGCGGCAGTTCGACCATGTTTCTGCCCAACCGCACCTGGTGACCATGTCCGAAATCCCCACAGCCCGCATCTGCGAGGACCATCCGCGCCCTGGATGACATGGCCGAGACCGACCGTGGGTCGCAGGCGCGCACGACCTGCTCGAAATCGCGTGCCCCTCGCCCGCTCGGATGATCGGCCGCTGCCCGCAGTTGGGCGGGCAACTCCGCCACCATCGCGCACAGTCGCTCAACTGAGACCACCGCGTCCTCGAACTCGAGGTCCACGGCAAGGTCTCGGCAGGTCCGTAGCGGTGTCGTCACCCGAACGCCGTCGACCTCGGTGATCGCGTGCCCGGGCATCGCCCCGTACCGGTACACCCGCCCCTGACGGGTCCGGCGGGTGGCCGGGAGCCAGATCTCCGGTGGCGCGTCCTCCGGCGCCGAGTCGTCGCCCCACATCAGCGCCGCGCTGCGCCCGCGCAGGACACCGTCGGGAAAGGTCCTTGCCAGCGCGCGGCTGCGGATCTCGAGACCGTCGGCCTGGTCCTCGCGCCGATACATGCCATGCCAGATCCGGTGGTAATGCCTCCTGACCAGCGAGGGTGACACCTGCTGCACCAGTTCGGCCGACGTCAACGGTCCCGGCGGCAGCATCTGCAGCTCGAGCGGCCAGGGCTCGCCGGCGGGAACGGACAGTGCGGGAAACGCCGACGGGGTGATCGGAGCAGACGGATTCATGCCGTCCACTGTGAACTACGCGGTGGCTGCCACCCCGCCGAAAACGAGCATCGAGCCGGTCGTCTGTGGACAGGGGACGGCCTGTGGATAAAGTCCCGCGCACGGCCCGGCGCGACTCGTCCCGCGCCGGGGCTCACAGTCCGTAGAGTCGCGCCCAAGTCTCCCGCGTGGTCAACTCGGCCTCGGCCCGCCGCCAGCGCTCCTGCGCGACCGGGGTCTCGCGGACGAAGCGCGCGAGCAGCGAGGCCAGCCGCTTCTGGAGCTCGGAGGCACGGGCCGGATCCACCTTGCGGTGGTGCACCCCGGTCTGGGACGCGTCGGTCACGTACACCTCGTCGAACAGCGCCACATGCCACCAGGCGGCGTCCTCGTACGGGATCGCCACGACCCCCCGACGCTGCCGGCCGAGCTTCTGCACGAGCAGCCGCTTGGCCAGCACCTGGTCCTCGCGGTCCGCGCGCGGAATACCGACCTTGCGCTCCACCGTGATACCGGCAGGCAGCGCCTCCACACCCAGCTTGGCGGTTTCCGGGTACCCCGCGCGCTCCTCGCGAATCGCCGCCAACGCACGCTGGCCACCGTCCCCGACACCGAACGCACCGTCGGGACCGTCGAGAAACGCCTCGATGCCCCGCAGCCGCGTGGCCGCCAGCCCGTACTGCATGGCCGCGATCGCGCGGAGCACGGTGCGCGCCAGGTTCTTGGCCATGTCCTTCGGGTCGATGCCCTGCCGGATCGAGGCCGTGACCAGTGAATTCCGTTGCGAGAAGAACTGGCCGAAGTCGTCGCCGTCCTTCCAGTAGAAGTCGGCGTGCCACACGGCCGCGCCCTGCAGCGTGCACGTGGGCATCCCGGCCTGGCGGCAGCGCAACCCGTATTCGATGTCGTCCCACTGGAAGAAGTACGGCATCGGCAGGCCGACCTTCTCCACCGCTTCGCCCGGGACGAGGCAGGACCACCACGCGTTGTACTCGGCGTCGATCCGCCGCTCCTGGCGGTTCTCCACGACCGACTCGTCGCGTAGCGCGAACTCGTCCGCGTCGAGGCCGCCCCTGAGCTCGGCCAGGTGCGTGCGTTCGGCGGAGACCAGCAGGTAGTCCGGGTTGAACAGGTACATCATCTGCGCGCCCACGAGCATCGGCTCACGTGTCACCGCCGCGAAGGCGAACAGGCGCAGCACGGTCTCCGGCTCGACCCGCACGTCGTCGTCCATGAGCAGCACGTCCACCGGGCCGGGGGCCTCCGGTGCGGTGGCCTCGAACATGCCGCGACTGAATCCGCCGGCCCCGCCGAGGTTCGGCTGGCGGAGGTAGTGCAGGCGGTCGCCGAATTCCTGGGCCGCGTGCGCGAAGGCATCGCGGGTCTCCACCAGGTCGGTGCCCTGGTCCGTGACGTAGAGGTCGTCGATGAGGTCCGCCACGAGCGGATCGGACGCCAACGAGTCCACGGTGGCCGCGCAGTCATCAGCGCGGTTGAAGGTGCAGATCGCCACCGCCGCACGACGGGCCGGCCTCGTCGTCGTCGTACTCCAGGCCACCTCCGAGACCGTCGCCTCGGCGTCGACCGCGTGGAACTCCAACCACATCGCGCCACCGTCGGTGAACGTGTCCAGCGGGACGTGCAGCACCGCCATCCCGTCGCCGTCGTGATGGACCATGTCCACCGTGCGCACGTGGGAGCCGATGTCGGAGGCGCGCGCCAGCACGTCCACCCGGCCGGCCGACTCGATCGACACCCGCACCGTCAGCTCGGTGAGATACGTCCACCGCTGCCAGTAGGAGGCCTCGAACCGGCCGAAGTAGGTGTTGGTGTCGACGGCCGCGCCGGGTTCGAGCCGGAGCTCCGTGCGGGTGCGGCGCACGACGCCGCGGGTGACGCGCGAGTAGAGGTCGTCGTTGACCCATTTGCGGGGGCCCGAGAACAGGGTCCGCTGGAGGAGCAGGTCGCAGTCGGCGCTGTCGGCGCCGGTGCCGGCACCTGCGGCGGTCACGGTGGTGGCGTCCATGGGGGCGATGCGCTCCTGAAGATCGGTTATCCGGTGCCGCCCAGGTTAGTCCCCGACCCCGCCGGGATCGCGTCGACGACCGGTGAGTCGGTGTTCGGCGGCTGTTCGGGGGGCGTCACCGGGGGAATGCCCGGTGGTGGGAGTGAAGGAGGATGATCCGCGGGCACCGGCAGAACCTCGTAGAGACGGGCGCCCTCGTTCTCCGCCGCCAGGCGCAGGTGGGGGTTGAGGTGGAGACCGATGAAGCCGCCGGGCCGCCCCGGTCCGCCCACCACGCCGGTTCCCACCACCACCCACCGCACGTCCTGCCGTTGCACCTCGTAGGTGATCGACGGGTCGAAGCCGTACCGGTTGATCGAGGTGTAGAGGGTCATGCGATCGCCGCCGACCTGGGCCACCGGGTCGTCCGCCAGCGGCGTGCCGAAAACCACCGGCACCCCGTGCAGGGCGTACGCCCACGCGGTGCCGTCGAACGGGTCGCCCAGCATCACGCCGCCGTCATACAGTTCGCCCAGCCGGTCCAGGACGACGCGCTCCGAAGCGGTGACTGCCGGCCCGTCCCCGTAACCCCAGATCCGCACTTCTCGTACCAGAAGCGCTTGCCCGGACAGCGCGGCCAGCAGGCACACCGTCGCGATGACGCAGCCGACACGCGCGGCGGGCCTGCGTGCGGGGCCCCGGGGGATCAGCGCCCGGACCCCGGCGCCGGCCAGCACCGCCGAGGGCACGGCGAGCAACGCCGCGAACCGGTACATGTCATCCCACCAGAATCCGGTGAACGCCCGCACCCAGTCGCCCTCGACCCCTGCGGCGAGCACATACAACACCCCGTAGACGACCAACGCCGTCACCACAGCTGCGAGCGGTCGGCGCCATCGCGGGTGGGCCACTGCTCCGACCAGACCGATGAGCACCAATAAGGTCGTCCCCGCGGACGCCGCCGCGGAGGGACCGAGATCGAACACCCCGGCGACGGCGCGGGCGACTCCCATCTGCCGTGGCCACGAGAATCCCGACGCGCCGCCCGCGGCATCCGCCGACAACACGCTCAAGGTCCACGCCGCGTACGCGCCCACCGGCAGCGTCGCCAGCGCGAATCCGCCGACCACCGTCAGCCGGGACGGCACCCCGGGCGCGGCCACGACCCCGGCCACGGCCTGCGCACCCACCGGGATCGCCGCCGCCAGCGCCACCGAGGGATGCACTGACCACGCCCCCGTCATCCCGGCACCGAGCAGCAACGCGGCCGCCGCCGTCCCGATCCACGTCATGCCGGGCCGCACTACCGAGAGCCTCTCCCCCAGCACCAACAGCCCCGGGATCACCGCCACACCCAGTGCGAACGGCAGCAACGGCCCCCACCCGACAACCTGGAAGGGGAATGTCCAGCACGATGCCGCGACGACTGCGGCGCCCACCGCCGCCAGCCGGGACCCACCGCACAGCCGTCCGGCCAGGAGCGCCACGCCCAGGACGAACACCACGCCCGTCACCGCCGACATCGCGTTCAGGGCGCCCGGCATTCCGTTCAGCGCCCCGGGCGTGCCGTCGCCGGGTAGGTGCAGCAGGAGCGAGGTGAGTGCGTGATAGGTGTCCGGATAGTAGAAGTGCGGGTTGGCGGGCTGGCTCACCGGCGCGAGGTCGGTCAGGCCGGCCTGCCCGGTCTCAGCGATGTACCGCGTGGCACCGCCGTGGAAGAGGGCGTCCCAGTACTGCGGGATCGCCGTGAGGCCGCGGGTCGCGATCCCGAACTGCACCGCGGGCAGGGCGGCGAGTACGACGACGACGAGATCGCCCACCCACCGCCTCGGGGATCGGGTGACGGCGTCGTCGTCGTCATACTCGTTCCCGCCCCGCGATCGCGCCCGGCCCGCCGCCACCCGGACGGCGATACCCACCATCCCGGCGCACAGCAGCGCCACGAGCGCCGTCACCCCCGCCGAGGCCGGAGCCCAGGCCACGTCTGTGGCGGCCGTGACCGTGCAGCCCACCGCCACGACCGCGAGCGTCAGGGCCGGGCCCACCGCCACCGCGTCGCGCCAGGGCAGGCCGGTGGCCAGACAGATCGCCGCGCCGGGCACCACCAACAGCGCCAGTGCGGCGACCAGCAGGATCACGGCGGTCACGACGCTCAGCGCACCCGGAAGATCACCGTGCGCTGAACGATGAAGTTGGTCACCGTTGCCACACCCTGCGCGATCACGTAGCCGATCGTGCTGGCCCAGAACTCGGTCCACCCCATGCTCTGGAACCAGGGCATCAGCACCATGAACAGGCCCCACTGGACGCCGAACATCACGCCGTACAGGCACATCGTCGCCACGAACCGGGCCCGCGACGGCTCCGCCTGGAACGTCCACCGCCGGTTGAGCGCGTAGGCGGTGAGCGTGCCGGCGACGAACGAGAGCGCCTTGGCCCAACCCGGACTGACGCCTACCAGCATCAACAGCTGCAGCAGGCCGTAGTCGACGATCGCCGACAGCACGCCGGTCAGGAAGAACCGGATGATCTGCGTCTTGAGGTCGGTCGGGGCGGCCGGGTCGGACTCGTGCCGCGACTCGAGCGGGTCGACGGCGCCGCGCAGCGAATCCAGGACCGAATCGCCCGGCAGGTCCGCGTCGCCCGTGCCCGTGCTGTCTGGGGAGGAACTCACCCGACCAGCGTAGGTCGGCGCGCCGGGAAGTGAACATCGACACCTCGGGCGCCGGTCCGGCGCGTGTGCCCATATGGTGCCGCTACCGTAGACGCATGACCCCTCGGCCCCGCCCCCTCCCCGGCCGCCTCGTCTCCACACTGGCCCTCGCCGTGGCCTGTGTGCTCGCGGGCTCCCCGGCCGCGGTGGCCGACACGCCCGGCACCGCACCGACGTTCTCGCCCGGCGCCGCACCGACCCTCTCGCCCGGCTCGGTCGAACTCCCCGACCCACTGGCCGACTTCCGCCCCGCGCCCGAACACGAGCGCACGCCGGAGCGGTACCTCCCCAGCCCGTCGCCTGACCCCTGGTACTCGGATCCGCCCGCCGTCGACCCGGCCACCGCGCACGGCACCATCCTCGCCACCCGGCCGGTGACCGTCCCACCGATCAACATGCGCAACTTCGGTCGCGGATGGCAGGTCCTGGTGCAGAGCGCCGACTCGCACGACCAGCCGCAGCAGATCGTCTCCACGATCCTCGAGCCGGCCACCCCCTGGGACGGGCCCGGGCCGCGGCCGCTCGTGTCGTTCAATGTCACGATCGACTCGCTCGGGCTGGAATGCATGCCCTCGCACGTGCTGCCCAACAAGTTCAACATCGAGCTGCCGCCGTTCCTGCAGATCCTCGCCGACCGCGGGTACGGGCTGGTGGTGACCGACTTCCAGGGCCCCAAGGCCGCGTACGCCGCGGGCCGCGCGAACGGGCGGGCCGTCCTCGACGGGATGCGGGCCGCGCGCGCGTTCGTCCCGCCGGGTGACACCGACCCGCTGTTCGCCGACTCGCGCATCGTGCAGGTCGGCTACTCGGGCGGCGGGATCGCCACCGGGTGGGCGGCTCAGCTGCAGCCGGTGTACGCGCCCGAACTGACCGGGGTGCTGGTCGGCTCCTCCGTCGGCGGGGTCCCGGCCGACTATTCCGATCTGTTCGACAGCATGGACGGCACCGTCGCCTCCGGGCTCTACCGGGCCGCCGTGCTCGGACTCGCCCGCGAGTACCCGGAGCTCTACCCGCTGCTCAACGACACCGGCGACGTGGCCGCCTATCACCTTCGCGACTCGTGCGCCGCCGCCAACACCGCGATCGGGATCCTCCGCGCGCCCCTGTCGATGCTCACCGACGTCGACCCGCGCACCGACCCGACCGTCCAGCGCGTCATGGCCCGAAACCGGCTGGGCACCGCCGACCCCGCCAGCAGCGCCGACCCGCGCGAGGTCCCGACCGGCCCGGTACAGGTGTGGCACGGCGACGCCACCGTCCCGATCGGACCCGGCCCCGGCTCCTCGACGGGCCCCGGCGACTTCTTCGTCCCCGAGTGGACCGCCCGCCGGCTCACCGACGAATGGTGCGAGGCGGGCGCCGACGTCGAGTACACGCCCGTGGCCGGCGAACACATCACCGCCGCCTACACCGCGGTGGGGCCGGCCCTCGACTGGGTGGACGCCCGCGCCCGGGGCGTGCCCTTCACCAGCGGCTGTCAGGCGTAGCGGGTCCGGCATCCGCGCTCGCGCACAGCCCAGCCGGCGTCCGCGCTCGCGCCTGCGCGGTCCGGAGCCAGCGCCTGCGCCGTCTGCCCAGGGTCCACGTGTAGACGAGCCCGGGCCGCTGTGGCGGTAGCCTCGACTGCGTGAGCACTGCACAGAACACGACCCCGGCCCGGCCCTCCCTGGACACCGAGCTCAAGCGCCTGACCGGCTGGGGGCGCACCGCGCCCGCGATGAGCCACGTACTCACTCCTCGGTCGGTCGACGAGATCTCGGCAGCGGTCGCGACGGTCAACGACGCCAACGCCTCGTCTCCGCACCACCTGCGCCGCGGCGTGATCGCCCGCGGCCTCGGCCGCTCCTACGGCGACAGCGCCCAGAACTCGGGTGGCCTGGTGCTGGACATGAGCCGGTTCAACCGCATCCACGAGCTCAACGCGGAGAACGCGATCGCGGTGGTCGACGCCGGCGTGAACCTCGACCAGCTCATGCGCGCGGCCCTGCCGTTCGGCCTGTGGGTCCCGGTGCTGCCGGGCACCCGCCAGGTGACGGTCGGTGGCGCGATCGGCCACGACATCCACGGCAAGAACCACCACTCCGCCGGGTCGTTCGGCAACCACGTCACGCGGATGGAGCTGCTCGTCGCGGACGGGCGGGTGTTGACGTTGGAGCCGGGAGGGACCGACGACGACGAGGACGGCAGTCTCTTCTGGGCGACGGTCGGGGGCAACGGCCTCACCGGCATCGTGCTCAAGGTGTGGATCGCCATGACGCGCACGGAGACGGCGTTCTTCCTCGCCGACGACGACCAGACGGGCTCGCTCGACGAGACGATCGCGCTGCACACCGACGGTTCCGAGGACAGGTACACCTACTCCTCCGCCTGGTTCGACGCGATCAGCGCGCCCCCGAAGCTCGGCCGGGCCGCGATCTCGCGGGGCAACCTCGCGACGCTCGCGCAGCTCGAGGAGTACGCACCCGAGCTCGCCAAGAACCCGCTGACGATGGACGCCAAGCCGCTGCTGACGTTCCCGGACATCTTCCCCAACGGGCTGGCCAACAAGTGGTCCTTCAGCCTGGTGGGCGAGGCATACTACCGCATGGGCGGGACGCGCCGGAACAAGATCAAGACGTTGCCGCAGTTCTACCACATGCTCGACCTGTTCGGAGAGTGGAACCGGGCCATGGGACCTGCGGGTTTCCTGCAGTACCAGTTCATCGTCCCGCCGGGCGCGGTCGACGGGTTCAAGGAGATCATCGGGGACATCCAGCGCTCCGGCCAGTACTCCTTCCTCAACGTGTTCAAGCTGTTCGGCCCCGGTAACCAGGCGCCGCTGTCCTTCCCGATGGAGGGCTGGAACGTGTGCGTGGACTTCCCCATCAACGACCGGCTGAACGCGTTCGTCAACCACCTCGACGCGAAGGTCATGTCGATGGGCGGGCGCCTGTACACGGCCAAGGACTCCCGCGTCCCGGCCGAGCGCTTCCACGCCATGTACCCGCAGATCGACTCGTGGATCGCGACGCGCCGGCGGATCGACCCCAACGGCGTGTTCGTCTCCGACATGGGTCGGCGTCTCGAACTGCTCTGACCCGGCGGGGCGACGCGGCCCCACCGCCCCCGCCGTCCGTCCATAAGAGCCTTCCGCACATTTCCACTCGCCCGACGTGTGCCGAACACTCTTATCGACCGGAGGGCGGGGGATCTCGGCGGCGCACCGGGGGATCGAGACGGGCGGCCGGGGGATTGAGGACCGTCGGTAGACTGCCGTCCATGATCAATGCCGTCGGCGTCCCCCAGACACTGCTCCTGTTCGGGGGCACCTCCGAGATCGGCCTGGCCATCTGCGCCGAGTACCTCACCCAGGGGCCGATGCGTGTGATCCTGGCGTGCCTGCCGGGTGACCCCGGGGTCGAGGACGCCAGGGCCGAGATGACGGCCGCCGGCGCGACCGCGGTCGAGGTCGTGGACTTCGACGCCGCGGCCACCGACACGCACCCGGCCGCATTCGAGAAGATCTACGCCGGGGGCGACGTGGACGTCGCGATCGTCGCGTTCGGCCTGCTCGGGGAGAACGAGGAACTCTGGTCGGACCAGCGCAAGGCGGTCCAGATCGCGCAGATCAACTATACCGGCGCCGTCTCGGTGGGCGTGCTGCTGGCCGAGCGGATGAAGGCGCAGGGCTACGGCCGGATCATCGCCATGAGCTCGGCCGCCGGTCTGCGAGCCCGCCGCTCGAACTTCGTCTACGGCTCCACCAAGGCCGGTCTCGACTCCTTCTACACCGGCCTCGGCTACGCGCTGGCCGAGCACGGAGTCGACGTGCTGGTCATCCGGCCCGGCCAGGTGCGCACCCGCATGTCGGCGCACGTCGACGAGGCCCCGCTGACCATCAACAAGGACGAGGTGGCCCGGATCGCGGTCAAGAACTCCGGTCGCGACAAGGGCGCGGTGTTCGCCCCGGCCGCGTTCGGCGGGGTCATGGCCGTGCTCACCCACGTGCCGCGGCCGATCTTCCGCAAGCTCCCCTTCTGAGCATGCGCCCAGCGCTCCGGGGACTCGGTCTGGCGGGGGCGGCGACCCTCCTCGCCGCCGTCGTCACCGCCGTCGTCCTCGTCGGGTTCTCGCTCGTGACGTTCCCCGCGTACGGCAACTCCAACGTCCTGCGCGCGCTGACCGTCGTGGGGCAGACCGCCGCGCTCGTGCTGGTGGTGGTGGGGATCCTCGCCGCGCGTGCGGGTGAGCGGCCGGGCGGTCGGGCCGGGCTGGTGCGTCTGGGCAAGCTCGCCGCGCCCACCGGGTCCGCGCTGCTGGTGGCCGCCACCCTCGGCATCCCGCTGGCGGCGTCCCGCCTCTACCTGCACGGCGTGAGCGTCGACCAGGAGTTCCGCACCCAGTTCCTCAGCCGGTCCACCACGTCGCCCGGCCTGCCGGACATGGCCTACGCCGACCTGCCCTCGTTCTACCCGTCCGGCTGGTTCTGGCTGGGCGGGCGCTTCGCCAACCTCGCCGGGCTCGAGGGCTGGGCGGCGTTCAAACCGTGGTCGATCCTCTCGCTGGCCGTGGCCGCCGCCCTGGTCACCGTCCTGTGGACGCGCCTGCTGCGCACCGACCTGGGCGCCGTGGTGGGACTGGTCTCCACGGCCATGATGCTCACCTACGGCAGCCCTGAGCCCTACGGCGCCGTGGTGGCCCTGTTCATCCCGCCGGTGCTGATCCTGGCCTGGCACGCCGTCCACCCCACCGCGGACCGGCCGGCCGGCGACGCCCCCGGTCCCGTCCAGCGGCCCTCCGGCATCGCGGCCACGGTCGCCACCATGGTGTTTCTCGGCGCCTCCGCCAGCATGTACACCCTGTACACGGCGCTCGCCGCCGGCACCGTCGTGCTGATGGCCGTGATCGCCACCTTGCTGGCGCTGCGCGGCCGCACCGACTACCCGGCCTGGCTACCCGCGGCCCGGCTCGCGGTGATCGGCGTCGGCTCCCTCGCGATCGCCCTCCTCGTGTGGGCCCCCTACCTCCTGGCCTCGCTCGGTGGGGCGCCGGCCGACTCCGGCACCGCCCTGCACTACCTGCCTGATTCCGGCGCGCGGTTGCCGCTGCCCATGACCGCCGGCGGGCTGACCGGTCTCGTGTGCCTGGCCGGTCTGATCTGGATCGTCGTCCGGGCCCGGTCCTCGCGCCGCGCGCAGGCCCTCGGTCTCGGTGTGGCCGCCGTCTACCTGTGGTGCCTCGCGTCGATGGCGGTCACCGTTCTCGGCACCACCATGCTCGGCTTCCGGCTCGAGCCCGTGCTCATCGGTCTGCTGATGGTGGCCGGGGTGTTCGCGATCGCCGACGTCGCCGGGCTGCTGGTGCGGGCCGCCGGACGCCAGAACGGCTCGGATCGCCCGGCCGCCGAGGCCACCGGATACCGACGGCGGGCGAGCGCCGCCGTGGGCGTGGTGGCTGCCCTGGCCGTGCTCGCGCAGGTGCAGGGCATCCCGGACCACCTGCACGAGGAGATCCGGCTCGCCTACACCGACACCGACGGGGCAGGCGAGCGGGCCGACCGCTTCCCGCCCGGGCCGGAGTCCCACTACGCGGACGTCAACGCCGTGATCGCCGAGGCGTTCCCGGGCCGCGACAAGACCGACCTCGTCGTCGTCAGTACCGCGGACGCCTTCCTCGCCTACAACCCCTACCTGGCCTACCAGGCGGTGACCTCCCACTACGCCAACCCGCTGGGACGCTACGCCGACCGCAACGCGGCGATGATCACGTGGGAGGAGGCCACCAGCGGCGAGGAGCTCCACGCCCTCATGACCGGCACGGACTGGCGCGGCCCCGACGTGATCCTGGCGCGGCCCACCGGCGACGGCTACTCACTGCGCCTGGCCGAGGACACCTACCCCAACGATCCCAACGTGCGGCGCTTCTCCGTCACCATCCCCGCCGAGGCGGTCTCCGGGCCACACTTCGAGGTCCACGACGTGGGACCGTTCGCCGTGATCGTGGTGCGGTGATCCGGAGTGACGATCCACGAGCCGGACGAGCGGGCAGACGACGTCGCCGACCCGCGCCGCGACACCGACCCTGACCGGCCACTCGGTCTCCACCCCTACCCGGGAATGGCCCGCGACCGCCGCTGGGCGATCATCACCGGCTTCCTCGGGGCGGTCCTGGCGATCCTCGCCGGCCTGCTGCCGGTGCACCAGGACACCAGTCAGGTGCAGTGGACCGCCGGCCCCGACTACGCCTCGGTCACCTCGCCGCTCGTGTCCGGGCGGCCACTCGATCTGACCATCTCGGCGCCGTGTGGACCGCTGAGCCAGGTCCCGGAGAACACCGTCGTGTTCTCCACACTGCCCGAGGACGCCCCCGGCCGGATCTCGGACGGGCTCGTGGTGCAGCGGTCCTCCGACGCCGCCGGGGACCCGGTCATCGAGGTGGTGGTCCGCAACCTCACGCTGCTGTCGGTGCCGCTGGCCACGCTGCGCGACGCGGACTGCGAAACCCTGCACGTGCGGGCAGAGACGGGCATCCTCGTCGCCGAGCTGACCGGCCTGGACCGCGATCCCGAGGACGCCGACGATCCCGTCCGCGCCGCCGTCCCCGGCAGCATGCGGCCGCAGGTCACCGGCGTGTTCACCGATCTGACCGCCGCGACCGCGCCCGACGGCCTCGGCGAATCGACCGTCGAGGTGACGGTCGACTCCCGCTACTCCTCGAGCCCGACGCTGATCAAGCTGGTGCTGATGCTGATCGGGGTGGCGGCCACGATCGCCTCGGTCTGGTTCCTGCACCGCCTGGATCGCATCGACGGCCGCTCCGACCGGCGCTTCGTGCCCCGCTCGTGGCTGCGCCTCTCCGGGGTCGACGGCGTGGTGATCAGCGTCCTGACCTTCTGGCACTTCGTGGGCGCCAACACCTCCGACGACGGCTACCTGCTCACCATGGCCCGCTCCGCCGGACCGAGCGGCTACATGGCCAACTACTTCCGCTGGCTCGGCTCACCCGAGTCCCCGGTCGGCTGGTACTACGAGATCCTGCGGGTCTTCGCCGAGATCTCCACCGCCAGTCCGTGGATGCGCCTACCCACGCTGCTGTGCGGCATCCTCTCGTGGCTCATCATCAGCCGCGAGGTCATCCCCCGCCTCGGCCGGCTGGCCCGCACCTGGCATCGGCCGCGCTGGACCGGCGCCGCCCTGTTCCTCGCGTTCTGGATGGCGTTCAACAACGGGCTGCGGCCCGAGCCGGTCATCGCGCTGGGCGCGCTGCTCACGTGGTCGCTGGTCGAGCGCTCCATCGCCACCCGCCGGCTCGTGCCGGGGGTCGCCGCGATCGGCGTGGCCGCATTCTCCCTCGGCACCGGGCCCACCGGCCTGATGTGCGTGGCCGCGCTGGCCGCCGGCGCCCGCGAGTTCGTCCGCATGGCCCGCCGACGCGCGAAGATCGTCGGCTGGGCCGCGATCGCCGGCCCCGTCCTGGCCGTGGGCCTGGCGCTGCTCTACACCGTCTTCGCCGACCAGACCCTGGCCGCAGTCCTCGAGGCCACCCGCATCCGCACCGAGCTCGGGCCGAGCCTGCCCTGGTACGGCGAGAAGGAACGCTGGGAGGCCCTGTTCAGCGTCTCGGCCGACGGCGGCGTGGCCCGCCGCTTCCCCGTCCTGCTCATGCTCATGTGCCTGGTGCTCGTCTCGGCCGTCATGCTGCGACGGGGCGGGATCCCCGGCGCCGCCGCGGGACCGTCCCGGCGTCTCATCGGCGTGATCGCGGGATCGCTGCTGTTCCTGGTGTTCACCCCCACCAAGTGGACCCACCACTTCGGCGTCTTCGCGGGGCTGGCCGGGGCGCTGGCGGTCCTGGCCGTGATCGCCCTTCGTTCCTCGTCCGTATCGCTCGCCCGGAGTCGGTGGCTCGTGTGGGCGGCGCTGTGCCTCGTCGTCGGGCTATCCACCGCCACCAACAACACCTGGTGGTACGTCTCCGACTACGGCATCCCCTTCGCCGACTCCTTCCCCTCCGTCGGCGGGGTCCAGGTCCAGTACCTGGCCTTCCTCGGCGGGTTCGCGTGTCTGCTGGTCGCCGGGCTCATCCACATCGGGTTCCTGCCCGACGAACCCGGACGCGCCCTGTGGCGCCGGGTCTCCCGCCACGTCCCGTTCCTGCGCTCCCGCGCCGACACCCCCGCGGCGCGGCATCGCGACGGGCGCGGCATCGACGGCGCGCCCCTGACGGTCGTGGCGTTCGCCGTCGTGATCTTCGAACTGGTCTCCGTCGTCACCGCGGTGTTCGCCCAATCCCCCGCCTACACGGTCGGCCGCGCCAACATGCGCGCGATCGCCGGGCAGCCGTGCTCGCTCGCCGACTCGGTGCTCGTCGAGGAGAACTCCAACGACGGGATCCTCACCGCGATCGGCGCCGGGCCCGAGATCTCCCTCGGCGCCGGCGTCGTCAACGGCTTCGCCCCCAACGGCCTGCCCGATTCGATCACCGTCGACAGCGCCGAGGCCTCCGGCTCGCTCGCCCAGTCCCAGCCCGACGAGCGCGATCCCGGCGACGGCGTCGACGCCGGCACCACCGGCGGCCGGGGCGCACTGACCGTCAACGGCTCCACCGTGGCCCTGCCGTTCGGCCTCGACCCCGAGACCACGCCGGTGCTGGGCTCCTACCGGCGCGGCCCGCAGGTCGCCGCCGAACTCACCTCGGCCTGGTACCGACTCCCCGACCGCAGCCCCAACCGACCGCTACTCGTGATGGCCGTCGCCGGCCGCATCGGTGCCGGCGACGTGCGCATCGAGTACGGCCGGCCGGGCCGCGTCGGCGCGGCAGGGCCCACCGACTTCGAGGTGATGGGCTCCATGACGCCCACCGACATCGGGCCGGCGCCCGCGTGGCGGAACCTGCGGATCCCGCTCGAGGAGATCCCCGAGGACGCCCAGGTCGTGCGCGTGGTCGTGGAGGACAACAACCTGGACCCGGACCGCTGGATCGCCGTCACCCCGCCCCGTAACCCGCGACTGAGCACCCTCGACGAGGTCGTGGGCCATACCGATCCCGTCCTCATCGACTGGGTCGTGGCGTTGGCGTTCCCCTGCCAGCGGCCGTTCGTCCACAACGGTGGCGTCGCCGAGATCCCCGAGTACCGGATCCTCGCCGACCGCGAATCCTCGTCCGCCGCCAACTGGTGGCAGAGCGCGGGCGGCGGCGGACCGCTGCTGTGGACCACCCAGACGGTCGAGGCCGTGACCGTCCCCACCTACCTCGACCACGACTGGTCGCGAGACTGGGGCTCCCTCCAGCGGTTCGAGCCACTCGACCCCACGGCCACCCCGGCCGAGCTGATCCGCGGCAGTGAGGTGCGGTGGGGCTGGACCACGCCCGGACCGATGAACTGATCGTCGCCTAGAATCTGTCGTCGTGTCAGACTCTTCCTCCGCAGCCGGCTCGGGCGCGTCCCCTGACTCCGACCCGGCCACTCCAGCGGCATCCGATCAGGACGCCGCCCCGGTCGCCTCGGACTCCCGGGTCGCCAGGCTCCGCGTCATCGCCATCGTCAGCGGTCTGGTGGGCACCCTGTGCTTCCTGGCCCTGCCGTTCCTGCCGGTGGCGCAGACGACCTCCTCGGTCCAGTGGCCCCAGAACGGGTCCGTCGAGTCGGTCACCGCGCCGCTCATGGCGCACACCCCGCAGGAGGTCACCGCGACCATCCCCTGCACCCTGGTCGCCGACCTCCCGGAGGACGGCGGCATCCTGCTGTCCACCACACCGGCCGCCGGCGAGGAGGCCGGGGAGCGCGCGATGTTCATCCGCGCCTCCGCCGACACGGTCGACGTGGTCTCCCGCAACCGGGTCATCGTCTCCGCGCCGCGCGATCAGGTCGCCGCCGGTGAGTGCAGTGTCCTGAGCGTGGTGGCGGCCCCCACCTACGCGGAGGCGTCCTTCGAGGGTCTCGACGGCCCCACCGCGGCCGGGCGCATCGACGCCGACAACCTGCGCCCCATGGTGGTGGGCCTCTACACCGACCTGCCACTCGACACCGCCGTGCCGGAGGAGCTCGCGGTGTCGGTCGAGGTGGATTCGCGCTTCACCACCGATCCCACCACGCTGAAGTGGGCGGCGATCGTCCTGGGCCTGCTGTCGACGGCGGTCGCACTGTGGGCGCTGCACGGGCTCGACCAGACCGACGGCCGGCGGAGCCTGCGCTTCCTGCCCCGCGGCTGGTTCCGCCCACGCCTGCCCGACGTGGCCGTGATCGGCACGCTCGCCGTGTGGCACTTCGTCGGCGGCAACACCTCCGACGACGGCTACATCATGTCGATGGCCCGGGCCGCCGAGCCCGCCGGTTACATGGCCAACTACTACCGCTGGTACGGCGTCCCCGAGTCGCCGTTCGGCTCGCCCTACTACGACCTGCTGACCCTGTTCGCACAGGTGTCCACGGCCAGCCCCTGGATGCGTCTGCCCGCACTGATCGCCGCGATCCTGTGCTGGCTGGTCATCAGCCGCGAGGTGCTGCCACGCCTCGGGCGCGCCGCCCGCACCACGCCCGTCGTGGTGTGGAGCGCCGCCGCGGTGTTCCTCGCGTTCTGGATGGCGTTCAACAACGGCCTGCGCCCCGAGCCGGCGATCGCGCTGGGCGCACTGCTGACCTGGGTCTCCGTCGAGCGCTCCATCGCGACCCGCCGGATGCTGCCGTTCGCGGTGGCCGTGATCATCGCCTCGTTCTCGCTGGCCACCGGGCCCACCGGGCTCATGGCCGTGGCCGCGCTCATCATGGGCCTGAGGGCCGTCGTCCACACCGTGGTGGTGCGCGGCCGCCAGGTCGGTTCCTACCTGGCGCTCGTCGCACCCGTCCTGGCCGCCGGGACCATGGTGCTCATCTGCGTCTTCGGCGTGCAGTCGCTCGCCGCGGTCCTCGAGGCCATCCGGGTGCGCGGCGAGATCGGCCCCAACCTGGCCTGGTTCGAGGAGTTCGTCCGCTACTACTACCTGATGATCCCGACGGTGGACGGGTCACTGTCCCGCCGCCTGCCGGTGCTCCTGGTGCTGCTGTGCCTGGCCGTGGTGATCGGCACGCTGCTGCGGCGCGGCAAGGTGCCCGGCGCCGCGTCCGGCCCCGTCTGGCGCCTCGTGGGCGTCGTGGTGGGCACCGCGTTCTTCATGATGTTCTCCCCCACCAAGTGGACCCACCACTTCGGCGTGTACGCCGGGATCGGTGCGGCGATCGCCGCGCTGGGGGCGCTCGCCATCTCCGCGTCTGCCGTACGCACCGTCCGCAACCGCACCCTGTTCCTCGGCGTGATCCTGGTGGTCCTCGCGTTGGCGTTCGCCGGCCCCAACGGGTGGTGGTACGTCTCGAGCTACGGCATCCCCTGGTGGGACAAGGCGCCGAGCGTCAGCGGGATCTCCGCGTCCAACGTGCTGCTCGTCCTGGCGGTGCTCACGTTCGCGTTCGCCGGCTGGCAGCACCTGCGCCGCGACTACACCGGCGAGCAGGCGCCCAGGACCACGGCGGGCCGACGCCGGATGCGGACGTTCGCCGCCGCCCCGATCGCGGTGGTCGCCGGCCTGCTGGTGATCTTCAACGTCGCCTCGTTCGCCAAGGGGCTGCAGAAGCAGTTCCCGGCATACTCGATCGCCGCGGGCAACGTGTCGGCGCTCGCCGGCAACCCGTGCATGCTCGCCGACCGGGTGCTCGTCGAGCCGGACGCCAACGCGGGCATGCTCGCCCCGCTCGGTGCGCCGCGGCTGCCCGACGGCTCCGTCGACCCCCGGGCCATGGCCGAGACGATCGAGGCCGGCGACAACACCGGCTTCACCCCGAACGGTGTCGCCCCCGACCTGTCCGCCGACGCGGTGGTCTCCGACCCGGGTGCCGCCAACACCACCTCGGAGCCCGGCGGCGGCCCCTCGGTCAACACCGGTGAGAGCGCCGGTACGGGCGGTGGCCGCGGCGCCGAGGGCGTCAACGGCTCCACCGTCGCGCTGCCGTTCGGTCTCGACCCGGCCACCACCCCGGTCCTGGGCTCGTTCTTCGCGGGCCCGCAGCAGCAGGCAAGCCTCGAGACCGGGTGGTACGAGCTGCCGGACAACCGCGAGGCGCACCCGCTGCTGGTGATCTCCGCGGCCGGCCGGATCGGGCGCTTCGACGCCGACGGCATCTACAAGTACGGCCAGGAGGTGACCGTCGAGTTCGGTCGGGACACCGGCAACGGCGTCGAGATGGTCGGCGCCCCGGTCGTCCCGTACGACATCGGCCCCGCCCCTACGTGGCGGAACCTGCGGGTGTCGATGGAGGACGTGCCCGCCGACGCCGACGTCATGCGGATCCGGGTCGACGACGACGACCTCACCCCCGACGAATGGGCGGCCATCACCCCGCCGCGTGCCCCCGAGCTCGTGACGGTCCAGGAGATGGTCGGGTCCTCCTCGCCGGTCCTGCTGGACTGGGCCGTGAGCATGCAGTTCCCGTGCCAGCGTCCGTTCTCGCACTTCGCGGGTGTGGCAGAGCTGCCGGAGTTCCGGATCCTGCCGGACCGTCCTCTCGCGGTCAGCGCCACCGGTACGTGGATGTCGTACGAGGGTGGCGGCCCGCTCGGGTGGGTGGAGACCGCGCAGCGTGCCCAGACGATCCCGTCGTACCTGCGTCACGACTGGAACCGCGACTGGGGCTCCATCGAGGCCTACACGCCGCTGGGCACCTACCAGTCCGAGCCCCCGCGGCCGGCCGACGTCACCATGGACACGGTGGACCGCTGGGGCTGGTGGTCGCCCGAGGGCCCGATCCTGGTGACCAACCCGGAGTAGACCGAGCCCACCGATGCTGCTGCTGTGCCCCGTCCTCGCGCGCAAGGACGGGGCACAGTTCGTTGTCCCGGGATTATTCTGAGAAACTGCTGACGTTCGTGGCCCCGATCCGCGCAGCGGCTCATTTGAACTGTACTAACGGTGCGCCGGTACATATTAGAGAATCTTCGCTCCGCCACTCCGGACACTTGTTATCGTGCGTCCAAGAAAACGCCACTCACATTGCCGCCGGACGCCCCGGATCTGATCAAGGCGACTGTCACGCGCCTGTCACAGAATGGCGACGAGGTTCTCGACACACTCCGCCGGGTCTCGACCGGGGAGCTCGAGATGATCGAGACCATCACCGACGCCAGTAGAGACCTCACCCGTCGGCTGTTCAGTTGGATCCTGGAAGCCGAGCCGGTGCTCGCGCACGCCGTCGACCATCCCGAGGTCGCCGCGTTGCTCGGCCGGGAGCACGAATCCCTCCCCGGCAAGATCAATGACGACATGATCACCGCGGCCCAGCACGGGCCGGGCATCGTCATCGCGGCAGTGCGGAAGTTTGCCACCGACCACCGAATCATCGATCCCGGGTTCGACGCACTTGCTCAACCCATCCGCGAATTGATCGAGATCCTCGATGCGGCGAAGCGGGAGTACGACCACGGCCTGACGGGGCTCGCCCTGGTGACGGCGAGCTACGTGTTCTACGAGACCTTCCACTATCCGCAACCGGCGACCGGGGTGTACGACATCGCCCACAGCACCGCCGACAAACTCAAGTGGGTGTATCAGTACTGGTTCAACCAGTTGGAGGTCGCGCAGCGTGGCTCCGGCCTGGAGGACTTCTTCCGCGGCCAGGTCCTGCAGAACAGCTTTCCCATGGATGCCACCGAGGTGGAGTCGATCTCCCGCGTCTCACTCTCGTGTGCCGGCGACCTACTGGCGGTCGACGTCCTGACGCCAGAGAACACCACCCGCCTGTTCGAGGACATCACGGACTTCTACAGCAGCACCGACATCGTGAGCGCCAATCTGGAGTCCACCGTGTACAGCGTCCAGGCACCGGGCCGAAATGGGGAGGAGTCCGGCCAGCCCTTCAAGATGAACACCTCGCCCGAGATGTTCGACAGGTTCCGTGACGACGCCGGGATCAACTTCTTCAGCACGGCGACCAACCATTCCAACGATCGGGGCACCGAC
Source organism: Dietzia sp. NPDC055877 (assembly GCF_053615975.1). Taxonomy (NCBI): domain Bacteria; kingdom Bacillati; phylum Actinomycetota; class Actinomycetes; order Mycobacteriales; family Dietziaceae; genus Dietzia; species Dietzia sp. NPDC055877. The sequence goes on along the minus strand of NZ_JBSHCV010000019.1, from coordinate 887 downwards.
GGGCTCCTGGCAACCCTCGACGGGCTGGATGCATCAGGAGCCCGATACTCCGGCACTGCCCGCGACCAGCAGGCGCAGGACGACGTGGTGGTGGTGGAGCGGAACGGCATCAAGATCGCGCTTCTCACCTACACCTTCGATCTCAACGGACGGCCGGTGCCCGAGAACCGGGGCTTTCTGGTGAACGAGGTGCGTTTCAACGACATGAACCCCGGTCCGGACTACTCGCTGGTCGAGGACGAGGTCGCCGCCGCCAAGGCCAAGGGGGCGGAGTTCATCGTCGCCTTCTGCCACTGGGGTTGGGAGTTCGAGATGTACCCCCACCCGAACGTCGCCGACGCCGCTCACGAGGTCGTGGCCCGCGGCGTGGACGTGATCCTGGGGAACCATCCACACGTTCCGCAGCCGGCTCAGATCATCGACCGCGGGCCGGACAAGCCCAAGGCCCTCGTCACCTACGCCTTCGGGGATTTCGTGAGCTATCACCCCGAGAGCCGGAACTCGAAGCTCACCTACGCCATCAAGTTCGACATCGCCAAGGTGGTTACCGCCGGCGGCACCTACGTCTCGTGGGATCACCTCGAGACGACGCCGCTATACATCGTCAACGCTCACCTCGGTGACGACCGTTACGACTGCCGGATCGTCCACTTCGACAAGGTTCTGGAGAACCCGGGCGATTTCGGCCTGACCGACCGGGAGAAGGCCGAGCTCCCGCACCTCGAGAACGTGGTCTGGAAGGGCATCCTCTCGCCACTGTCGACTATCCCTCCCGGCGGGTGGTCGGAGCCGAGACCTCGTGGGTAAGGTGAATTTTATGACGACCACTATCCTGCATAACGCCCGCCTCATCGACGGCACCGGTGCCGACCCGGTTGCCGACGCTG
>NZ_JBSHCV010000018.1:0-67901 GCF_053615975.1 Dietzia sp. NPDC055877 | reverse complement strand
GCCCTCGGAGGCCAGCCACCGGTCACCCGACTGACCAACCTCCCTGGACATCACATCTAGCCCGTAAGTTGTTCGGTCCGCGTGATCTGTTCAGCCTGCGAGGCCGGACGCGGCTGCGCCCTGCGCCGCGTGGTCGGGCATCCCGTAGTGATCGGCGAGGAGGTTGACGGTCCGGGCCTGCCCGCGGCGCGAGGGGCCCATCACGGTGAGCATCACCTCGTCGACCTCGGTCCGCGCGTGCAGGGCCTCGAGCGATGTGGCGACCTGCGCCGGGGTGCCGTTGACGAAGCGCTGGGTGTAGGTGTCGAGTATCTGACGCTCCTGCGCTGTCGCGGGGTACGCCTCGACCTCGTCCGCGGGAAGCAGGCTGTAGGACTTGCGCTGGAACATCCGCAGCATCGCCATGGCGGCCGACATGGCCTGGCGGTGGGCCTCGTCCGCGTCGTCGTCGGCCACCACCCCGATGCTCACCAGCGTGTACGGCGCGAACAGGGCCTCGGACGGGCGGAAGTTCTCCCGGTACAGACGGAACGCCGACTCGACGTCCGCGTTCCCGAACTGCAGCGCGAAGGCGTAGGGGCGGCCGAGCGCGGCGGCGAGCTGGGCCGAGTACGGCGAGGAGCCGAGGATCCAGACTCCAGGCCCGGCGCTCGTGTGAGGGACCCGGTTCTCCGCGGACTGCCACCGGCCGGGCTCGGCGTGGACGTCGCGGTACGGGTGCCCCTCGGGGAACTCGTCGGCCAGGAAGCCGAGGCGTTCGAGGACCTGCTGTGGGAAGTGGTCATTGGCCTCGTGATGGCGGCGCAGGGCGGCCGCGGTGGCCTGGTCCGTGCCCGGCGCGCGGCCCAGCCCCAGGTCGATGCGTCCGGGGGCGAGGGCGTCGAGCATCCCGAACTGCACCACTGCCTCCGGGCATGGGTGCGGAGGAAGAAACGATCGCACGGGGCCGCCCGCGCATACGCCCGCAAGCGCGACCGCGCACTGGACCCCACGCCGGCGTGCTGACGCCGACCGCCGCGATCAGCGCGCGGAGCAGGCCAAGGCGATGAGGTCGCGGAACCAGTACCAGGAGTCCTTGCGCGTGCGATCCTGGCTCTCGTGGTCCACGTGGACCAGCCCGAATCGCTCGGCGTACCCGGCCGCCCACTCGAAGTTGTCCATCGCCGACCACGCGTAGTAGCCGCGCACGTCCACCCCGAGGTCGATCGCGTCCACGACCGCGGCCAGGTGCGCGCGCAGGAACTCGATCCGCCGGTCGTCGTGGACGGCGCCATCAGGCCCCGGCTCGTCGTGGTAGGAACAGCCGTTCTCGGTGATCGTCACCGGCGGCAGATTCGGGTAGCGCTCGTGGAGCTGCACGAGGATATCGGTGAGCCCGGACGGCACGATCGGCCAGTCGAAATCCGTGCGCTGCACACCCTCGATGCGAACCGGCCGGAACGGCATGTCCTCGGGAAAGTCCACCTCGAGCACGCCGGAGTAGTCCTTCCCGGGCCGCGGTGCCTCGATCACCGTCGGTTCGTAGTAGTTGACGCCGTAGTGGTCGAGGGGTCGGGAGATCGCGACGAGATCCTGCTCGAGCTGCTGCGCGGTCAGCCCCGCGGATGTCATGACGAGCTCGGCCACCCAGTCCTCCGGATAGCAACCCCGCAGGATCGGATCGGAGAACGTCCAGTTGGTGAGGATGCGGAACAGGTCAGCGGACTCGGCATCTGCGACGTCGGCGTTGTCGTCGTCGTCAGGTCCTCCCGCGGCGCCGGTCGCGGCGAGTACGGGGAAGTGCTGCTGGACCACCCCCACCTCGTGCCGGCCCCCGGCCGCACGGATCGCGTCCACCGCCAGCCCGTGCGCGCGCAGGAGATTGTGGGCGACCGGCAGGCAGTCCAGGCCCAGGCCCAGCGCGGGGGCGTGATCGGTGAGGGCGTGCCCGTAGAGCGTGTGCACGTTCATCTCGTTGAGGGTCAGCCAGTGCGTGACCCGGTCCCCGAGCGCGTCCACCACGACCGCGGCGTAATCCGCGAGCGCGTCCGCCGTCGAGCGCTCGAGCCACCCGCCCTCGGATTGCAGCGCCTGCGGCAGGTCCCAGTGATAGAGCGTGGGCACGGGCGTGATGCCGGCGGCCAGCAGCCCGTCGACGAGTCGGGAGTAGAAGTCCAGCCCTGCGCGGTTCACCTCGCCCCGGCCCGCGGGCAGGATGCGCGACCACGAGATCGAGAAGCGGTAGTCGTGCGCGCCCAGTTCGGCCAGGTCACGGACGTCCGCGGGCCAGCGGTGGTAGTGGTCGCACGCCACGGCGGGGGAGTCGCCGCCGCGGATGCGGCCCGGTTCGGCGGCGAAGACGTCCCAGATGCTGGGTCCGCGGCCGTCGATGTCGGCGGCGCCCTCGATCTGCGCGGCGGCGGTGGCGGTGCCCAGTCGGAAGCCGGCGGGCAGTACGGGGCCGGCAGGGGTGCGCGGCACGGGACGGTCGGGCGCGGTGGCGTCGGTCGGCATGGGGTCCTATCTCACGGATCGCAGGGGAAGGGTGCACAGGGCGGCCGCCACGGCGATCACCGCGCCGACGCCGTACAGGGCCGGGTAGCCGGCGGCGGAGAGCACGAGGGGCGCGGCGAGGGCGGGGGCGAGCACCTGGGGTAGCGAGTTGGCGATGTTGGCCACGCCCAGCAGGGTGCCGGAGGTCGCGCCGTCGGCGAGCGTGGAGGTGATGATCGCCATGTCCACGCCGATGAACAATCCCCAGCCCAGTCCCAGGATGGTGGCGGCGAGGAGCACGACCGGCATCGTGGTGGCCAGCGCGAGCAGGATCAGGCCGCCCGCGGTGGTGAGTGCCCCGGCCACCGCGAACACCCGGCGCCGGGCGAACCGATCCGAGACGGCTCCGGTCAGACCCGCGCACACCGCGGACAACACCAGGGTGATCACGGTGACGATCAGGACCGAGCCGGCGACGTCGTCGGCCTGCACCACCTCGTCGAGGAAGAAGAACAGGTAGAGGAGCAGGATCGCGTTGGTGAGGTTCATCAGGAAGCGCAGCAGCCACGCCCACGTGTAGTCGCGGGTGGGCCGGAAACCGCGCGCAACGCGGTCCCTCGGAACAGACGCCGGGACGCTGCCGGTCATCGCCGACGATGTCCGGTCGGCCACGACGATCGCGACCAGAAGTGTCGGGGTGGCCACGGCCAGGACGAGATAGCCGACCGCTCCCGCACCGACGGACTCGGCGACCACCGTCCCCGCGATCACGCCGACGATCTGCCCCACGCCGAACAACGACCCCACGATCCCGCGTTGGGCGACCGGGACCCGGTCGGCGATGAGGGCCGCCAGCACGGCGAACGGGCCGTTGAGCCCGAGCTGGACGAGCACCCAGCCGGCCAGCGTGAGGGGGCCGGTGGACGCGGTGAACAACACGACCTGGCCGATCACCCCGATAGCGGTGCCGGCGTAGACCACCGGCATACGGGTGCCGAGACGGCCCCGGCATCGGTCGGAGGCTAGCCCCCAGAGCGGGTTGGCGACCAGTGCGACCGCCGCCCCCGTACCCACGACCAGCGCGAGCAGTCCCTCGCGGCCGCTGGGCCCGGCGATGAGATCGGTCTGCGCGGGCAGCAGGATCTGCAGCGGGCCGAACCAGGAGGCGAACACCGCCACGACGCCGAGCGTGAGCGCGACGATCCACCCCGCCCCAACCGGCGAGGGCTCAGGTGACTCGACCGACGTGGCCGACATGGCCGACACGGAAGGCGGAACAGGCGAAGCAGGCGGAGTCGGCGAGGTCGGCGGGTCCGGCGCGTCCGGCCGACGCGGCGCTTTCGACCGACGCGGTGGGTTCGGCGGGGCGCCGGCGGTCACCTCGCGCGTTCCCAAGTGGCCACCCACGCCTCCGCGCCGCCCATCAGCTGGCGCTCGAGTTCGGCCCGGTCCGGCCCGGCGCGGTGCAGGACGTCGGTGATCCAGTCGGCGTACAGACCGTACTGCGCGACACCGTCGACGTTGAGATCGTACACCCGCTCGGCGAACCGCCAGCGGTCCATCACCTCACCGCTGGGCGCGGTGAACGGGTAGACCAGCGGGTCCGCCGCCGCGCTGGGCCGGGGCTCGGCGAGCGGGGCCAGCCCGTTGACGTCGGAGCCGATGCCGTAGCCGTCCCACGGCCGGGTGGCGCCGGCGGTGGTGGCGCGCCAGGAGTCGAGAAAGCCCTCGTCGAAGTTCTCGGTGGGGTCGGGCGGGTAGGCGAACGCGGCCGTGAACCCGCCCATCTCGTGCATCCGGCGGCTCAGCGCCGGGTCCGACCACGTGTGGTCCACCACCAGCCCGCCGTAGCCGACCTCCTCGGCCAGGTCGAGGGTGCGGGTCGCGCTGGCCACGCTCATGTGGTCGAGGTTGATGAGCATCCCGCGGTCCATGAGCCCGCGCACGGCGTGCTCGCCCAGCGGGGTCAGGCCCCGGACGTTGCACAGAGGCTCCTGCGGGTACACCGGCAGACCGGCGCCCGCGGGAGCGCCGGACGAGGCCGCGGCCAGGCCGGCCGCGACGGGCGTGCTGGCCAGCGGCTGGGCGTGGTCGGAGGCGTCGGTGGTGCAGGGCCGGGTCTCCCAGAACCGCTGCGCGGCGAGCTTGTTGCCGATGTTCACGGCCAGCCCGGCCAGGTCCTCGTCCATGCGGGCGCCGCCGAGGGCGTTGTCGAACTTGTGGACCGGGAACACCGTGGACACGCCCCACGAGGCGAACTCGTCGAGGCCGCGGTCGATGTCCTCGGCCGCGCACTGGGGAATATCGTCGATCGTGCGGCACCCGAACGGCTCCGAGGCCTCGACTCCGAGGGTGACGGCGAGCTTGCCCTCACCCGCGATCCGGCGCACGTCCTCCGGTGAGCGGGCGATCCGGAACCAGCCCTGGCCGGGACCGCCGTGCTCGGCGTCGATGTGCGCCTCCATGCGGTTCAGATAGTCCACCTGCCTGCGCAGCTGGTCCATCTCGTCGCACGAGTGGGGCGAGCCGACGAGCATCTCGCACAGCACGCGGTTGGCGACCAGATGGTTGTTCAGCACGCGCTGCCCGGCCCGCCACGACCGCTCTATACCGGTGTAGTAGGCCTGCTCGTGGAGCTGCGAGTTGTGCGCGGGCCAGCTGGTGAAGGTGGGGAAGCCCTGCGCCCCACCGGGGATGTCGGTTCCGCCCAGGATGCCCTCGAGCAGCGCGAAGTGGCCGGTGCCCGAATGTGATGGGCAGTCCGCCATCGCCTCCGCCAGACCGCCGGGCGCGAACGGTCGGCCGCAGCGCAGCGCCCCGCCGAAGGCCTCGGAGGCGGCGATGTGGGCGTGGGCGTCGATGTACCCGTGGATCGGCCCGCCGGGCTGGGCCGCCGGGGCCTGGCCGGAGGTCTGCGGGCCGGTCGCCGGCCCGGCGTTGCTCGTCGGCGCGATCGCCATGGAGGCCACCAGGACGACGACGGCGAGGAACGCCCACGCGGCCAGAGCCCACCCTCGGGAAAGAGGCGATCTTGTCGTCGTCGTCATCGTCACGTCACGGGGCGCCATGCTGTGACATTAACCACACCTCCGCGGCGGGTGGGGGCTTTCCTCGCCGGGCCCGGGTGCGGTTACTCCGGCCGGGCCGGGGATCAGAGCTGAGACGCGACCTCGGAGGCGACCAGCTCGAGGTGATCCAGGTCCGACATGTCCAGGACCTGCAGATAGATGCGGCGCGCGCCGACCTCCGCATACCTGCTGATCGTGTCCACGACCTCGGCCGGCGAGCCCGCGGCGCCGTTGGCGCGCAACTCGTCGACCTCGCGGCCGATCGCGTCGGCCCGGCGGGCGAGCTGTGCCTCGTCGCGCCCGCAGCACAGCACGAGCGCCGCCGACCGGAGGATCTCCTCGGGGGCGCGGCCGCGCTCGGCGCACGCGGCGTCGACGCGCTGGTACTGCGTGGCGACGGTGTCGAGGTCGGCGAACGGCACGTTGAACTCGTCGGCGAACCGGGCCGCCAATGCCGGGGTGCGGCGCTTGCCGTGGCCGCCGACGATCACTGGCGGGCGCGACTGCAGCGGCTTGGGAAGGCCGGGGGAGTCCACCAGGTCCACGCGCTTGCCGCGGACGGTGAGCGTTTCGCCGGCCGGGGCGGACCACAGCTGCTGGAGCGCGCCGAGGGTGTCCTCGAGCAGGTCGAAGCGCTCGCCGAGCGGCGGGAAGGGCACGCCGTATGCGGTGTGTTCGTCCTCGTACCAGCCGGCGCCGAGGCCCACGTCGAGGCGGCCGCCCGACATCTGGTCGACCTGCGCCATGGAGATGGCGAGCGGGCCGAGGTGGCGGAAGGTCACCGACGTCAGCAGCGTGCCCAGGCGGATGGTGGACGTTTCGCGGGCCAGGGCGGCCAGCGTCAGCCAGGCGTCGGTGGGGCCGGGCATGCCGGTGACGCCGCCCATCTTCAGGTAGTGGTCGGAGCGGAAGAACGCCTCGTAACCGAGGTCCTCGGCGGCGCGGGCCACGGCGAGCTGATCGTCGTAGGTCGCGCCCTGCTGCGGCTCGACGAAGACGCGGAGACCGACGGACGGGGAGACTGGGGCGGGGCTATCTGCTGGCATGGCATCCAGGATGCCCGCGGTCCGCACGAAGGCGCCAACCGTGCGGGGGTGACCGGGCAGTCGGTTGCCGGACTCGCGCTTCAGCGCACATGAGCCGGTTGCAAGACACCCGAGCCGAGTTGCAAGACATCTGATGCGATTCATGCCCCGGTTTTCGCACCTCTGGTCTTGCGAATGGGTTGGCATGTCTTGCAACCCGGGCGGGGTGTGCAGTCCCGGTGGGGTCTGCAGTCCGGGCGGGGTGTGCAGCCCTGGTGAAGTGCTTGCAGCCTCGGGCGGGGTGCCGGGCTAGTTCGTGTCGGCCACCAGCGCCTCGATGGTGAGGTGATCCATCTCCTTGCTGATGTACTGCAGCCGCCACTTGTCGCCGAAGAGGGCCAGCAGTTCGCCGTCGGTGCGCTGGAACACCTCGACCCCGCGCTGACGGTTCAGCTCGTCGGCGGACTCGGCGTCGGTGCGGCGGGCGATGGAGTACGGAAGGTTGTCGACGATCACCTCGACGTTGAACTCGGCCTTCATCCGGGCCGTGACCACCTCGAACTGCATGGGGCCGACCGCGGCCATGACCGGATTCGCGTCGCCGCGGGTGTCGTTGCGCAGGATCTGCACCACGCCCTCGGCGGCCAGCTGGTCGATCGCCTTGCGGAACTGCTTGTACTTGCCCAGCGACTGCGCTCGCACCACCGCGAAGAACTCGGGAGCGAACTGCGGGATCGGCGGGAACTTCACCTTCTTGCCGGTGTAGAGGGTGTCTCCGGGAGCGAGGCCGGTGGCGTTGACCAGGCCCACCACGTCTCCGGGGTAGGCGGTCTCGACCGTCGAGCGGTCACGACCGAACACGGTGAGCGCGTACTTGGTGGTGAACGGCTTCGCCGTCTGCGCGTGCTGGACCACCATGCCGCGCTCGAACTCGCCCGAGACTACGCGCATGAAGGCCAGCCGGTCGCGGTGCGCGGCGTCCATGCCGGCCTGCACCTTGAACACCACGGCGGAGAACGGGTCGGTGGTCTCGCGGGGCTCCCCGCCGACGGTCGGCCACTCGCGTGGCGGCGGCGCCAGGTCGACCAGCGCGTCGAGGATCTGGTGCACACCGAAGTTGAGCATCGCGGAGGCGAAGATCACCGGGCTGGTCTCGCCGGCGAGGTACAGCTCCTGGTCGTGGTCCTGGCCCATCGCCGACAGCAACTCGGACTCCTCGACAGCGGTCTCCCACACGTCGCCCTCACGCTCGAGCGCTTCGGCCGGGTCGTAGATCTCCTCCGGCGCGATGGTCGAGCCACCGGCGGTGCGCGTGAAGTGCACGTACTCCTCGGGCGCCCCGCCGGAACCGCGGCGCAGCAGCCCGCGGTAGTCGCCGGCGATGCCCACGGGCATGAACAGCGGTGTCGGCACGAGCCCGATCTGCTCGGTGATCTCGTCCAGCAGCTCCAGCGGCGTCTGGCCGGGCCGGTCCCACTTGTTGATCACGGTGATGATCGGCAGCCCGTTGTGCTTGCACACCTGGAACAGTTTGAGGGTCTGCGGCTCGAGGCCCTTGGCGGCGTCGATGAGCATCACGGCCGCGTCCACGGCGGTGAGCACGCGGTAGGTGTCCTCGGAGAAGTCGGCGTGGCCGGGGGTGTCGACGAGGTTGATGACGTACGGCTCGTCCGCGGGGTCGGCGCCTTCGGGGACGTAGTTGAACTGCAGGGCGGTGGAGCTGACGGAGATGCCGCGGGCCTTCTCCATCTCCATCCAGTCCGACACGGTCGAGCGGCGGCCCGACTTGCCGTGGACGGCGCCGGCCTCGGTGATCACGCGGGCGTGCAGCGCGAGCGCCTCGGTCAGCGTCGACTTACCGGCGTCCGGGTGTGCGATGACGGCGAACGTGCGTCGGCGGGCGACCTCGGAGGTCACATCGCCGGATCCGTCGGTACCGGGCTGCTGCCCGTTCGTGCCGGCGTTCTCGGCGGTGTCCGTCACGCGTCCTCCTCGTACTCGGGCGGCGTTCGCCGCAGTCGGTCCAGTTTACGTCCGAGCGGTCAGGGCCGCCCAATCCGGGCATGTGGCCCGCGGGGCGGGAGTAACCGGGGGAAGGTCGAGGTGGCGGAGCCGCCGCGGGGGCGGTGCTCGGGGCGTGTTCGGAGCAGGCCGCCGGTTCAGCGCACTTCCGCGAGCGCGTCGAGGTAGCGGCGGGTGATCCGGTTCTGTTCGGCGCGCGCGATCGGGCCGCCGAGTCGCGCGAACCACGTGGCGTGCTCGGATTCGGCGGTGATGGTCAGGCGCACGTGGCCCGTGGCCGCGTCTTGCGTCACGACGAACGACTCCCAGCCGCGCTCGGGGTGGCCGGGCAGCGACCGGTAGGTGAACCCGCGGGCGTCGTCGTCGTCGACAACCTCGGTGACCTCGCACGGCGCGGACACTCTCAGCCACACCGCGGGGCCCGAGCGGGGGCGGAGCGTCACGGTCCGACCGGGGGTGGCGGGTCCGTCGACGACGACGACGAGGCCCGCCCCTCGGTGCATGTCCCAGTTGAGGAGGGACCGGCTCGCGCGCTCGAACAGTTCCGCCCCGACGCCCAGGTGGGCGGTTCGCGTGAAGCGCCGGGGCCGACTCATGTCCGTATCGCGCCGGCGGCGCGCTCCGATTTCCGGCCGGTCACGCGGAGTGGACCTGGTTCTGGGCCGTCTCCAGGCCGTGCTGGAGGAGCAGCTCCACGGCGTCGGCGGCGTCCTGGACGAGGAACGGGACGTCGGGCTGCTCGAGCTTGGAGAAGCGCTTGAGGACGAAGTCGGCCACCGCCATGCGGCCGGGCGGGCGGCCGACCCCGGCACGGACCCGCAGGTAGTCGCGGGTGCCCAGCGACTGAGTCAGCGAGCGGAGGCCGTTGTGGCCGCCCTCGCCGCCGCCGCGCTTGAGGCGGACCTGGCCGAAGTCGATGTCGATCTCGTCGTGGATCACGATCACGTCGGTCGGCTTGACGGAGAAGTACTTCGCCACCGCCGCGGTGGGGCCGCCGGAGAGGTTCATGTAGCTGCGGGGGCGGGCCAGGACGACCTGCCGGCCGGCCAAGCGCGTCTGGGTGATCTCGCAGTTGGTCTTCTTGTGGGTGCTGAAGCTCGCCGGCATGGGCAGCGCGCGGGAAGCCAGTTCCTGCAGGACCTCCCAGCCGATGTTGTGGCGGGTGCCCTCGTAGTCGGGTCCGGGGTTGGCCAGGCCCACCACGAGCGCGGGGCCGGTCGGTTCAGCGGTAGTCACGCCACTCATGATCCCAGATGCCGTCGTGGGGGTGCCGGTCCGTCAGGTGCGCAGTTCGGCCCGGGCGATGTCGAGGACCGCGTCGGTCAGGGCGTCGAGGTCCGGCGACTGTAGTTTCCAGTGTTGCCAGAACAGCGGCACGTCCAGCGGCCGGACGGGGGAGACGTTCTCGATCTCCCCGGACACCAGCCACGGTGTGGCCAGCTGCTCGGGGATCAGACCCCAGCCCAGGCCCGCCACGATCGCCCGGACGTGGTCGTGGGAACTCGGGATGTAGTGCCGTGGCCCGGTGGGCTGGCGGCGGGTCAGCCGGCGGTAGTAGTGGTTCTGGTGGGCGTCGCTGCGGTCGAAGTCGACGATCGGCGCGCGACCGAGCGCAGCGGTGGGCGAGCCGTCGCGCAGGTGTCGTGCCACGAATCCGGGGCTGGCGCAGGCCAGGTAGCGCATCGAACCCAGCGGGAGCGAGCGGCAGCCCTGCACTGGACGGGACTCGCTGGTGACCGCTGCCATCACCTCGCCGCGGCGCAGCAGCTCGGACGAGAGTGATTCATCCTCGCGCCGGATGTCGAACACCACGCGGCCCGCCGAGTGGACCTCCGTCATGGCGTCGAGGAACCAGGTGGCCAGCGAATCGGAGTTACACGCCACCGCCAGCGCCACATGCTCCTGGCTCGTCACCGAGTCGCCGAGCTCCCCGGCCAGGGACTCCTCGAGGTGCAGCATCTGACGGGCGGTCCGGAGCACCACCTCGCCCGACTCGGTGGCGGTGATCGGGCGTTCGCGGCGCACCAGGATCCGGCCCGCCGACTCCTCCATCGCGCGGATCCGCTGGGACACAGCGGACTGGGTGATGTGCAGGTGAGCGGCGGCGGCCTCGAACGAGCCGAGATCCACGACGGCGGCGAGGGTGCGGAGCTGATCGAGCTGAAGAGTGGACATAAGTACTGCTAATGCTAAGTCATAAACAGTAGTGGCACTACTGATGCACACCGCTCTAGCGTGAGTACGTGACCACCACTTCCACACTTCTCATGGGCGCCGGCATGGGTCTCGGACTCATCGTGGCCGTCGGCGCACAGAACGCCTACGTCCTCCAGCGGTCTATCCGCGGCGATGTCCGGATGGCGCCGATCGTCGGGTTCTGCGTGGCCTCCGAGGCCGCGCTGATCATGCTCGGCGTATTCGGGGTGGGCGCCCTCGTCGAGGCCGCGCCCGGGGCGATCTCGGTGATGACGTGGGTCGGCGTGGCGTTCCTCGTGGCCTACGGCGGGTTCGCGGCCTACCGGGCGATCCGGCCGGGGCAGGGATTGCAGGCCGGCGGGGACGCGCGTATCCCGTCGACGCTCGGTGCGGTGGCGGCGTGCGCGGCGTTCACCTGGCTCAACCCGCACGCCTACCTCGACTCGGTGGTCTTCCTCGGCACGCTCGCCAATCAGCAGGCGGGCGATCTGCGCTGGGTGTTCGCCGCGGGTGCGTTCCTCGCCGGCATCGCGTGGTTCTCGCTCATCGGGTTCGGCGGCAAGGCGCTGCGTGGGCTGTTCTCCCGTCCGGGTGCGTGGCGCGTTCTCGACGCCCTCATCGCCGCGATGATGTTCGTGCTCGCGTTCGGCCTCATCCGCGGCTGACCTTGCCGCTGCCGGGCCGACCAGCGGCGACTGCGGACGGGCCGCGGGGGGTCGGGAGATGCAGACGGGCCCGGCACGACGTGATCGTCGTGCCGGGCCCGGTCCGGTGAGGCAGCCGTCAGGCCGCGTCCGCGTGCATCACACGCGGGAGGCTCACTCCTCCTCGGCAGCCTTCGCGGCGTCCTCGGCGGCCTCGCCCTCGGGGGCCTCTTCCTCGTCCGACTCGAGGTCGGCCTCGGTCGGCGCCTCGATGACGTTGACGAGCAGGGTCTCCGGGTCGGAGATCAGGGTGGCGCCGGTGGGCAGCGTGACGTCGGCGGCGGTGAACTGGGTGCCCGCCTCGACGCCGGCGATCGAGAGCTCGAACTCCTCGGGGATGTTGGTGGCCTCGACCTCGACCTCGATGACGTCGGCATCGGTGGTGACCAGGGTGCCCGGGGCGGCCTCGCCCGTGACGAGGACGGCGATCTCGACGACGACCTTCTCGCCCTTCCTCACGACGAGGAGGTCGGTGTGCTCGATGATGCGGGTCAGCGGGTGCACGTCGATCTGCTTGGGAAGAGCGAGCTGCTCCTCGCCCTCGATATCGAGGGTCAGCAGGGCATTGGTGCCCGCGTAGCGCAGGATCGCGGCGAACTCGAGCGCGCCGAGAAGCAGGTGGCGGGGCTCGGTCTTGTGGCCGTACAGCACGGCGGGCACCTGGCCCTCGCGGCGGGCGCGACGGGCGGAGCCCTTGCCGAACTCGGTACGGACGGCGGCAGTGAGCGCGTTCTTGTCGGACATGCGATGACCCCTAGGTGAGTATTTCCGGCCCGGCGCGAAACGAGACCTCACGGAAAACCGCACTGGAGGTGATCGCGTCGATAACGGAGTGGCCGGGTGGCCCTCCCTCGCCGAGATGACCCGATAAGACTACCGTCGCCCGGTTCGGCTGCCCAAATCCGGTCAGGCCCGGGCCCGGGCGGCGCCGCGGACGAAGCCGCGACAGAGTTCGGGCGACTTGTCGCCGTTCGGGTCGTCGACGCCGCTGTTGACGTCCACGCCGTAGGGGCCGACCTGCTCGGCGGCGGCACCCACGTTGCCCGGGTTCAGGCCGCCGGCCAGGATCACCGGCGTCCCGATCGGGGCGACGGCCTCGACGATGCGACGGCTGATCGACCAGTCGTGCGTTTTGCCGGTTCCGCCGAGCCGGTCCTTCGAGCGCGAATCGAGAAGCAGCGCATCGCAGTGGGGTGCGGCCTCGACGGCGTCGTCGACGGCCTCCTCGCCGGAGACGTGGATGGCCTTGAGGACCTTCCTGCTGCCGGCGCCGGCGCGAACGGCCTTGAGGGTCTCGAGGGTGACGATGCCGTGGACCTGGATCGTGTTGACCCCGGTCTGGTCTGCCAGCTCGAGAATGCTCTCCGGGGTGTCCCGGTGGGTCACCAGCACGGTGGAGACGAACGGCGGAGTGGCCGCGGTGATGCGGCGGGCGACCTCCGGGGTCACCTCGTCCTCGCTGCGGTGGTTGATCCCGCAGATCAGTCCGATGGCGTCGGCTCCGCCCTCGAGCGCGACGCGCAGGTCGCTCTCGTTACGGATGCCGCAGATCTTGGCTCTCATGGGTCAGAGGATCTCTTCCACTGCAGCGGTGGGACGAGCCATGCGGGTGCCCTTGGGCGTCACCACGAACGGCCGCTCGATCAGCCGCGGGTGGGCCACCATCGCGGCGAGCAGCTCGTCGTCGGACGCCTCGAGGAGGCCGAGCTCGGTGAACTCGGCCTCCTTGACGCGCACCGCCTGCCGGACCGTCAGCCCGGCATCGGCGATGAGGGTGCGCAGTTCCTCGACGGTGGGCGGCGTGTCGAGGTACTTGATGATCGTCGGCTCCACGCCCCGCTCCCGGAGCAGCTCCAGCGCCTGCCGGGACTTCGAGCATCGGGGGTTGTGGTAGATCGTGGCGTCCATCGCGGGCCTGCCTACGCGGAACCGTTGAACAGGCTGGTCACGGAGCCGTTCTCGAAGACCTCGTGGATGGTCCGGGCCAGCAGCGGCGCGATGGACAGCACGGTGAGGTTCTCGAAGCGCTTCTCCGGCGGGATCGGCAGCGTGTCCGTGGTGATGACCTCCTTGGCGCCGCACGACGCGAGTCGCTCGGCGGCCGGATCGGAGAAGATGCCGTGGGTGGTGGCGATGATGACGTCCCCCGCGCCGGCGTCCTTGAGCACCTTGACGGCGCCGGCGATGGTGCCACCGGTATCGATCATGTCGTCCATGAGGACGCAGGTGCGGCCCTCGACGTCACCGACGACTCGGTTGGACTTGACCTGGTTGGGCACATTGGGATCGCGGGTCTTGTGGACGAAGGCCAGCGGGGCGCCGTCGAGGGCGTCGGCCCACTTCTCGCCCACCTTGACGCGACCGGCGTCGGGGGAGACCACCACGATGTTGTCCGTGCCGTAGTGCTGGCGGACATAGTCCGACAGCTGCCCCTGGGCGTGCATGTGGTCGACCGGGCCGTCGAAGAAGCCCTGGATCTGGTCGGTGTGCAGGTCGACCGTGATGATCCGGTCGGCACCCGCGGTCTTGAGCAGGTCGGCGATGAGCCGGGCCGAGATGGGCTCGCGGCCGCGGTGCTTCTTGTCCTGGCGGGCGTACGGGTAGAACGGCAGAACCGCCGTGATGCGCTTGGCGCTGCCGCGCTTGAGCGCGTCGATCATGATGAGCTGCTCCATGATCCACTTGTTCAGCGGAGCCGGGGCGCTCTGCATCACGAAGGCGTCGCAGCCTCGGACGGACTCCTCGAAACGGACGAAGATCTCGCCGTTCGCGAAGTCACGGGCGGTCTGGGGGGTGACCTCGACACCCAGTTCCGCGGCCACCTGATCGGAGAGTTCGGGGTGTGCGCGCCCCGCGAAAAACATCAGGTTCTTCTGGTTGTCGATCCACTCGCTCACTGCGTGCGCCCGTCCTTATGAGAGTCGTTCCGGGTTCGAAGGGCGGCCGCCGCCGAGCCGGAGTCCGGCCGGTTCTCGATCACCCAGTCGTCGATGTTCCTCTGTCGTCCACCGGACACCGCGAGAGCTCCCGGCGGGACGTCGTCCTTGATCACGGTACCGGCGCCCGAGTAGGCGCCGTCGCCGACGGTAACCGGTGCCACGAACATGGTGTCCGATCCTGTGCGGCAATGATCGCCGATCACTGTACGGCTCTTGTTCACTCCGTCGTAATTGACGAAGACGCTCGAGGCCCCGATGTTGGTGTGCTCCCCGATCGTGGCGTCCCCGACGTACGTCAGGTGCGGCACCTTGGTGTGGGCGCCGACCCGCGACTTCTTGACCTCGACGAAAGTGCCGATCTTGCTGGCCTCGCCGAGGTCGGCCCCGGGGCGTAGATAGGCGAACGGGCCGACCTCGGCGTCAGCCCCGATCGTGGCGCCGATCGCATGGGTGCGGATGACGGTCGCGCCCGCTCCGACCGTGGTGTCCTGCAGCGTGGTGTCGGGGCCGACGGTCGCGCCGTCGCCGATCTCGGTCACCCCCGTCAGATGGGTGCCCGGCAGGATCGTCACGTCCCGACCGATCGTGACGTCCACATCGACCCACGTGCTCGCCGGATCCACGATCGTCGCACCGGACCGCATCGCGTCCTCGCACAGCCGACGGTTCATCTCCGCCGACAGCGCTGCCAACTGCACCCGGTCGTTGACGCCGGCCACCTGGTCGGCGTCCTCGAGGCGGTGGCCGCGGATGAGGCCGTTGGCGCGCCGGGCCAGCTGGATGACATCCGTGAGATACAGCTCGCCCTGCGAGTTGTCGGTACTCAACTGTCCGAGCTTGTCCCGCAGGACCTGCCCGTCGAACGCATAGATGCCCGAGTTGACCTCGGTGATCGCCTTCTCGTCCTCCGTGGCGTCCTTGTGCTCGACGATCCGCAGCACCTCGCCGTCGTCGTTCCTCACGATCCGGCCGTACCCCGTGGGGTCGGGCGCCGTCGACGTGAGAACGGTGACCGCCGCCCGCGGCCGCATATCGTGGCGCGTCACCACCTCGCGCAGCGTGTCCGCGTCCAGGAGCGGGATGTCGGACGTGGTGACCAGCACCGTTCCCTCGAACCCCTCCGGCAGGCCCGACATGCCCGCGGCCACCGCGTCACCCGTGCCGTTCTGCTCCACCTGCACCGCCGTCGACACCGGGACCCCCAGGTCGGCGGCGATCTCGTGCACCGCGGCGGACACCGTCTCGCGCTGGTGGCCCACCACCACGACGATCGCGTCCGGGGAGATCCCGGCCGCCGCGTGCATGGCGTGGCCGAGCATCGTCCGACCACACACGCGGTGCAGCATCTTGGGCGTGTCGCTCTTCATCCGGGTGCCCGACCCTGCGGCCAGGATGATGACCGCGGTCTTCCCGCGGTCGGTCTGGGGTGTCGTCATCAAGTCTCCTCGGGCATGGCGGTGCCCAGTGGTGGGGTCGACGGTTCGGCCCAGGGTACGGACCGCGGTCAAGGATAGAGGGTGGTCGCGGTACTCCGGCTGATCCCGCGGGGTAGCGTGCCCGGAGTGTCAGTGTTCAGACGGCAGCTCGCGGACACCCGGCCGCTGAGCGAACCGGCCTTCCGTAGGTTGTGGCTCGCCAACATCGTGACGGTGATCGGCGCGCAGCTGTCGATCGTCGCGGTGCCGCAACAGGTCTTCCAGATCACCGGCAGCTCCGCCTACGTCGGATTGACGGGCGTGTTCGCGTTGGTGCCGCTCATCGTGTTCGGACTGTGGGGTGGCGCCCTGGCCGACGCGCTCGACCGGCGCAGGCTGCTCATGATCACCACGCTCGGGCTCATCGCGACCGCGGTGCTGTTCTGGCTCCAGGCCGCGGCGGGCAACCAGAACGTGTGGCTGGTCATGGTGCTGCTGGCGGTCCAGCAGGCGTTCTTCGCCGTCAACCAGCCCACCCGCGCGGCGATCATCCCGCGGCTGATCCCGTCGGACCAGCTCGCGTCCGCCTCCGCGCTCAACATGACGGTCATGCAGTTCGGGGCGATCGTCGGCCCCGTCTCGGCAGGCATCCTCATCCCTGTTGTGGGACTGGACACCCTGTACCTGCTCGACTCGATCGCCCTGCTGGCCACGCTGTGGGCGGTGTTCCGGTTGCCGCCCCAGCCCGTCGAGGGCGAGCGCCGGTCGGTCGGGTTGCGGTCGGTGTTCGACGGGTTCGTCTACCTGGCCACCCGCCGCATCCTGCTCGCCTCGTTCCTGGTCGACATCATCGCGATGGTCTTCGGCATGCCGCGTGCGCTGTTCCCGCAGATCGCCACCGAGTCGTTCGGCGACCCGGTCAGCGGCGGCACCGCACTGGGCATGCTCTTCGCGGCGATGAGTGTGGGCGCCGTGCTGGGTGGCGTGTTCTCCGGCTGGATCCCGCGTGTGCGACGCCAGGGCCTGGCGGTCCTGGTGTGCGTGGCGCTGTGGGGGTTGGCGATGGTCGCGTTCGGCCTCGTCGTGGCGGCGGCCTCGCCGGGCGGGTCGGCGTGGTGGCTGTGGCTGGCGCTCATCGCGCTGGCGTTCGGCGGCGCCGTCGACATGATCTCGGCCGCGTTCCGCCAGGCGATCCTGCTGGACTCGGCCACCGACGAGATGCGCGGCCGCCTGCAGGGCGTGTTCATCGTGGTGGTGGCCGGCGGGCCCCGCATCGGCGACGTTGCCCACGGCGTGGCCGCCGCGTCGGTGGGTACCGCGGTCGCCGCCTCGGGAGGTGGCGTGCTGGTGGTGATCGGTGTGGTGATCTGTGCTGTCGCGTTCCCGGCGTTCCTGCGCTACACCGTCCGCAGTGCGGTGGAGCGGGGAAGCAAGGGCTGAGCGGCCCCGGCCTCAGCCCGCCGGGTACTGCGCGCCCCGCAGCAGCCGCGCCAGGTGCGCCGCGTTTGCCGCCGCCGTCGAGTTGGTCGAGGCCACTGCCGACGGCGTCTCGTCGAGATCCAGGTAGTCCACCGGGTTCATGGCCTCGCCGTTCCAGTAGGTGCAGCCCTGCGCCGGGATGGTGAACCCGATGTCGTTGAGGCCCTGGAACAGGTCGGCGACGATCTTGTGCGCGCCGTCCTCGTTCCCGACCACCGCCACCACGGCCACCTTGCCGAACATGGCCGGCCGGCCCTCGTCGTCGGTCGCGGACAGCTGCGCATCCAGCCGTTCGAGAACGCGCTGCGCGATGCTGGACGGGTTACCCAGCCAGGTCGGCGTGGCCAGCACCAGTACGTCGGCGGCCCTGACCTTCTCGAGGAGGGCGGGCCACTCGTCGCCGCCGCCCATGTCGTCCTCGACGCCCGGCCGCACGTCGTGGTCGACGACCCGCACGGTCTCCCCGGCGACCCCGTGGCCGGCGAGCTCGTCGAGCACCTGTCGTGCGATGAGTTCGCTACTGGACTCCGCGGGCGAGGCCTTGAGCGAGCAGACGAGCGCCAATGCCTTCAGATCCGTATCCATGTGCCGCACGCTAGGACCGTGGCCCTCCTCACACAACCGGTCGCGCCACGTTCCGCGGGCCGTTGGCCCGCACCACGACGTCCCTGCCGACCAGCTCTTCGCGAACGGAGAGTTCGGTCAGTTCCTCGGACAGGAACGCCAGGAAACGCGACCCGTCCGCGTGCAGGGAGCCGATCATGATCCCGCGATCCGGCCCGCCTGATCCGTGGTGCACGGTGTACGACTCGATACGCGCGGATCCCTCGGCGTGCCGGGCGACCGGCCGCCGGGACGCAGGGTCCGGCACCCGGGCGGCGGGGCCGGCCAGGGCCCGGGCGCAGGCCGGATCGCCGCCGCACCACGGGCGCGGGTCGGGGGAGTAGATCCCGACCGAGTACTTGTCGAGGATCCCGCCGTTGGCGCCGACCAACCCGTACCCGCCGCCTGCCGCACGCAGTCCGGATACGGTGTCGGCGATCGCGTGCGTGCTGTAGCCGTTGCCTGGCCCGCCGAAGAACGGCAGACCGCCGGTCACGGTGAAGCGGCGTCGATCGCCGACCCGGAGCCCGAGCCCGTCGAGAACCGCGAACACCGGCGCGGCAAAGCAGCTGTAGAGGTCGAAGGTCGTCACGTCGTCGACGCCGATCCCGGCCATGTCGAGCGCCGTCGACACGGCGTCCACCGCGGCGGTCCCGCGGTCCAACCTCGGCCGCTCAAGCAGCGGGAGGTCGGTGACGTCGGCGTGTCCGTGTAGGTAGACCCACCGCTCTCGCGGCACACCCGCCGCCCGCGCCGCGTCCTGGGACATGAGCAGGACCGCCGCTCCGAGGTTCACCTTCTCCCGCGCGATCGTCCGACGTGGATAGGGAGACCACACCATGCGGTTGTCCGGGGTCACGGTGGCGAGTTCCTCGGCGGTGAACGCCCGCCGCACGGCCGCGAGCGGATTCCCGGCGGCGACCTCGGTGAACGGCGCGAACAGCTCACCGATCGCGCGGCGGTAGGCCGCCGGATCCATGCCGAGCGCGGCCCGACGGGCGGTATCGACCAGCGCATAGGCGGCCGGGGCGCTGAACAGTTCGTGGGTGAGCAGGTTGTCGTCGAGGTAGTAGTCCCACCCGGCGCCGCGGTCCTCGAGAGGGCCGTCGGTGTGATCGGCGAAATCCGGCCGGTCGTTCCTGTCGGCGAAGTGAGCCTCCGTCGACAGGGCCTCGCCGCCTGTGATCAGTACCGCGTCGCAGTCGCCGCGCGCGATGCGTCCACTGAACTCGGTGACCAGGTGCTGCGGGCTCTGCCCACCCACCATCTCCAGCACGGCGCGGGGCGGGTCGATCCCGATGCGTCGACAGACGGCGCGCGGGTAGTTCGACGCCCCGCCGAGAGGTGGCTCGACCGGCCCGGACAGCTCGAACGGTCGGATACCCGCGAGCACATCGATTGCGGTCGAGACCCTGCCCGGCGACCCCGCCGCATCCTCGATCGCCGCCCGCCCGGCCGCGGCCGCCAGGTCGGCGGACGACCAAAACCGATAATCGGCGGAGTCGAGCGGGTCCGACGCCTGCCCGACCCCGACGATCACCGGCGTGGTTCCAGGGGCTGGATTCATGGGCCACTCCTCATCGCATGTCCACCCGATCATCCCGCGAGCGCGCCCGGAGCGGTGGAGACATCATTGAAGGTTCCCTAACCTCGGGCCACGCCCGACCTGAACCGGCAGCGGCGTCCTCAGGTGCGCCGGTGGAAAGGGGATCACCATGTCCGAGGACACTCAGTCCGCAGAGAAGGAGTCGGTGGCCGACGTCGTCGTCGAACGACTGACGGCCTGGGACGTCGAGAGGATCTACGGCTACGCGGGGGACGGCAACAACCCCCTGCTCGGCGCGCTGCGCCGATCCGGTGTCGGCCCGCGCTTCATGCGCGCCCGCCACGAGGAGGCGGCCGCGTTCATGGCGGTGGGCGACGCCAAATACTCCGGCCAGGCGGGCGTGGTCTGCTCCACCCAGGGACCGGGCGCCGCCCACCTGCTCAACGGTCTCTACGACGCCAAGCTCGACAGCGTCCCCGTGGTGGCGCTGGTCGCGCAGCAGCACACGAGTGTGCTCGGCTCCGGCTACCAGCAGGAGATCGATCTAGCCGCCGTGTTCGCGGACGTGGCCGGGCCGTACATGCAGACCGCGGCGTCGGCCGAGCAGGTGCCGATGGTCCTCGACCGTGCGTTCCGCGCCGCGCTGACCTATCGCACGCCCGTGGTGGTGGTTCTGCCCCACGACGTGCAGAACCTGCCGGCGCCGGAGCTCGGTGACGAGCTCGACCAGGAGCACGGCGTGGTGGTGACCGCGCCCGAGTGGACGCACGGCGTGGTGACCCCGCGCGACGACGACGTGGCCCGCGCCGTAGAAGTCCTGGACGCGGGGGAGCGGATCGCGATCCTGGCCGGGCGTGGGGTGGCCGGGGCGCGCGACGAACTCATGGAGCTGGCCGAGCGCCTGGACGCGGGCGTCACGATGAGCTTGCTCGGCAAACCCTACGTCGACGAATCGTCGCCGCTGGTGGGCGGCACCATGGGGCATCTGGGGACGACGGCGAGTGCGCGGATCCTCCAGAACTGCGACACCCTGCTGATCGTCGGTTCCAACGATCCGTGGACGGAGTTCTATCCGCGCCCGGGGCAGGCGCGGGCGGTGCAGATCGATCTGGATCCGGCGAATCTGGCCAACCGCTATCCGGTCGAGGTGGGGATGGTCGGTGAGGCGGCGTATGCGCTGAGGGCGCTGACCGAACGGGTCGCCAGCCGGGATCGCTCCACCTGGCGTTCGGATGTCGAGACGTGGGTGGGGCAGTGGCGGGAGATCTCCCGCGAGCGGGCCGAGGTGACCGCGCGGGGGCTGAACCCCGAGCTGGTGGCGCGGCGGCTGGCCGAGTGTCTGCCGCACGATGCCCGCCTGTCGGTGGACGTGGGCAGCTCCGTCTACCACTACGTGCGGCAGATGGACCTGCCCACCTCGGTGCCCGCGCACCTGTCCAGCACGCTGGCGTCGATGGGGTGCGGGGTGCCTTACGCGCTGGCCGCCAAGGCCGGGGCCCCCGGCCGGCCCGTGGCGCTGCTGGCCGGCGATGGCGCCATGCAGATGCTGGGAATCAACGAGCTCATCACGGTGGCCGAGTCCTGGCCCGGGTGGGAGGACCCGGTGATGGTCGTGGTGGTGCTGAGTAACCGCGATCTGGCGGAGGTGAGCTGGGAGCAGCGCGAGTCCGAGGCCCAGCCCCGGTTCGCGCGGTCTCAGGAGGTGCCCGGCTTCGACATGGCCGGTTATGCCGAACTGCTCGGACTGCGCGGGGTACGGGTGGAGACGGCCGAGGAGGTGGCGCCGGCGCTGGAGGCAGCGTTCTCGGCGGACCGGCCCACGGTGATCGATGCCGTCACCGATCCGGATATCCCGCTTCTGCCGCCGTTCCCGCACGGACGCGAGATGCTGGAGAGCATGCGGACAGGCCTGCGGGCCGAGGGTGAGGCGGGGTCCCACGCGCTGGAGCTGCTGGAGACCTACGCACGGATGGAAGAGGAGCGGTTCACATGAGCGCACCGAACACGCCCGGTGGAAATGGCGGCCGCGAACCGGACTTCCGCCCCGGGCCGGATCCGAACTTCCGTCAGGACGAGCACGCCGGCTTCGGACCCGACGCGGAGGTCGAACGCACCCCGCGCCGCGGCCGGCAGCCGGTGCTGGCGGTCCTGGCGATCATCGGCATCGTGCTGCTGGTGCTGGCCGTGGGGATCTTCGGCGGGATCTTCTGACGGCTCGGCGGCGCCGGCAGTCGGGAAGGGCGCGGCCACTGAGCTTGTGCTCCCCCGCCAGGACTCGAACCTGAAATGCCTGAACCAAAATCAGGAGTGTTGCCGATTACACCACGGGGGAACGGCCCGCGAGCGGGCCAGCACCAGTCTGGCATACGAGCACGGCCCCACCGCTGCGTACCCGTTCGCGGATGGGTGGCCAGGCTCACACGGGGGAGTCCGCCCCCCGATCGGTCGGCCGCGCCCAATGCTCCGACTAGGCTTTTCCGTCGAGGGAGGCCACACCACATGACAGGTCAGTCGGAAATGACGCCGGCGCCGCGTACCAGGATGTCAGCGGCCAAGCGCCGCCAGCAGTTGGTCGAGGTGGGCCGCCGGATCTTCGCCGAGTACGGCTACGACGCGGCCACTGTGGAGGAGATCGCGTCGGTCGCAGGCGTGTCCAAGCCCGTCGTCTACGAGCACTTCGGCGGCAAGGAGGGCCTGTACGCGGTGGTGTGCGACCGCGAGTTGGCCTATTTGGGTGCCGAGATCACGGAGGCGTTGGAGGGCGAGGGGTCGCGCCGCCGCATCGAGCGCGCCGCGATGGCGTTGCTTCGCTACGTGGAGGAGCGCACCGACGGGTTCCGGATCCTCGTGCGTGACTCATCGCTGAGCAATGGCGGCTCGTACTCGACGCTGCTCAACGACGCCACGGCCAGTGTCACGTACATCCTCGAGGAGGAGTTCGTGGCCCGCGGGTTCGACCCGGTCACGACGAACGTCTATGCCCAGGCCCTGGTCGGCATGGTCTCCGGTACCGCACAGTGGTGGCTTGACGAGCGCACTCCGCCCAAGGAGAACGTGGCTGCGCATATCGTCAATCTCTGCTTCAACGGCCTGTCGCACCTCGATCCCGCGCCGTCGCTCGAGTCCGACGTCATGGCGAAGTACTCCGGCCACAGTCATCCGGCCGGCGACTCGGCCGGGCGCGATCTGCGCCCGGGGCCGGCCCGGCCCTGAGCGCACCGGAAGTGATGCGGGCCCATGAGCGCACGCGAGGTCCACGGCGAGTCCGCCACCTTCTGCGAGGCACCGGCGGACTACGTCGTCGAGACGTACTTCGTCCTCCGGATGGTCATCGCCGGCGGCGCGATCGCCCTCCCGGTCGCACTTCTCGTCTGGGTGGCTGTCGACCCCGACCTGGCGATGAGGGATTCGATCAGCGCCTTCTATTACACGCCGGCGCGCGGCCTTGTCGTGGGAACGCTGGTGGCGATCGGCGTGGCGCTGGTGGCGTACCGCGGGTATACGCGCGGTGAGAACCGGCTGCTCAACGCCGCAGGAACTCTCGCTATTGTCGTGGCCCTGTTTCCGACCGTGAATCCGGCGCTACCAGGGCTGAGTCCGGTGAGCGTCATCCACGCGGTGGCCGCGGTGGCGTTTTTCGTCCTGGCAGCACTGTCGATCGTCTTCTACGGGTCCGAGACCATCAGCTCTCTTCCCGATCCCGGTGTGCAGCAGAGGTACCGCGTGACCTACCGGACGTTGGTGGTCCTGCTTGTCCTTCTCCCGGCCGTCGCCCTGCTCATGGCGTGGTTGTGGGAGTCCACCGCCGCGCTGTTCGTCGTCGAATCGGCGACGCTCTTCGCATTCGCCACCTTCTGGCTGGTCAAGACCTACGAGCTGTCCCGATCCCACACCCGGACGCGGATCGTGTGAGGGGCACGCAGGGGGCACGCAGTCACCGATCCGGGTTGGTGGCCGCGCCGTCGAGCCAGAGCGTGGCGGAGGCGTCCGCGTGCGAGCCACCGGTACCGACGTGTTTCTCGCTGATCTCGGGTCCCTTGGTGATCACGTGGACCAAGGCCATGCCGTGGCCGCGCCCGAGGTCGAAGTCCTCTTTGAGCCAGGCCAGAATCGGGCCGGCCTTCGTCCCCGGACCGAAGCCACGCTCCGATGCCTTGTCCACGAGCTCGCGCGGCGTGAGCCCGGTCTTCTTCTCGATGGTGTCGAGGTACGCCTGGAAGGACATGCGATTCTCCCCGTGAGTGGTGACTGGACCGGCAGTGTGGCGTCGATTATCGCGCAGCCCCGGGGCGACTGACCTCGGTTGGTCGTAACTACTGCGATCTTGGTCGTCACCACTGCGGCGGACACGCGGGATCATCGCAATGGTGACGACCAAGTCCGCAGTGCAGCGCGGGCACTCAGAAATGCGGGCACGGAGAATCGCGGGCGCTGAGAGGACGCCCGCAGCAGACGGAGCAGGCGCCGAGGGCGTGGCCACCGAGAAGAACAGGGCCCGCCGAAAGAACAGGGCCCGCCGAAAAGAACGATGCCCCCGCAGCCCTCGAATAGCGGGCAGCGGGGGCATCCGTGTCAGCAGGGACGGCAATCACGCCCTGCCTGAACGGTCAGTCCGAGAATCAGACCTCGTCGGCCACCGGGGCGCTCGGGAGCTTGGCGGCGTCGCTGCGCAGGCGGAGCGAGACCGCGATCATGATCAGACCGACGATCACGCCGAACCAGCCGGCGAACGGCAGGAAATTCTCGATGGTCGACGGCCCGAACAGCGCCAGGCCGAGTCCCACCACGGCGATCACAACGCCGACCGCACCCATGATCCACGCGTTGGCGACGGCGGTCCGGAGGGTGGAGGCGCCGTAGGCCAGCAGCGCACCGGAGGCGATCAGCCAGATCGCGAAGAGCAGCACCAGCGCGGTTACGGTGATGGACGGCCAGAACAGCACGACCAGGCCGAGCACGATGAAGAGCGCGCCGCCCCCGATGAACAGGCTCGAGGAGCCGCTGTGCCCGCGCAACCCCAGTCCCGTGGTGATGGTCATGGCGCCGTCGGCGATCGCGAACGCCGCCACGAGGAACACGGCGAGCGTGAGGCTCGAGCCGGGGGCGACCAGCGCGGTGATGCCGAGTACGAGCGCCAGGACACCGCGGATCAGCTGGACCCACCAGTTACGGGTGAGGGACGTGATCATTGCTTCCACCTCTCTGTCAGCGGGCTCTCAGCCCGTACGCCTAGTGATCATGCCCGTAATTCGGATCTACGGCAGTCCACTGTGAGGCATTGGACTCTAGTAGGTATCCGCCGGTGTGCGCGGGTGCCGGCAGCGCGCGCCGGTGCCTGCGGGTGACCGCCGACGCCGGTGGGAGCGCAGGGCGAGGCCGCCAGATCAGAGGTTGGCGAAGAAGTCCGCCCAGTAGAAGTCCCAGAAAGCCCACAGGATGATCCCGGCGACGGCCAGGTACCAGATCACGACGGGTACGAGGTGCCAGCTCTGCAGCACCCGCACCCAGCCGGCGCGGGTGAGCTTGCCCAGCACGTGCAGCAGCGTGTACCAGAACATGGGGATGGTGGTGGCCCACACGACCATGCACCACGGGCACAGCACCTGGATCTCGAAGATCGACTGGAACGCCAGCCAGTGCACGAACCCTGCGGCGAACGTCAGGCCGAGCAGTGCGCACACCCAGTACCAGCGCGGGAACCGCACGCCGGACGCGGCGGCCACGCCGATCGCGATCACAATGCCGTAGCCGATCAGCCCGATGAACGGGTTGGGGAACCCGAACGCCGCACCCTGCTCGGAGTTGATGACGCTCCTGCAGCTCATCAGGATGGAGAAGTTGCAGGCCGGCGTGTAGTCCGGGTTCTCCAGCAGCCGGATCTTGTCCAGGCTGAGTTGGAACGACGCGAGCAGCGCGAGGGCGGAGCCGATGGTCAGCAGTACGCCGATCCAGCGGTCGGTGAACAGTCGCGAGCCCACGTCGCCCCGGTCGGCCGGCGCCTCGTCGGTGGCGCTGGGGGCGATGGTCACCGGGCCGGCCGGCTCGTCGGCGGGGTCGACGTGCTCGGCGTCTGTGGTCTCGCGCATAGGCACAGGGTACCGGCGCGCCGCCGCCTCTAGACTGAGAGATCGTGCGTCGGTCTCGGCGCACCGTTTCTCACCCGGAGGCAGAACACGCGTGACCACCACCGCCACCGCCACGAACATCCCCGCCGCGGGCGCTCCCGCAGCCCTCGCCGGTCTGGCGGGTGCTGTTCTCGCGAACCCGGCGCTGGCCGACCTGCGTGAGGGGCTGGGCCGGGACGCTGCGGTGGTGCGCTCGCCGGAGTCGCTGCGGCCGTTCCTGGTGACGGCGTTGGCGCAGCAGGCGCCGCTGCTGGTGGTCACCGCCACCGAGCGCGAGTGTGAGGAGCTGGCCGACGAGCTGGCGGGGATTTATGACGACGACGAGGTGGCCCAGTTCCCGAGCTGGGAGACCCTGCCCCATGAACGTCTCTCGCCTGCGGCTGACACGATCGGTCGCCGCCTGCGGGTGCTCAGTGCCGTGATGTCCGGTCACGCGCCGCGGATCGTGGTGGCGGCGGCGCGATCGGTGGTGCAGCCCATCTCTCCGGGGGCGGCCCGCCGGAAGCCGGTCCGGTTGGTCAAGGGGGCGGATCTCGACCCGACGGACCTGCTGGTGGAGTTGACGGAGTTCGCGTACGTGCGCGAGGACATGGTGGCCCGTCGGGGGGATGTGGCGGTGCGCGGCGGCATCGTGGACGTGTTCCCCACGACGGCGGACCATCCGCTGCGCATCGAGTTCGAAGGCGACACGATCGCCGAGATCCGCGAGTTCTCGGTGGCCGACCAACGCTCGCTGCCGGAGGGCGAGAAGGACTCGGCCACGCTCTACCCGTGCCGCGAGCTGCTGCTGGACGAGGGCGTGCGCGCCCGGGCCCGCGAGCTGGCCACCGAGCACGACGCCAATCCGACGCTGGTCGAGCTGCTCGATTCACTGGCCGAGGGCATCCCGCGCGACGGTATGGAGGCGCTGACCTCGGTGTTGGTGCCGGGCGAGATGGCCACGCTGCCGATGCTCATGGCCGAGGGCACCCGGGTCGTGGTGTGCGACCCGGACAAGGTCCGCCGTCGCGCCGGTGACCTGGCGGCCGCCGGCCGGGAGTTCCTCGAGGCCTCGTGGACCGCGGCCACCATGGGTGGCGACGCCCCCGTGGACAGCGAGACCCTGGACCTGTCCGGCTCCGGGTACCGCACGTTCTCGGCGATCCGCGAGGAGGCGCAGGCGGCCGGCGTGCCGTGGTGGCAGCTCGTGCCGAGCGGATTCCTCACCGAGGCCGAGGACGGCCTGACCATCACCATCGAGGCGGGTGACCCGCCCTCACCGCGTGGCAAGGACTCCGAGATGGAGGCCATGTTCACCCGGCTGCGCGCGCTCGTCGGCAGCGGGGGCCGGGCGGCGGTCGTGGTCCCGGGCCACGGCACCGTCGCCCGCGTCAAGGAGCGCCTGGCCGAGGCGGAGGTCCCGGCCACCGCGGCCGAGGCCGGCGCCGAGCCCGCCGCCGGATTGGTGACGATCTACGAGGCGGTCCTGCACGCCGGCTTCGCGCTCACCGGAGGTGAGGGTGCTGCGGGTGGTGACGGTCTCGTCGTCGTCTCCGAAACGGACCTCACCGGCAACCGGCTCGGCGCCACCACACGCCCCAAGGCGCGACACTCCAAGCGCCGCAACCAGGTCGACCCTCTCGCGCTCAAGGCCGGGGACCTGGTGGTCCACGACCAGCACGGCATCGGCCGGTTCGTGGAGATGGTCGAGCGGCAGGTGCGCGGCGGTGACGGCTCGTCGCGGCGCGAGTACCTGGTGATCGAGTACGCGCCCGGCAAACGAGGCGCCGCCGGGGACCGTTTGTACGTGCCCATGGAGTCCCTCGGCCAGCTCAGCCGCTACGTCGGCGGTGAGGCTCCGACGCTGTCCAAGATGGGTGGCGCGGACTGGCAGAACACCAAGCGCAAGGCCCGCAAGGCCGTCCGCGAGATCGCCACCGAGCTCGTCCAGCTCTACGCCAAGCGGCAGTCCGCGCCCGGGCGCGCGTTCGGGCCGGACACCCCGTGGCAGCGGGAGATGGAGGACGCGTTCCCGTTCACCGAGACCATCGATCAGCTCAGTGCGATCGAGGAGGTCAAGGGGGACATGCAGAAGCCCGCGCCGATGGATCGCGTGGTGGTGGGCGATGTGGGCTACGGCAAGACCGAGGTCGCGGTGCGGGCGGCGTTCAAGGCCGTGCAGGACGGCACCCAGGTTGCCGTGTTGGTGCCCACGACGCTGCTCGCGCAGCAGCACCTGGCCACGTTCACCGAGCGCATGACCGGCTTCCCCGTGACCATCCGCGGACTGAGCCGGTTCACCTCCGATGCCGAGGCCAAGGAGGTCCTCGCGGGGCTGGCCGACGGGACGGTCGACGTGGTGATCGGTACACACCGCCTGCTCGCGACGGGTGTGCGGTGGAAGAACCTCGGCCTGGTGATCGTGGACGAGGAGCAGCGCTTCGGCGTGGAGCACAAGGAGCACATCACCTCCCTGCGCACCCACGTGGACGTACTGACCATGTCCGCCACGCCGATCCCGCGAACGCTGGAGATGTCGCTCGCGGGGATCCGCGAAATGAGCCAGATCCTCACCCCGCCCGAGGAACGCCTGCCCGTGCTGACGTACGTGGGCGCGTACTCGGACAAGCACGTCGCGGCCGCGATCCGCCGTGAGCTCCTGCGCGAGGGGCAGGTGTTCTACGTGCACAACCGCGTGCGGACCATCGACTCCACGGCCGCCCGGATCCGGGACCTCGTGCCCG
This sequence comes from Dietzia sp. NPDC055877, assembly GCF_053615975.1. NCBI lineage: Bacteria > Bacillati > Actinomycetota > Actinomycetes > Mycobacteriales > Dietziaceae > Dietzia > Dietzia sp. NPDC055877. The sequence goes on along the minus strand of NZ_JBSHCV010000018.1, from coordinate 39,584 downwards.
AGGCGCGCGTGGTGGTTGCGCACGGGCAGATGGGGGAGGAGCAGCTCGAGCAGACAGTCGGCGGCTTCTGGAACCGCGAGTACGACGTGCTGGTGTGTACGACCATCGTCGAGACCGGCCTGGACATCTCCAACGCCAACACCCTGATCGTCGACCGCTCGGATCAGCTGGGGCTGTCTCAGATGCACCAGCTGCGCGGGCGTGTGGGCCGGTCGCGCGAGCGCGGCTACGCCTACTTCCTCTACGACCCGGAGAAGACGCTCACCGAGACCGCCTACGACCGGCTGGCCACGATCGCCCAGAACAACGATCTCGGCGCCGGCATGGCCGTGGCCATGAAGGACCTCGAACTGCGCGGGGCCGGCAACGTGCTGGGCGCCGAGCAGTCCGGGCACATCGCGGGCGTCGGCTTTGACCTCTACATCCGTCTGGTCGGCGAGGCGGTGGAGGCGTACCGCGCGATCGCGGACGGCGAGAAGGTCGAGGTGGAGGAGGAGCTCGGCGAGATCCGCATCGAGCTGCCCGTCGACGCGTTCATCCCGCCCGAGTATGTGGACGGCGACCGGCTGCGGCTCGAGGCGTACCGCAAGCTCTCGCAGGCGCGCGAGCCGGCTGACATCGACGCGGTGGTCGAGGAGCTCGTCGACCGATACGGTCCGCTGCCCGTCGAGGCACGTCGGGTGGTGTCCGTGGCGCGATTGCGGCTGGTGGCGCAGAAGTACCGCGTGCGCGAGATCGTCCTGGCCGGCTCGCGACTGCGCGTGGGGCCCCTGGACCTGCTCGACTCGCAGCAGATGCGGCTCAAGCGCATGTATCCGGCCGCGCAGTACCGGGCCACGCAGAAGTCCGTGCTGCTGCCGCTGCCCAAGGCCGCGGGCGCCCGTGCCGGAGCGGGCGGCGAGAAGGCCCGCGACGACGAGATGCTGCAGTACGCCGCCGATTTCCTCACCGCCATGGCCGGCGACCCGGAGGGCTCCAACCCGGTGCTCCAGCCGGAGACCGCGCCGATGGCGACGTCGGCCGGGGCGTCGGGGACTGCGGCGTTGGGGCCCGGTGCGTCGCGGCCCGGTGCGCGATGAGCCACGAGCCCGCCGACCATCGAGAAGAGGGTTTCGCACAGAATCACTCGGCCGATGTGGTCGAAACACTCTTCTCGACGGCGGGGGACCGCAACGAGGGGCACGACCGGCTGGCCGAGGCCGTGGCCCTCATGACCCGGATCCGTCGCGACGGGGAGTGGGAGTCGTCCCAGACGCATGCCTCGCTGCTGCCGTACCTCATCGAGGAGTCCTGGGAGCTGGTCGACGCGGTGGCCGACGGCGATCGCGACGAGCTGATCTCCGAGCTCGGCGACCTGCTGCTGCAGGTGCTGTTCCACGCCGCGATCGGCGCGGAGCGGACCGAGGGTGCGTTCGACGTTCAGGACGTGGCCGGAGCACTGCTCGACAAGCTTCGTCGTCGGGCGCCCTACTGGTTCACCGACGCGGACGGTGACGGTACGTACCAGTCGGACAGCCTCGACTCCGCCGAACAGGACCGGCTGTGGCAGGAGGCCAAACAGGCGGAGAAGCGCGCTGCCGAGCGCGCCGGCCGCCCGCCCCGCTCGGTGGTGGACGGCATCTCGTGGGACCAGCCCGCGCTCGCACTGGGACAGAAGGTGCTGGGCCGCGCCCGCTCGGCCGGCCTCCCCGACGACCTGATACCGGAGGCCATGCGGATCGTCCGCGTGGACCCGGTGGGCGTCTTCCACGAATCGGGCTCAGCCGAAGTCTCCTACCGGCAGGTCGTCCGCGCCTTCGCCGACCGGGTTCGCGCCGCCGAATCCGCGCTCCGCGTGCCTGCCGCCCAGGCCACTCCGGCCGACTGGCGCGCCGCCTGGCCCGCCTGACAAGCCCTGCCTGACGCACTCGCCTGAAGCACTCGCCTGACGGGCTCGCTTGAAGCGCGGCCGCGCGCGTGACCTGCCATTGCACGCATGCCTGCCTGCGGGGCGCGCGTTGTGGAATCGGCCAAGACGACCTCGGCGCGGGCGAGGTCGCCCCACTAGCGAATTCGTCAAAAAAGTCTGTGCGCTGCAGTCCAGATGTCGCGAGCGGCGCGGGGCCGGGAAGCCGCGTTTGTAGATTCCGACAAAGCGGTCTGACCAGTACGGTTCTCAGTTTCTCCCCAGGTTTCACTATGCTCTGATCGTTCGTACAACAAATTAAGAGGGAAAGGGGCAGATGGGTTTGCTCAGCACAACTGCATTGAGCGCTACGGCTGTCGTTCTTCTCCTGCTGTTGTTCTATGGCGGGACGATGTTCATGTCGATGCGGATCGCGCGTCGTGACGAGAACGCGGACAGTTACATGACGGCTGGCCACAAGATCGGCTTCGGCATCTCGGCCGCGTCGATGACCGCGACCTGGATCTGGGCGTCATCCATGTACGCCTCGGTCAACTCGGGCTACCTCTACGGAGTGTCCGGTCCGATTCACTACGGGCTCTGGGGTGCCCTGATGATCCTGTTCATCTACCCCTTCGGTCGGCGGATCCGGAAGGTCGCGCCGCAGGCACACACGCTCGCAGAGGTCATGTTCGCCCGCCACGGCCGGTCCTCCCAGCTCATGCTGGCCGGATCCAACATCCTCGGTTCCGTCATCTCGTTGACGTCGAACTTCATCGCCGGTGGCGCGCTGATCTCCATGCTCAGCCCGTTCAGCTTCATCCAGGGCGTCATCGTGATCGCCGGTGGCGTGCTGCTGTACACGCTGTGGTCGGGTTTCCGCGCCTCGGTGCTGACGGACTTCGCGCAGGTGCTGGCGATGCTGGGTGCGGTGGTCATCATCGTGCCGTCGATCTTCTTCTTCCTGGGCGGAGTCGAGTTGTTCTCTTCCGGCGCCCAGAACCTGACGCCGCAGCAGCAGTCGTTCTTCTCCTCTGACGCGTTCCTCAACCAGGGCGCGCCCTACATCGCCGCCGTCCTGGCGTACGCGATCGGTAACCAGACGATCGCGCAGCGCCTGTTCGCGGTGCGCGAGGATCTCATCAAGCCGACGTTCATCACGGCGACGATCGGCTACGGCGCCACGATCATCGGCATCGGCATGGTCGGCGTGCTCGCGCTGTACGCGGGCATCTCGCCGGCTGATGGCGACCCGAACAACCTGTTGCCGCAGGTGGCGGCCGAGTACCTGCCGGGCCTGCTGGTCGCGGTGTTCTTCATCATGATCATCGGTTCGCTCTCGTCGACCGCGGACTCGGATCTGGCGGCCATGTCGTCGATCGCGATGACGGACGTCTACGGCCAGAGCATGCGCAGCCGGGGCCGGACCCCGAACCCGCGCACGATGCTCACGATCGGCCGCGTCACGATGATCCTGGCGACGGTCGCCGCGCTGGTGTTCGCCAACATCCGGTTCAACATCCTGGACCTGTTGGTCTTCGTCGGTGCGCTCTGGGGCGCGTTGGTGTTCCCGGTGATCGCGAGCTTCTACTGGAAGAAGGTCACCAACTCGGCGTTCACGGTGTCCGTGCTGGTGGCGCTGGCGGTCTTCCTGCCCACGCGCTTCGGGCTCATCCCGGACACGGGCGTGGCGCCCTGGATCATCGAGGCGCTGGCCGTCGTCGGTGTCGGCGTGGTGTTGGGCCTGATGGTGTTCGGTTTCTTCGGCACACGCGCCGCGCTCATCATCGGCGGAATCGCCGCGGTGGTCAGTGCGCCGTTCGTGTTCGGCTTCCTGCGCGACTACGACACGCTGACGGCGTCGCTCGTGGCGTACGCGGTGAGCACGATCGTCTGTTTCGCGATGTCGGTGCGCAGTTCGATGGAGTTCGACTTCGCCAAGATCGCCCGTCGCACCGCCGACTACGACACCGAGGAGGTGGCCGAAGCCCTTGAGGAGGAGGCCGAGGAGCACTCCGAGGCGGTGTCGGCCGGGCGCGATGCGCGCCGGTCGGATGATGACGACGACGACAAAATCCACGTCTAAAGGAAAGGAAGGCGGACTACTCATGTCACCGATTCTGCTGACGATCTATGTACTCATCTGGCCCGTGATCGTGGCCGGCACGCTCGCCGTGATCGTGCGGGGCTTCGTCAAGGAGGCTCTCGAGGCGAAGGAAGAGGGCGTTCCGATCATCTAGGACGGGCACCGGCGTCTCGCTGCTGACAGGCGGACGGGCGGATCTCCGGCAGGGGCCGGGCCGAGCGACCACGGGGTTGCGCGGTCCGGCCCTTGTTTTCTGACACCTGGGGCTCCGGTTCCCCTCGTATTGTCGGCACAGTTGCGAAGAATGTTGGCACCAGCGCGGCGACACCCCCGGCTCGATCGCAGTGGTGTCGACAAACTTCGGCCGGTCGGCCGGCCGGCTGGTCAGCCCGGGCCGCGTGTCAGGCCGGGCGGCGGATCATGACCGTCGACGCCTGACCGGGCAGGGTGGGCACCCGGCCGACGGCCTCGAACCCGAAGCGCTCGTAGAGGCGGCGGCTGCCCGGGGAGGTTGCCTCGAGCGCCGCCAGAGTCGTTGCGGAGGCGTCGATCGCGGCGAGGCGGTGCGTGAGCAGGGCCGACCCGACGCCTTTGCCACGCGCCTGCGGGCCGGCGGCGATGTCGTGCAGGTACCAGTGCGGCTCAAGCGGCCGGTACACCTCCACCGCGAGGGTGTGGGCGAGGCCGCGGGCCCCCGGCAGCCGGCTCACGATGCGCTGAACGACCCGCGATGCCGAGCGCAGGAGGGCAGTCGGACGCGAATCGGAGCGGGGTGCCTCCCACAGCAGGGCACCGACGATCTGATGCCCGTCCACGGCAACGTCGGCGAGCTCGGGGTGGCGGCGCACCCGGTGACGATAGTGCGCCTCTAGTTTCCCCGGCCGGGTGGCGGGGTCGGAGTAGGACATCGCCCACGCGGGGTCGTCGCGGAACGCCTCGGCGAGGAGCTTCGCGACGTTCTGCGCGTCTGCTGAGGTCGCGGGGCGGATGGTCACCATGCGGTTCAGGTTATTCGTTCGGGCCCGGCGGAGTCGAGGAAGGGTCGCGGCTCGGGCAGGATCCTTCGCAGGATGTCGGCCACGGTCAGCACCCCGACGAACGTCCGGTCCTCGGTCACCACCATGAGTTGCTCGCTGCGCTCCCGCGCTGTCGCCAGCGCCTCGTACACGGGCGTCGCCCGGTCCAGACACATCGCGGTGCGGGCCAGTGGTCGGGCGGGGGCGTCGTCGGGTTCGAGCAGCGTGTCGCGCACATGCACCACCTCCGGATCGCGGCGCCGACCGCCGTCGGGCCCCGGCTCCTCGAAGATCAGGATCCGCATGTGGTCGGTGCGTGCGGCGGCGTCCTGCACCTGTGCCACGGTGGCGTCGGCGGCCACCGCGGTCGGCGCCCGCCCGGAGTCCACAAGGCCGCCGACGGTGAGGTGCTCCAGTTCGAGGGCGCCGGCCAGCGGGGAGCGGATGGACGCCTCCAGCGCGCCGACCGCCGCCGAGTGCTCGACGAGTTGCCGGATGGTGTCGGCGTCCTGCCCGCCCACGGCCGCGCGGTCCACCGGCTCGACCCCGCTGGCGGACACGAGCCTGTTGGCCATGCGGTTGATCCACAGCAGCAGCGGCCGGAACACCCAGGTGAACGCCCGCGCCGGCACGCCGACCAGCCGGGCGGCCCGCTCGGGATCGGCGATCACCCACGACTTGGGAGCCATCTCGCCCACGACGAGGTGCAGGAACGTCACCAGCAATAGCGACAGCACGAACGATGCACCGCCGGCCACCCCGCCGGGAATCCCGAGCGAGCCGAGCGCGGGCCCGAGCCAGGCGTCCACGGCGGGTTTGGTCACGGCGCCGAGCGCGAACGTGCAGACGGTGATCCCGAGTTGCGCCCCGGCGAGCATCACGGTGAGCTCGTCGATGCCGCGGATCGCCGCCCGAGCCGACGCGCTGCGCGGGGCGTCGACCTCCAGCCGGTGGCGGCGTGCGCCGAGGAGGGAGAACTCGGTGATCACGAAGAACGCGCTCGCCGCGATCAGGCCGAGAGTGATGATGACGACGACAACGGGACTGCTCATCACAGACCGCCGATGTCGTCGTTGTCGTCGTCGACTTCCACCAGGCTGACCAGTACCTCGGCGGGGACGCGGTGTTCGACCCTGGCCACCGTGATCTCGACGGCGTACCGGCGCGGATCGGAGGCGACGAACTCGCGCGGTTCGACCGGCAGCCCGACGGTGATCGTCTCGCCCTCATCAGGGAGCTCGCGGTGAGCGGCGATGGTCAGGCCGGCGATGGTCTCGAAGTCGCCGTGCGGGAGTTGGTGGCCGAGGGCGCGCTCGACCTCGTCGATGTGGACCCCGCCGTCGATGCGCCAGCGGTTCTCGCCGTCGGCCACGATGACGTTGTCGAACCGCTCGTCGTGCTCGTCGGTGAGCTCGCCGATCACCTCCTCGGCCATGTCCTCGATGGTCAACACGCCGGCGAATCCGCCGAACTCGTCGACCACCGCGGCCAGCTGCGTGCGTTCGCCGGTGAGCTTGGCGAGCGCGTCGGGCAGCGGCATGAGTGCGGGCAGCACGACCGGAGGGCGCATGAGGTCGGCGACGGTCGCGTCCGGGTCGGCGCCGTGGTGCAGGAGGTCGGACAGTTGGATCACGCCGAGCGGCTCGTCGTCGGCGACCACCGGGTAGCGGGAGTGGCCCCGGGCCATGAGTTCGCGGACCTCCGCCATGGTGAGTTGCGGTGGGACGGTGCTGGTCTGGGCGCGGGGGATCATGGCGTGCTCGACGGTGCGGTCAGGAAAATCGAGGATCCGGTCGATGAGCATCGAGAGCTGCACGGGCAGTTCGCCGCTCGCTCGGGAGTCGGCGACGATGCGCTCCAGATCGGCCGCCGTGGCCGAGGAGTCCAGATCCTCCGCGGGCTCGACCTTGACCAGCCGGAGCAGGCCGGCAGAGGCGCGGTCGAACACGATGATCAGCCAGCCGAACACCGCCAGATAGATGCGGGTCGAGCGGGCCAGTGCGCGGGCGAGCGGCTCGGGGGCGGCGATCGCGAGGTTCTTGGGGTACAGCTCGCCGAAGATCATCTGCACGATCGTGGACGCCGCCAGGGCGAGCACGGTGCCGACGCTGACGCTCACCGCCGCGGGCACGCCCGCCACGCCGAGGAGTTCACCCAGCGATTCGCCGACCAGTGGCTCGGCCACGAAACCCACGAGCAGGCCGGTCACCGTGATGCCCAGCTGCGCGCCGGAGAGCATGAAGGACGTGCGTTCGGTGACCTTGAGTACGCGCCCCGCCGTGGCGTCGCCGGCCTCGGCCTGCGCGGCCAGGCGGTTGCGGTCGACGGACATGTACGAGAATTCCTGCGCCACGAAGTAGCCGTTGGCCGCGATGATCACCAGGATCGTCACGATCCCCAGCAGGAGAACCAGAATCGTCGTGAGCATGGTGTGGCCGAGGGTACGTGTCCGACCGGCCCGGGCTCACCGGTTCAGGTCACGGCGCCCAGCACGACGAGGCCCGCGGCCCCGCAGGCGGCCGCCACCAGGAGTGAGGCGAGGGTGCCGATGATGAAGCGCTCACTCACCGCCGGGTTCTCCCGGATCTCGGGGTAGCGGCCCAGGGCCTTGATCGCCACCACCACGGCGGCCAGCTCGAACCGGCCCGCGAGGATCGCGGCGGTCAGGCCCACGCGTTCGAGGATCCCGATCCACATCCCGCCGCGCAGCACCTCGCGGACCCCGCCGTCCGGGGGCGCGCTCTCGCGTCGGCTCACCACGGGGCTGCGCTTGTCTCCGCTGATCTCGACCGTGGGTGGCTCGGGCACGCGCGCCGAGCGCAGGACGAGCGAGGCGATGGGCGAGCCGATCGCCGCCGAGACGACCAGCGTCGACAGCACCACCACGGCCACGGCGAGCCAGTCCGGCCAGGCGCTCATCGGTCGGCTCCTGTTCCCGTCGTGGGATCGGATCCGACGCTAGCGCGGCCGCTGCCGCAGGGGCCGGTCCCGGTCGCGGCGGCGTGGGCGCCCGCCAGGAGTCGGTCGAGCGCCGGGTAGGCGGCCCGCTCCTGTCGGATGTGTGCCAGGCGTAGGGCCCCGGCGACGGAGGTCGGCGTGATGCCCAACTCCTCGGCGGCCGCGGCCTGGGTGGGGGAGCGGTCGACCGCGTCCACGGCGCGCCACTGCGCCTCGGTCCGCTCGAGCACGAGCCTTGCGACGAGCGTCCACACGGCTTCGCAGTCGGCGGCCCAGGCGGTCGCCTCCGCGCCGGCGTCGTCCGGAACGCGCACCGCGACGGAGCCGGTCATCGACTTGGCCGCTTCCACCGCTTCACGTGCTGCCAGGTAGGCGGGCCCCCGGCCGGCTCGGGTGCCGGTGGCGAACGAGTCGTCGTCGACCTCTCCCGCCCCGACCCCGCAGTGCCAGTCGCCGTCACGCAGTGTCGTGAGTAGCGCGGCGCGGACGGCGGCCGGCTCGTCGAGCAGCCCCTGGACCTCGTCGCCGGCGGTGCGCTCGAACGCGGCGACGCATGGCACCTCCGCCTCCGCGAGCGCCTCGAGGAGCCGCGGCACGCGGTCCTTGCTGGTGCGGCTGTGTCGCTGGTCGATCGTCAGCACGTACATGCGGTGATCGTGCCACACACTGCTGACATGAGGTGGAATAGCCACATAGTCATAAATGTGCCGAAAGTGCCTCATCTCGCGAACTGAGGTCCGAGGGTCCTGTGGGCGGGTGTGTGCGCGGGCACCGGGCGGATGGGTGATGCGCGAAGGGGTCGGCGTCCGCCCGTCCCGAGTTTCAGTCGGTCTTCGGGCGCCCGATGTCCGCCTTGGCCTTGCCGAACGTCTCACGCTCCTCGCGGGCGTAGACCCTCCGGCCCCAGTCCTCGAGGCGCGCGCGACCGAACGGCGTGCGGTAGCGCAGCGTGTTGAGCCCGGCTATGTAGAAGTGGGCCCACGGCGGACGGACGGGCAAGCCGAACTCGCGCATCGACTCGCGCCCGAGAAACACGGTGAGCATGCTGAGCAGCCGCTCGTAGGCGAACCACGCCTGGACGCGGGGGAGCGGTCCCGCCCGGTGGCGGTCGCGATGCGCCTGCACCAGTGCCTGCGTGAGCTGTGGGCCGGCCTCGCTGAGGTCGGCCTGCGCCTGAAGGATGTGGTAGTTGATGCGGTGCCGCTCGCGCTCGCGCTCGACCAGCATGTCGTCGTCCACGCCGAGCAGCCAGCCGACATAGCGCCACACGTGCATGATGTCGGCGGACTCCTGCCTGCTGACCGGCACGCCGAGCACGCGCACGCCGAGGAGTACCACGGCGTCGAAGAGGCCAAGAGTCGAAGCCAGGTCCGTCTGGTTGATGGGCAGGCCCCACTGATCGACGTCCCATCGCGACTCCATGGAGTCATTGACGACCGCGTGCATGGCCCGGACGTGGCCCGTGAGCCGCCAGGCCTCGCCGTGCGGGTCCAGTCCGCCGGGCAGCGAGAGCTTCATGGCCCAGTGCTGTGTCTCGGCGAGGCGGCGCAGGGTGGTGCCGCCGGTCAGGCCGCCGGTGGCCACCAGCAGGTCGGATGGGCCGCCGAAGCGGTAGCCGCCGATGAGCGACAGCTGCAGCAGCACGTCGGCCGCGTTCTGTCCGAACCGCAGGTAGGCCTTTTGGCCGCGGGCGATCCGGTCCCAGTCGACCCAGTCCGGGGTGGCTTCGAGCGTCTCGAGGTATTCGACGAGGACCGGCGCCACGTCGTCGCGCTCACGCAGACCCGCGGACCCGATCTCGAGGGCCTCGCTGAGCTGCCGGTGGGTCACCGAGCCCGGCTCACCCTTGCGCTTGCGCATGGCCTTGGCCAGGCGACTGCCGAGTTGGTCCTTCTCAGTGAAGCCACGGCCGAGTCGGTCCATCAACTCCTCGTCGAGATCCTCGACCTTGGCCACACGCTTCAGCGTGCGCCCCATTCGCTCAGACCGCTCCTCTGCGGCGCGGTGACGGCCCGGAAACATGGTGGTGGTCATGGAGGTAACTATGACGCGAGTTTTTACTCGCATACAATTCGCGTTCATGAGAAGGGTGCCCCAGCAGGCGCGATCCCGCGCGATGGTCGAGCGGATCGTGGAGGCGGCTCGCGTCGTGCTCGTGCGCGACGGCTACGAATCGTTCACCACCAACCGCGTCGCGGACGAGGCCGAGGTCAGCCCCGGCTCGCTGTACCAGTATTTCCCGGACAAGTCCGCGCTGGTCACCGTGGTGATGGACCGCTGGTCGGCCGAGATCTCCGACCGGGTCGCGGCGTCGCTGGCAGCCTCCGGTCCCGTGGATGTCAAGGATCCCGGCACCGTCCGGGCGATCGCCGACGCGCTGCTCACCGCGATCGAGGCCGACGCCGGACTGCTGCGGATCGTGTGGGAGGAGCTGCCGGCCGTGCGTCACCGGGCCGCGCAGCACGCGCTCGAGCAGCGGGTCCGCGAACTGCTGGCGGTGTACCTCGCCGCCGCGGGCGCGACCTCGGTCGACCCGGCTGCCCGCGCGTGGGTGATCGTCATGGCCGTGGAGAACGTGGCCGTGCGCTGGGTGCTGGACCAGCCGCCGATCAGTCGGGACGCCCTGCTCGACGAGTTCAGCGCGCTGGCCGGCGGGTTCGGGGCGCGGTCGCGCTGAGTTCCCGGCCGCGAATGGGCGGTGCGGTGAGGCGACAGGACGGTGAGGCCGAGATCACGCCCGGCCCGCCGGGGATCCGGGAAGACCCCGAGGCACGGCCGGACCGGGCTCGGGCAGACTGGCCTGCGATGTCCACTCGATTCACTCGCGCTCACCGCGCCACCACAGCGACTGCGGGACTGCTGGTGCTGGCGGTGTTGTCGTCGTCGTGCTCCTACGGCCCCACACGCGAGGCGCCCACGCCCATCCCGCCAGGGATCCCGCCCGGCGCCGGCGCGCCCGTGCCGGCCGTGGACATCCACGCGCCCGGCCGCACCTCCGACCAGCTGCGGCCGTGGGCCGAGGGCATCAACATGCAGATGAACATCCCGCTCGCCGCGCTCGCCGCCTACGGCAACGCCGCCGAGACCATGCGCCAGACCCGGCCCGAGTGCAACCTCGCCTGGACGACGCTGGCGGGGATCGGGCATGTGGAGACCCGTCACGGTCGGTACCGGGGGGCGTCCCTGAACGACGACGGCTACGCGCTCCCGCCGATCATCGGCATCAAGCTCGACGGCTCCCCGGGATTCGCCGAGATCGCCGACACCGACGGTGGCGAGTGGGACGGCGACACCGAACACGACCGCGCCGTGGGCCCGATGCAGTTCATCCCCGAGTCGTGGCGCAAGTACGGGCGCGACGCCAACGGAGACGGGCGGGCCGACCCCAACCAGATCGACGACGCCGCGATCGCCGCCGCCCGCCTGCTGTGCGAGAACGGGGGCGACCTCTCGGTGGCCGAGAACTGGCAGCGGGCGATCCTGGCCTACAACGCCTCGCAGGAGTACGTCATGCAGGTGCGGGACGCGGCCGCGGCGTATTCGGTGGGGACCACAGCGCCGTAACCCTCAGGCTCCCGGGGCGCGCCCGCCTACGATGGCTCTCATGCTGCGCACCAGCTGGTACGTCCCGGTCGAACCCCCCGACGAGTGCGGGCACCTGCTGTTGTGCGCGTGGACGGCCGCCCCCGTCGGGCGTCACCTGCTGGTCCCCGACGCGTGCTGCGACCTGCTGTGGTTGTCGTCGGGGCGACTGCTGTTCTGCGGCCCGGAGACCACGGCGTGGTCGTTCGAACTGCCGCCGGGAACCACCGCGGTCGGCATCCGCTTCCGCCCGGGCGTTCCGGCTGCCCTGTTCGGACTCGATCTGTCGCGCTACCGCGAGGTGCGCGTGGAGGCCGCGGAGATTCTCGGCGAGGAGACCGCGGCGGGCTGGTCCGGGCGGATCGCCGCCGCGGGCGACCTCGGCTCGAGGCGAAACGCGCTGTGCGGCCTCGTGTCTGACCGGTACGCCGCAGAGCGCCCCGATCCGTTCGCCGAGGCGATTCTCGCCCGACTGGCCGCTGCGCCCCACGACGACGTCACCGAGTTGGCGGCGGCCCTGTCCACCCACCCCCGGACCCTGCACCGGCGATGCCTGCGCCTGTTCGGCTACGCACCGTCCACCCTGGCGCGCCTGCTCCGGCTGCAGCGGTTCCTCGCGCTGGCGGCCACAGAGGAACGGCCGACGCTCGCCGGGCTGGCGGCGGACTCGGGCTACGTCGACCAGGCCCACCTCGGCCGCGAGTGCCGCCGGATCTCGGGGAGGGCCCCGGCCGCGCTGCTGTCCGAGTACTTCTCGACGTTTCCGGACATGTCCGATCCGTACAAGAGCGGACGGCGGTTCGGTGCTTCGATGAGGCCATGAACGACACAACCAGTGAGCGCTACCGACGCCTCTCCCGCCAGTTCTCCGAGATGCTCGACGATGTCCCTGATGACGCGTGGTCCGCGCCCACGCCGTGCGCGGGCTGGGACGTGCGGGATGTGCTGCGGCACGTCGTGGACACGAACCGCGACTTCCTGGGCCGCCACGTCGAGCTCGATCCCGCGACCGGCGATCTGCGTGCCGACTGGGAGTCCGTGCGCACGCTCACCCAGGAGGTCCTGGACGACGGGCGTGGCGAGACGCAGTTCGAGGGCTACTTCGGGCCGACCACCATCGCCGAGGTGATCGACCGCTTCTACGGCACGGACCTCCTCGTGCACCGCTGGGATATCGCCCGCGCCGCCGGCACGCCCGAGCACGAGAGGTTGGACGACGCCGATGCCGCCCACTATCTGGAGGTCGCGCGCTCCAACGGCGACGCGCTGCGGATGGACGGTGTCTGCGGTCCGGAGGTCCCCGCCCCGGCCGACGCCACCACCGGTGAGCGACTCATCGCCTTTCTCGGCCGGCAGCCCCGCTGAGCGCCTGAGAGCCTGAACGCCGGTCCCGGCCGCCCGGGTGACCTCGCCGATCCGCCAACTCCGATCATCCACAGTGGGCGCTGTGGCACGCCCGGTATGGCGCCGCGAGATTAGGTCACACTAACCTACTGGGGCGGCGACGCCCGGTCGCCGACACCACCGGCGGCGGGAGCTGACACACATGGCGGTACCCACAGTGACGCGCGAGGCGACGGCGCACGACACCGCGCCCGCGCCCGCCACGGCGAACGGGCTCCTGTGGCGTGCGATCTCCCGGCGCTGGCGCCTCGTGGTCCCCGGCCTGCTCCTCATGACCCTGTGGCAGCTGTCCGAGGCACTGGTGCCGATCGCGATCGGCTGGATCGTCGACGCCGCGATCATCCCGCTCGACCGCCAGGCGATGCTGTGGTCGGTGGTGGGGCTCGTCGTGCTGTTCACGGTGCTCAGCTTCAGCTACCGCTTCGGCGCGCGGATGAGCAACCGGGCGCTGAACGAGGAGGCCCACGACCTGCGCGTCGAGGCCACGCGCGTCCCGCTGGCCCGGCGCCGCGCGATGGAGGGGGCGAGCTCGGGCGGGGTGCTGTCGGTGTGTTCGGCCGACGCCGACGTGGCCGCGCTGATCTTCCGGCAGGTCGCGCTGGGCGGGTCGGCGGTGATCAGCATCGTGGCGATCTCGGTCTACCTGCTGTGGACAGACGTGATCGTGGGGTTGATCGTGCTGGTCGGGGTGCCGCTGAGCCTGGTGCTGGTCGCGCTGCCGAGCCGGGCGATCTCGCGCCACAGTACCGCGCAGCAGGCCGCGATCGGCGAGGCGAGCAGCCGCGCGACCGACATCATGACCGGCCTGCGTGTCCTCAAGGCCGGCGGCGGTGAGCGCTGGGCGGCCGAGCAGTACCGCGTGGCCTCGCAGGGCGCGGCCGAGGCCGGCATCGTCACCGCGGAGCGGTCGGGGCGGGTCGCGGGGATCGGGTCGCTCGGTATGGCCGCGGTGCTGGTGATGGTCCTGGTGGCCGCCGGGTACCGCGTCGTGGCCGGCGAGATGGAGATCGGCACGCTTGTCTCGGTGGTGGGCGTGGCGGTGTTCTTCGAGGAGCCGGTGCGGATGATCACCATGATGGTCAGTGTGTTCGCACGCTCCCACGGCGCCGCGCAGCGCCTTGTGGACCTGCGGGGGTCGGCGCCGGTCGACGAGTCGGGTACCGAAGTTCCCGAGGGATCCCGCCTGGAACTGCGTGACCTCCCGCTGCCCGACGGCCGCGCTCTGGATCTGGAGGTGGCGCGCGGCGAGGTGGTGGCGCTGGTGGCCGAGCAGCCGGCCGCCGCCGACGCGGTGACCCTGGCGATCGCGGGCCACGGTGACCACACCGACGCGGTCCTGGTCGGCGGGCACCGCCGCAGCGCCCTGGTGCCGGAGCTGGCGGGCCACCTGGTGGTGGCCCCGCACCGCGTTGATCTGTTCGTGGGGACGATCCGGTCCAACATCGCCCTGCGGCATGGGGAGGTCGGGGCCGACGACGGGGTAGAGGTCGACGACGACGTCGTGCACGCGTCGGCGGTCGCCGAGATCGTGGAGCATCTGCCGGACGGGCTGGACCACGTCGTACAGGAGGGTGGGCGCAATCTGTCGGGTGGTCAGCGGCAGCGGATCGCGCTGGCCCGGGCCCTGCACGCGGACCCGGACGTGCTGGTGCTGCACGAGCCGACCAGTGCGGTGGATGCCGTGACCGAGTGGGAGATCGCGCAGGCGGTGCGGGAGATGCGGACACGCCGGTCGGGGCAGGCCACGTTGATCGTGTCGTCGTCGCCCCCTCTCCTCGCGACGGCCGACAGGGTGGTTCACCTGCCCGCCCACGGTGAGCCGCGATCGGGCACCCACGCCGGGCTGCGCGCCAGCTCGAAAACCTACCGGACGGCGGTCGATCGATGACCACTACATCTGTACAGCAGGCCCCGGCCACCACCGAGGCGCTGCCCCTGGCCAGCGCGCGCGAATCATTGGCCGTGCTCTGGCCGCTGCTGCGGGAGCGCCGCGGTTTCCTGCTGCTCGTGGGCCTGGCCGGGCTGGTCGGCTCGGTCGCAGGTTTGGTGGCGCCGTGGGTGATCGGCTGGCTGGTCGACGTCCTTCCCGACGCCGGGGACGGCGCCGTGGTGCTGGTGGGCTCCGGGGCGATCGCGGCGGCCGGCGTCGTTGGCGCGCTGTGTACGTGGGCCGGACAGACCTGGCTCGCGCGGCTGACCGAGCCGACGGTGGCCCGGCTGCGCGAGATGGTGATGGACCGGTCGCTGCGACTCGGGGCGGCGCAGATGGAGCGCACCGAGACCGGCGACCTGGTCTCCCGCGTGGCGGAGGACGCGCGCGAGATCAG
The DNA here is from genome assembly GCF_053615975.1 of Dietzia sp. NPDC055877. Lineage (NCBI taxonomy): Bacteria > Bacillati > Actinomycetota > Actinomycetes > Mycobacteriales > Dietziaceae > Dietzia > Dietzia sp. NPDC055877. Next base: position 24,326 of record NZ_JBSHCV010000018.1, on the reverse strand, counting down.
CCAGGCCGCCACCACGGTGATCCCGCTGGTGGTGCAGTCGCTGTTCACGGTGGTGGTCTCCGGCGTGGGGCTTGTCGCCGTGGACTGGCGGCTCGGGCTGGTGGGGTTGGTGGCGCTGCCCATGTACTGGACGACGCTGCGCTGGTACCTGCCGCGATCCGGTCCGATCTACGCGGAGGAGCGGGCCGCGTTCGGCACGCGGGCCAGCCGTCTCCTCGGCGGGATCTCCGGCTCGCGGACCCTGCACGCCTACGACGCTCAGGACTCCGAGCTCGAGCGGATCACCGATGCCTCGGGTCTGGCCCGGGACCTGTCGATTAGGGTGTTCTACTTCGTCACCCGGGCCTTCAGCCGGAACAACCGCGCCGAGGCGACGGTGCTGGCGTTGCTACTGGTCGTGGGGTTCTTCCTCGTGGATGCGGGCATGATCACCGCCGGCGCCGTGACCACCGCCGCGCTGCTGTTCCACCGGCTGTTCAACCCGATCGGTGCGCTGGTGGGGATGGCCGATCAGGTCCAGTCCGCCGGTGCCTCGCTGGTGCGGATGGTCGGCGTGATCACCATGCCCGTGCCCGAGCGGACCGCCGTTCCGAAGCCCGGCCCGCTCCAACTGTCCGGCGTCTCGCACTCCTACGGCGGGGACATCCCCGCGCTGGTGGACATCGACTTCTCGCTCGCACCCGGCGAGGTGGTGGCCGTGGTCGGCTCCACCGGCGCCGGCAAGAGCACGCTCGCTCTGGTCGCCGCGGGGTCGGTGGTGCCGTCCCGCGGCGCCGTCAGCCTGGGCGGGGTGCCGATCTCCGATGTCGACCCGGTCGCGCTGCGCGAGCACATCACGATGGTCTCGCAGGAGGTGCACACCTTTGCCACGACCGTGGCCGAGAACGTGCGGGCGCCCCGCCCCGAGGCCGGCGACGACGACGTGCGCGCTGCCCTCCGGACCGTGGGTGCCGACTGGGTGGACGACCTGCCCGACGGGATCGACACGGTGGTCGGCGAGGGCGGGCACCCACTCGATCCGATGCAGGCCCAGATGATCGCCCTGGCCCGCGTGGAGCTGGCCGACCCGGACGTGGTGATCCTCGATGAGGCCACCGCCGAGGCCGGTTCCGCCGGGGCTCGCCGGCTAGACACCGCGGCCGCCGCCGTGCTGAAGGGGCGCGCCGGGCTGGTGGTGGCGCACCGGCTGAGCCAGGCGGCCGCCGCCGACCGCGTCCTGGTGATGGAGCGCGGGCGGATCGTGGAGGCCGGTACGCACGAGGAGCTCCTGCGGGCCGGTGGCAGGTACGCGGAGCTCGGCCGCGCGTGGTTCGGGGGCTGAGGCGAATAGGCGGTGGCCGCGCCGGATCGCGGGTGGGTGAGGAGCGACAACGACAAGACCCCGCCGCCCTCGCAACGTGGTCGGGTGTCATGATTTGCGCATGACGGCTGAGTCCCCGCGCACCGCGAACGACATTGCGACAGCGTTCATGGTGTTGTCGGAGTTCCTGGGAACCGCCAATCTGACGACCCAGTTGGCGCAGGCCGAGTCGGAGCTTGTGCGGACCACGGCCGATGATGCCGGCGCAGTCGCCGCCCAACACGGGTTCACCCAGGAGTTGCTGGACGCCACCCTTCTGGTCCGGTCGAAAGTCGGACGTCTCAACGACGTCGTCCACGCGACGACCATCGCCCTGGCGCTGCCGCACATCCTCGAGCCCGACGAACGGGTTGTGAACCGGCCCTCCCTGGGTGCCGGCAACGACCCCACCAGGCCGTACGACCTGGAGACCGATCGGCGCATCGCCGAGTTCAAGGTCGCCCAGTGGAAAGGTGCCGACACGATGCGCAAGCGAGGCGTCGTCGCAGACCTGGTTCATCTGTCTCTGGATGACTCCGGCCGCCGGGCGCAGCTCTACATCGTTGGCGAGCTGCCCAATCGGTTCCTGGTCAGTTCCACTTCCACAGTCGCCTGGATGCTCGGCCGCTCATCAGTACGGCTTCGCCAGCGGTTCGCCGATAAGTACGGAGAGGATTCGACGATGTCCGTTGCGGAGTTCCGCGCCGGGCCCGCTGCCCACATCGACATCATCGATCTGCGAGGCCTGGTGCCTGGGCTGGAGTAGGGCCCACGGTCAGGTCGCAAGGTTGTGGCTTGAACGGAGCTTCCCCTAGTCGAGACCCTCTGGCAGCCGTGCGGCCGGTATCCAGTCGATACCAAACACCCGGGCCACCTCGGAGAAGGTGGAGGCGTCCGCGTCGGTGCTGGTTGCGGAGGCGATGAGACGGGACAGCATGACCGTCCCCGCTCGTTCTTCGATCGTGCCAGCCGCCGCGAGTAGCGTTATGTGACTATCTTAGAACTGTTGGGTGCTTGCAGATCTGCGTACCCGGCAGGAGCGGTGCCCGCACAGTCGTAGCACCGGGCACGATGGCGACCATGTACCTCATCGGGACCGGGCCGAGTGAGTTGCACGCTCACATCGACCTCGACCGTCGCCTGCAAAACCTCGGACTCCTCGACGGGGCCGAGGCGTCCGTGGTGTCGGCCGCCCAGGAGGACGGGCACTGGTCAGTCGTAGCTGAGATCCGACCCGACACGGAGGGGGAGGGGCAATGACGCCAGCTGAGGCGAGGTCACTGGGGCGGGCCATCCGCACCGTTCGTCTGGAAGCCGGGCTGACGCAGCTCAGGCTGGCGCTCGCCGTCGGCGTAAGCGGGAGCCACATGAGCATTTGTGAACGGGGCCAGGTCCCCGCCGCCCGAGGCCGTCCGGCTCACCCTCCGACAATGAACCGCGAGCAGTTCGCAGCCATCGCCGATGCTCTGGGTTGCACCGCTGCGTACATCGCCGACCGCGCAGCCCTGTCGGCCACCACCCGAGTGAGTCTCGGCCTTCAACCGCTCGGCCCCTCGCGCACTCTCGTTGCGGGTGTCGCATACGACCTCACCGACGCCGAAGCAGACAGGGCCGCCGACTTCATCTCCGGCCTCATCGCCGCCCGCGACCTGCACTGACAACCGGTGTCGGAGGGGCCGGATACGGTGCCGGCGTGGACGAGCTGGTGGACCGAATCCGACAAGCGGCCGACCAGGCAGGCGAAACGCACTTCCTCGAGCTGATGCGCTGGCACCGCGTAGTCGCTGGCCTCCCAGAACCCGACTGGGGAGCCCGCGGCGTCTACCGACTCGCAGTCACCGAGCTAGGCGAAGATAGGGCCGCCGAGCTACTGCACGACCTGCGACGACTGGCACGCAACCCCCGCCGCTACCGCAACGGCGCCGACGGCAAACCCCGCTACCGGATCGGCGCCTCCACTGGACAGCGCTTGCGTCGGCCGTAGGTACCGAGCGCGGCAGGAGCAAGGGAGCTGAGGCACAAATTGCTCGCGAACGGGCGAGAGATAACACCTCCGGGCTAGTGCGCAGCTTCGATCAGGCTCGGATCGTGGCGATTCAACGTGCGCACGTTGTTGACCGCTCGGGACACCGGACGGGTCCGCAGTGTCGCCGCGACTGTTCGGGACTCGATATCAAGCAGGTCAAGCAAGTCGGAGGCCTGATCCTTGGCGATCTTCTCCGGGGTCAGCCAGGTGTCCCAGGCGGCTGGGGTCAGGAAGACCGGCATCCGGTCGTGGACCTCGCCCGCGGCATCTTCACCGGTGCGGGTGATGATCGTGAACGTCGTCTGCCACTCTTCGTCGCCGGTGTCTCGGTGGAAGGCGAGCAGTCCAGCTGCGAGCAGTAGTTCGTCGCCTGGGGAGTGGACGTAGCTGGGATTCTTGACCTTCTTACCGTCTTCGAGGGCCTCTTGCCACTCGTAGTAGCCAGTCATTAAAACTGCGATTCGGGCGGAAGCGAACGCCGAGCGGAACATGCCGTTGGTTGCCACGCCCTCGAGACGAGCATTGATCGGCCGTGGGCCCTTTTCCTTGGCCCAAGACGGGCGCAAGCCCCATGTCGGTAGGAACGCCTCACGCACCCGCTGATCGTCGATCAGGCGATCCCGGATAACTGGTGCCCGCGTACGGGGAGCCACCGAATAGGTCTGCGACCACTCGAAATCGGGATCGGCCCCATCGAGATCGAGTTCCCCAACTAGAGCCGAGCCGGAAATGGCTACCGAGTACCGACCACACATGCCGAGACAGTAACAGTGGAGCCTCTAGATTGCTCGTGACCAGCAGATATGACGGAATGCAACATTATCGGCACTCGACCGAGGTGAGTCGTTTGAGCCCGTGGGGGCGAGCATGATGTCGAGCTGTCGGGGGAGCGGCCATAGCTGTTCTCAGTCCGACTCCTCGCTGATCCGGTACAGCAGGCTACAGACGAACATCAGTGCCTGTACGGCGTTGGGCCGGTTGTACTGATGCTTGCTCACCGCGTGCGCCGTCGCGTGGCGACTGAACTGGATTGGCACTTTGTCGCCGTTGGAGACGAAGAAAGGCTGGTACGTCTGCCACATCGGAGCGAATGCAATGTACTCGCGAACCGTGAATTTATCGTAGGCATCCGTTGTCTTCGTCTTCTTGTTCGGTGTGTACTTATAGCGGTCGCTACCGAAATGGCCCGTGACGATCGTGTCGACGAGCGATCCAGCGAGGGCCTGAGCCGCGTCGGTATGGCCGGCATCCAGGGCGTCGAGCGCTGCCACAGCGAAGGGCGCATATGGTGCGACCGATTTCGATGAGCAGCTGAGGACGATCTCGCGGCAGTCCGCGGAGATCGTTTCCCACCGCCAGTCGAGGATGTCACGCCGCTTGCTTGTGTTTTCGGCGCGGATTAGCGCTTCCGCGGTGGCGGTGCGCGGAAGGCCGTAGAGCGGGATACCGTCGGCCATGACGACCGCGTCCACGTCCTCGAAGTCCAGGCCCTCGATTGACTGCAGGTTCGACGGGTAGAAACCCGCCCGCATGGCCTCGATCGCCGAGTTGAGGTTCTTGAACAGCGTGGTCTGCTGTGCAGCGAAGGTCGTGTTGATCTTTGCTACGGTCTCCAGCGACTGTGCGATGCCGTTGAAGTCAATGTGCTTATTGAGCTGCTCGGAGATCTGCTCGAAACTCTTCAAGGTGTCGCTCGTGATGCTGGTGCTGAGCTGCTTTCGCCATACCGCTTGCGCTTCGTGCAACGGTTTCAGGTTCTGGGAGGAAAGAGCCCGTTGGGCGTCGGCAATGCTCCTGCGTACTGACTCTGGCAGCATGATTTCGGGCATTGGGATATTCGATATCACTCGGCGAAGGTTCGCAGCCTGCTCGGGCGTAAGTTCGATGTGATCATCCGGCTCGTTGTCCTCGTCGGGATGCTCCGCGGGGTCGTCCGCGCCGTCGTCGTCGATCACGCTGCAAGACTAAGCGAACGTGCTGTGTTCGTCCCATCCATAAATTTGCATCGAGCAATGGTGACGGGCGTGGAGGAGCCCGGCGCGCACTCGCTCCATAACGGACGGGGGAGCGTACAACGCACAGGGGCCTGCCCCGGCCGAGGTAAGACCGCTGACAGACCCAGCCGCTGGACTCATTCAGCAAAGCCACGCGACACTGGCCCACGGCCGAAGCCGACCGAAGAACGCTGTCTGAGCGCTACCGTCGGAGGATGCGAAGCGGACGGCCTGAGGATTTTGTGGCGAAGCTGAATGACTACGCCGAGTGGGCTTCCATCACCGAAGATCTCTTTCAGGCAGCCGTTGTGCTGAGAAACGTGCAACTCGTTCCCGAAAACGGAGACCAGCATCTGAGGCGAGCGCTCTGGGAAGGCGCGCTCGTGGCCTACTTTCGGTGTTTTCTTAAGGGCAGTAGATCTGCACGGCTCGGCGAACTCCTCAGCGGGCTCACGCAGCATCAGAGGGATATCCACGTCAAGGCAAAGGACTGGCGCAATCGCCACGCGGCGCACCGAGATTCCGCGCACTACCAAGAGGGGCGCGTCGGAATCGAGGTCGACCCCAGCGGCAAGCTCATATCCGTCGAGCTCAATCTTTCCGTCTCCACCTCGCCGAAAGACCCTCACTGGCGCGAGCTGGCGGACGTCGCGGATGCGCTCCGGGAGCGAGTAATTAAGGGCAAGCTTGAGCCGCTCTTGGACGAGGTCGCGGCGGTTTGGCCCGCTATGCAAGCGGAGTTAGAGCTCGTGGAGACGACCGGTGCCGGGGACGTGTTTCGCCTCGTTCCTCCCGAGGACCTAACCGCTACACGAGGCACGCCTGCGCCAGATCGAGACGACACATGAGCAAGCACGCGCCAGCGGAACATGGATAGCCGATCCACTGCGTGGTGTGCGGAGCCGCCCTTGCTGCTAACCCGCGGGGGTCAAGAGCCAGGATCCAGAATGTAGAGCGCTTTCATCTGATTCGAAGTTCCCGGATACATTGCGGTTATGACATCCAGTACTGAGGCGATCATCAGGCGCCTTGCCTCCCGGCAGCCGATGCGACCGGAGGCCACGACGCAGGCCGACATCTACATGCTGCTCACGGCCGCGGCGCTCGGGCTGGACACCGATGACGTTGTGACAATGGAGTCCCAACTCGCTGATGGAACCCGCCGACGGATCGACATCGAAGCTGGTCACGTCGTTATTGAGGTCAAAAAGGATCTCCGTGTTGGAGACTTGACTGACGCGGAAAAGCAGCTCGCCGGCTATGTTGCCCAGCGAACCAAAGAACTCGGCGGCCGCTACGTTGGCATCCTCACCGACGGCACCGCCTGGCGGCTCTACCATCTGGCCGACGACCAGCTGACCTGTGTCTCCGAGCTCGAGCTGAGTCCACGCGACCCGGACAAGGACGCACTACTGGTATGGCTCGAGTCGATAATGGCGACGCGCGAACAAATCCGTCCCGTCCCAGCTGAGATCAAGCAACGGTTGGGATCCACTTCGCCAGCGCATCAGCTCGACTACGCGGCTCTCGCCGTGCTCTATCGCGATAACCGTAACCATCCCGAGGTCAAGCTCAAGCGGGAACTGTGGGCCAAACTACTGCGCACGGCCTTCGGGACCGGGTTCGTCGATGACGAGACCTTGTTCATCAACCACACCCTGCTAGTTGTGACGGCAGAATTAGTCGCTCACGCGGCGATCGGTTGGGACGTATCCCCGCACGGACCCCTGACCCCTGCACAGATGACCTCGGGATCGGAGTTCGCCGACGCCCAAATCCATGGCGTTGTCGAGGCCGACTTCTTCGACTGGGTCGTGGAGGTCGCCGGCGGAGAGCAATTCGTCACCGAACTCGGCCGGCGCATTGCCCGATTCGACTGGTCAAAGGTCGAGCACGACGTCCTCAAAGTGCTCTATGAGTCGGTTATCCCCCAGGCGGAACGGGAAGGTCTTGGCGAGTACTACACCCCAGACTGGCTAGCGGACCGCATCGTAGATGATCGCGTCAGGGACCCCCTCGCCACCCGCCTGGCCGACCCGAGCTGCGGCAGCGGGACCTTCGTATTCCACGCCGTTCGCCGCTACCTCGACGCAGCGGAAGCGAACGGAACACCCACTGGAAAAGCGGTTCTGGACGTCACTCGATACGTCGTCGGAATGGACGTACACCCCGTCGCGGTCACCCTTGCCCGCGTGACCTACCTGCTCGCAATCGGGATCGAGCGCATCAACTCTGAGGATCGTGGACCGCTAACCATTCCGATCTACCTTGGCGACTCGGTGCAGTGGGAACAGAACCGTGACCTGTTCGGTGGAACGGACAGAGTCACCATCACCACTGCGGGCAACGAGCTCGTTGAGGGCGGCGGCGTCCTATTCGGTGACGACCTAGTGTTCCCCCGGAGCATCTTGGGCGATGCTCAACGCTTCGACCAACTCGTATCCGCCATGGCTGACAATGCGCTCGACCTCAGTGGGAAAAAAGACAGCACGCTGATCGATCCGGTCCTGCGCAGGTTCGCGGTCACCGCTGAAGAAGCGAAGATTCTGAGAACCACGTTCTCTACAATGCGAGCCCTCCATCGATCGGGACGAAACCATATCTGGGGTTACTACGTCCGTAACCTGATCCGCCCACTATGGCTGTCCGAGCCCGGAAACAGGGTGGATCTCCTGGTGGGGAACCCGCCGTGGCTGCGCTACTCGAAGATGACCGAGGCAATGCAAACGCGGTACAAGACGCTCGCTAAGACACGAAACCTGCTCAACAAGGGACTCGGCGCTTCTGCTCGGGACCTGTCGACTTTGTTCGTTGTACGGGCAGTGGAGCTGTATCTGCGCGACGGCGGTCAGTTCGGATTCGTTATGCCGCACGGCACCATCACCCGCAGGCCGCACTCCGGGTTTCGCAGCGGAAAATGGGCAGCGGGAACCGGCGATCACCTGACTGTGGCTTTTGAACAGAGCTGGGACCTGGCCGAAGCCGCGACCGGGTTCCCAATGGTCTCCTGCGTCATCCGCGGACGCAGAGCTGAAGTGGCAACCGCAGTACCGCTTCAGACAGTCAAGTGGTCCAACCGACTTTCCAGTGCGGACCTCCCGTGGAGCGAAGTCGCAGAGCGAACCACTAGGTCGCCAGGAACGGTGACGGCGCTTGGCGACGGAGACGAGCCCGCCCCCTCGCCGTACAAGTCGATGTTCCGCAATGGTGCGATCGGGACTGCTGCACCCATAGGTGACATCTGATCTGCGTCGGCGTGTGTCGACGCTGGAAGGATGTGCACCATGCCGAAGGCGTTTCCCAAGGAGTTCCGCGAGGACGTGATCCGGGTCTTCCGCGACTCCGACGCGTCCGTGGCCCAGGTCGCGAAGGACTTCGGCATCTCGCCGTCGTGCCTCAAGCGATGGCTCACCATCGACGACAAGAATTCAGCCGATCCATCACCAGCTGCGCGGGCAGCCAACGAGTCGGATGCCCTGCGCGAAGCGAACAAGCGCATCAAGCTCCTCGAGCAAGAGAACGAGGTCCTGCGCCGGGCCGCTGCCTACCTTTCGCAGGCCAACCTGCCGGGAAAATGATGTACCCGCTTGTCCGTGAGTTGGCCGCCGACGGCATCCCCGTCGCGGTGACCTGCCGGGTGCTGAACCTTGCTCGCCAGCCCTACTACCGCTGGCTCCCGGCCCCGGTCACCGATGCCGAACTCACCCAGGCCTACCGGGCCAACGCCCTGTTCGACGCCCACCGCGACGACCCCGAGTTCGGCTACCGGTTCCTGGTCGACGAAGCCCGCGAAACCGGCGAGTCGATGGCCGAACGTACCGCCTGGAAGATCTGCTCACGGCAGGGCTGGTGGTCGGCGTTCGGGAAGAGACGCGGCAAGAACGGCAAGAAGCCCGGCCCGCCGGTCCACGACGACCTCTGCGCGGTGACCGATCGGCACGGCGTGATCCGCCACGAGTTCCGTGCACAGACTCCGAACCAGTTGTGGCTCGCGGACATCACCGAGCACTGGACCAGGGAGGGCAAGCTGTATCTCTGTGCGGTCAAGGACGTCTACTCCAACCGGATCGTCGGCTACTCGATCGACTCGCGGATGAAGTCCCGGCTGGCTGTCGAAGCGCTGAACAACGCGGTTGCTCGCCGTCAGCAAGCCAGCGGAGATGTAGCCGGCTGTGTCCTGCACACCGACCGCGGGTCGCAGTTCCGCAGCCGGAAGTTCGTCCACGCGCTCAACCGGCACGGCATGGTCGGGTCGATGGGTCGTGTGGGCGCGGCCGGTGACAACGCTGCAATGGAGTCCTGGTTCGCACTGCTGCAGAAGAACGTCCTCGACCGCCGCGCCTGGACCACCCGTGAGGAGTTGCGAATCGCGATCATCACCTGGACCGAGAGGACTTACCACCGCCGTCGCAGGCAGTCAGGTCTGGGCAGGTTGACCCCGGTCGAATACGAGTTGATCATGACCACAGCCGCTACCCAGGCGGCCTAACCCCATCTGTCACCTGTTCGTGCAGCAGTCCCATCCTTTATCCGCGATTGTTGATCTTCGTGGAAAAGGCAGAGGCAGGCCCGCTTGGCGCGGGCGCCGGGCGGGTCGCAGTGACCTCTTTTCGAACATCACAGGAGAAGGAGCCATATAAATCTCAACCGTCACTGACGGGCAGGGTAGAGCAGCGTTTCGTGCGACCGGTTTATCTCGGCGAGACTGTGCTGCCCCACCGATGCGTTACCCCCAGGCAAGCGGTCCTTCCCATCGACAATGGCAGCATCCTGTCCCCTGGGAAGCTCGCCGAGTATCCGGGTCTCTCCGGGTGGTGGAACCAGGCCGAGTCCACCTGGAACACACACAAGCCAGCTTCGGACAAGGTGCATCTACTCGACCGCATCGACTACCACGGCCAACTATCTGCGCAGCTTCCACTGTCAGCGCTGAGAGTGGTCTATACGAAGTCCGGCAATACTCTGGCCGCCGCTGTGGTGCGTGACGGTTCCGCAGTCATTGACCACAAGCTCTACTGGGTGCCGGTGGCGGCTGAAGCGGAAGGCCACTATTTGTGTGCAATTCTCAACTCCTCGACGCTCCTTGAGCGAGTCAAACCGCTTCAGGCGCTGGGTCTATTCGGGACGCGCGACTTTGACAAGAATGTCTTCGCGGTCCCCTTCCCGAGGTTCGATTCTGCGGACAGCCTCCATGCGAGACTCGCCAACCTCGGTGCGCAATCTGAGAAGGAGGCAGCTTCAGTGGATATTTCTGGAGTTCGCACCTTTCAGGCCGCACGCAAGAAGGTTGCCGCTGCCCTGGTGGCGGCCGGAATCTCCCAAGAGATCGAGGATGCTGTCGCAGAACTGGTGCCGCTGGAGGCCGTGCTGCCTACGACAGACTGACTAGAACCGGGGCGTTCACCTTCGCCACTAGGGAGCCTTCGGATATCCGCATCCCAAGCTCCTGAACTAGTGCGGCTGCATCAACGGTCATGAAACCTCCAACAACTAAAGTCCCGTCATGCAGGATCTTACGTGTTGGACAAACTGCCCCGTTCTATGTATTGGCATAAAACTGCCTAAGGCGGCAGGCAGGCGCGGCAGTAAGCGCCCAGTTTGGAGGGTCCCGTTGGGGTACACCCGTGCGGGACAGCGGGGGATCTGCAATCGGCGTGTGTCTTTCGCCGTTATACGGCGGGGATCTGTCGACGCTCTGTGGCGATATCCGCTGATGGCGATACACGCGAGCACTGGTCTGGTCACAGATAGCGGCAGACGGTCGTGGCGTCGCAATTGGTGGGATCGCTGGTGGTGGCGCTGTGGTGAAGGTGCGCGACTGTGTGTCGTAGTGCTTGCAGGTCGGCGATTTGGCGGTCCAGGTCGCCCAGGTGGGCTTCGAGTAGGGCGTGCACGTGCTGGCAGGGTGCGACTCCGGCGTCGCGGATGTTGAGGATCTCGCGGATCTGGGCCAGGGTGAGCCCAGCGGTGCGGCCGCGGCGAATGAAGTCCAGGCGCGCCAGGGCCGCAGGGGTGTAGTCGCGGTATCCATTGGTGGTGCGCGCAGGCGCAGGTAGCAGGCCGGCTTCTTCGTAGAAGCGCAGCGTCTTGGTTGTGGTTCCGCTGGCCACGGCCAGCTCACCGATGCGCACAGTGGCCCCTATCTCGGCTCTCGTCCATGTTCTCCTTGACCTTCCCCTGCGCTGGAACGTCCACTATGGGCGCTGAAGATTGGGCACGCGAAGGAAGGGGCGGAAATGGGTGTGGACTACGACGTCGATCTGGCCGTGATCGGCTCAGGAGGCGCGGCGATGTCAGCCGCTATCGCGGCCAGTCAGGCCGGCAGGAGTGTCGTGCTGGTTGAGCGCGGTGTTCTCGGCGGGACGTGCGTGAACATCGGCTGCGTGCCGTCCAAGACGCTCCTGGCGGCCGCCGGGGCCCGGCACGCCGCGCTCACCAATCCCTTCAAAGGTGCCCCAACGTCAGCCGCACCGGTGAACCTCGGGGATCTGGTGGCCCAGAAGGACTCACTTATCGAGCGCCTGCGTGATGCGAAGTACGCCGATGTGGCCGCCGCCTACGGCTTCGAGGTCCTTTCTGGCCAGGCCGCCTTCCTGGACAGGGAGACCCTGGCCGTCGACGGCCAGGCGCTGCGGGCCCGGGCCTATCTGGTCGCCACCGGCGCCACTCCCGCCATCCCGGACGTGGCCGGCCTCGACTCTGTGGCCCGGCTGACCTCCACCACCGCGATGCAGTTGACCGAGCTGCCCGAGTCCCTCGTCGTCATCGGTGGCGGGTACGTCGGGATGGAGCAGGCCCAGTTGTTTGCCCACCTCGGTACCCGGGTCTCTGTGGTCGGGCGTCTGGCGCCGCAGGCCGAGCCGGAGCTGGCCCAGAGACTTCGGGAGGTCTTCCTAGACGACGGCATCACCGTGGTCGAAGAGCACGCGGCCACGGTGGCCCGCGAGCCAGGCCCCGCCGGAGAGGTTGTGGTGACCACGGAGTCGGGCGAACAGGTGCGCGGCGCGCGGGTCCTGGTGGCCACTGGACGCATGGCCCGCACGGACGGCCTGAACCTGGTCGCTGCCGGTGTGGACGTGGACGATCGCGGCTTTGTCGTGGTCGACCAGACCCAGCGCACCTCCAACCCGCGCATCTGGGCCGCCGGTGACGTCTCGGGGGCTCCTCAGTACGTCTACGCCGCCGCTGCCAGCGGTCGGGCCGCCGCGCTCAACGCCCTAACCGAGGACAGAGACCCGCCAGCAGCTCGGGTCGACTACGCCGGATTTCCTGCGGTCGTATTCACCCGGCCCCAGCTGGCTTCGGCGGGGTTGACCCAGGACGAGGCCCTCGCCCGAGGGCACGCGTGCGACTGCCGCGTCCTGGACCTGTCCGATGTCCCCCGGGCGCTCGTCCAGCACGACACCCGCGGCGCGGTGAAGCTCGTCGCCGACGCCATGAGTGGCAAGATTCTGGGCGTGCACGCCCTGGCGGACGGGGCCGGGGAGATCATGCTGGCGGCCACCTACGCCATCAAGGCCGGCATGACCGTCGACGATCTGGCCGAAACCTGGGCACCGTACCTGACCATGAGCGAAAGCTTGCGCATCGTGGCTGGCCTCTTCCGAAACCAGATGCCGACGTCATGCTGCGCCTGAAACCCACAGCCCCAACGGGAAGGGCGAGGGCTGACGCGGCGGCCGCCTGACGCCGTGAAGATGCCTTGTAAACGTAAAGGTTTTCAAGACACCCGACACCGTCCAGGACAGTGACCACTTTTGAGCAGTTTTCCTGGCTCTACGGCCACCCGCCGGTGTCTCATTAAGTCATCTTGGCGACATTCGTCTCAGGATCGGCCTCGGTAGGGGTTTATGGGGCAGAATCGGGCCATGAGGCATCTGGGGTACACCCGCGTCAGTACCGCGAGTCAGGACGCGCAGTTGCAGTTGGATGCACTCGTAGATTCCGGGGTTCAGAAGCGCGACGTCTTCTCCGACGTCACCTCGGGGAGCCGGACCGCGATCGAGCGCCCGGGGATGAAGCGGCTGATGGACTACATCGAGCCCGGCGATACCGTCGTGGTGTGGCGCATTGACCGCCTCGGCCGCTCCCTGATCGATGTCCTCAATACCGTGAACCTGCTTCGCGACAAGGGCGTGAAGATTCGGTCGCTCTCGGACGGCATCGACCCGGAGACCACCTCCGGCCGGTTGATGCTGGGCATGCTCGCCACCCTGGCCGAGTACGAGCGCGAGCTCATCACTGAACGCGTCAACGCCGGCATCGCCGCGGCGAAGCAGAACGGCACGAGGTTCGGTCGGCCCCCGGTCGATCCCGCAGTAATCGCCGAAAAACTCGACATCGCCCAGGACGCCCGAAGAAAGGGCCGCACCGCCGCCGAAGCGGCCAGCTTGGTCGGATGGTCCCGCGCCACCCTCTACCGCCACCAGCAAGCCGCCCGAGCCCTCGAGGCGCTCGAGCCTTAATGCAGGTGGCGCCGTCAGGTATCGCCGCTAGAACGCCGCCACCGAGCAGTGCGATTTACCGGTACACCCCAGGGGGACGAGCGCGAGTCCGCCATCGTCGCTGTGTCACAAGGTGGTTTCTAGAGTTATGAAACGCCGTCCCTTCGGGTCTAGTGTGTAGTGGTACAGATTCCGGACGAAAGGCTCTTTCGATGGCTGATCGAATCGGGATGTTGCTCAATCGCTCGGGTGACGGTGGCGAGGAGGTGCTCATCGTCAGCCGCGGGAGCGTGCGTACCAGGTTCCGTCGCCGGGACGAGCTGGACTGGTCAATCCGAGTCGAGTCCACGGACTCGGAGAATATCGTCGAGGGAGAATCGGGGCCGGCCCGGAAGCCGGCTCGCCGGTCCTCGCGGCCTCGTGGGCAGCGGGTGGCGTACGTGCGGGTGTCGGCCGCGGATCAGAATGAGGCGCGTCAGCTCGAGGCGGTTGGGGAGTGCGATCAGGTCTATATAGAAAAGCAGTCCGCACGCTCTCGCGCGGACCGGGTGAAGCTCGCTGAGTGCATCAGGTACCTGCGGGACGGTGACGAGCTCGTCGTTGCATCGATGGACCGACTCGCTCGCTCCCTCGTGGATCTTAAGCAGATCGTTGGCGAGATCACCGCCAAAGGCGCGAGCGTGGAGTTCGTCCACGAACGCGCCACTTACGCCGCCGGCGCCCAGGATCCACGAGCAGACCTGATGCTTTCGCTGCTCGGGGCGTTCGCCGAGTTCGAGCGGGCCATCATCCGTGAACGCCAAGCCGAGGGCATTGCCATCGCCAAAGCGAAAGGCAAATACAGGGGACGCAAACGCGTGCTGACCGACGAACAGATCGGTAAAGCCCGAGCCCGCGTGGAGGCAGGGGAGGGGCCGTCAGCGATCGCTCGAGATCTCGGGGTAGGCCGCTCCACCCTGTATCGCGCCCTCCAGCGCCGCGCACCGTGACAGCGCCGCGCACCGTGACCGCTGATGGTCGGCCCGTTGCGCTGTTCAAGGGCGTGCCGCTTGAGGGGTAGCCGATACTGGACTTGTGACCGAAGTTCATCTGAAGGGTCGATTGGTGTGTCGCGACGAACGCGAAGCCGCTCTTGTCGACACCCACTTGCCATGTCATGTTGAGTTGACGCGAGCTGAGCAGGGCTGCAGGTCATTCTCGGTGACCCGGACCGAGGATCGTCTGGTGTGGGGCGTCGAGGAGGTCTTCGACGACGCCGCTTCGTTCCGCAGGCATCAGGAGCGGGTTCGCGGCAGTGAGTGGGGGATAGTGACAGCAGGTATTGAGCGCGACTACTGCATCACGGGGCTCTGACTCGGCATGACTACTTTCGCCGCAGACAGTGCGGATGCAGTGATTCCGCTGGCCTTTGACGTCGTATGGCTCCTCGCCGGCCTGGTGTGGTTGCTGATCCCGGTCGCGATCGTCGTCGCTGAACGGCGCCGCGCAGCGCCGTGGCCCGAGACGTTCCTATGGTTCATGGTGGCGTTCCTCCTGCCCGTCGTGGGGCTGATCATCTGGGCCCTCCACCGGGCAGTCGACGCCAGGCGGGCGACCTCGCGGTGAGCAGCGCGACGCCGGCTGTCCTGCGTAAGTACGAATCGGCGCTCACTGGCGCGCGGTCGACCGGAGGGGGATTACCGGCGTGACCGGATGGGTGCCATGCGGAGTCGAGGGGCGCATCGCAGCGTTGCTCGAGGCGCGGACCGTGAGCGCGGTTCGAGAACTCTTTCCGCACGGGGTGCGGATCCTGTGTCCGATCACGCTCCGTGCGGGCCGTGACGTGGCCGGTTGGTGTTCATGGCGTGAGGTTGCTGAGTGGGTGGGTGCGCAGTATCCGCCCCGCCGCGGATTGACGGCGATGATCGACAGCGCCACCTCCCCGGAGCAAGCGACGGATGTGGATCGTTTCGTCGGGTGCAGCGCGGGCCCTGCCATCGAGATCGTGCAGCGCTTTTCTCGCACCGCGTCTTGTCAGGAGTGGAAGGCGGCGATCTGGACGGTGTGGGGTGATCCAATCGGAGACCCCGAGGACACGCGCATCATCAAGATCGTGGACGACAGCGCTTATGGCAGCGACTACGACTACCAGCTGGTATCGGCCTCGACCGCCGCTCTTACGGACCCGTTCCTCTACCCCGAACCATCCTTCTTGTGGTCCGACGACGAGACGCTGTTCCTCGAGGTTCAACCGGAGACAGGATGGATTGAGGTCTACTCGACTAGGCCGGATCTGGTCGAGGAGGTGCGAAGCGACATCCAGTGGGAAGTAGTCCCGCTGATCCGCGACCTCCCGCAGTCCTAGCTGTGGCGACGCTGGGATTTTCGCTCGCGGTAGGTGCTGCAGCATGACACCGGGCTGCCAGTCAGTCCTGGCAGAACCCCGCCACTGAGCGCCGCAATCGAGGGGTCTTGCGATGGGGAACTCGTCGGCAGCCACCGACTGACACGCGTACCTGTCCCGATCCCGCACAGTGCGACAACTAGGAGGTACCCGTGGAGGCATTCCTGATTCCGCTACTGCCTCCGGTAGCCCTGTCGCTTGCGATCTGGATTTTCACCGTCTGGGTTTCCTTCAAGGCGACCGGGTGCCAGACGAAGTGCAGCCGCTGTCTCTGCAGTGCTGTCGATTTGCGGAGCGATCGCGTTCCTCGGCTTCGCCGGCAGTGACGACTACAACGACTACCCCGGCTATACCTGCGCCCTTCGCGACGGTCACGTGCCGGACGGCTTTCCTCCCGAACGGCTTCCCCCGCAGGAACAGGTCAGCACATTTCACACCAACCTCAACTGGTCCCATGGGTACGAACTGCTCCCCGCCGGGGTTCGCTGCACCTACTGGACCAGGGACGACCCCCGCGTCAGCATGGTTACCCACAGCCCGTGGTCGTACTCCGTGTGGATCTACGGACTACTGGGCATCGCTCTGATTCAAGCGATCCGCGTCATCAACCCGGACCTTCTCTCTCGGCGGCGCACCTGGTCTTCGTGAACAAGCACGATGTGTAGCGCGTTGCGACTCACAAACCGAAACTGCGGGTCGACAGTCTCCGTCCCACAACCAAGGAACTGGGACGGCCTACGCAGTTCTTAGGAATCGGGGGCGGGGGAGAGAGAGGAGACGCCCGCCGGTGGAGATGTTGGGGGCACGGCTCTCTTCGAGAAGTGCACGTTGGCGCGGCTACGCTCGGCGCATGTCCGATGCTCCACTTTCCCGAGTCAGCGTCCGGTTCGTGGCCGAGGACGGCCACGTCACGACTCTGGTGGTGGGCGACGCCATCGAGTGGCACCTACGCTTTCAGGCCTGAGGCGGTGCAACTGGCCATCCGACCGGTCACCGGTTCACCTGGATGGGTGCACCCTCAAGTTCCCAGTAGCGCTGAGCGCCTGAGAACGCCAGCTTGCTCCGTTGTTAACGCATACGACTTCTGCGACGATAACCGGGTTGAGACCGTCCCTCCCAGCAAGGAATTGATTATGCGCCGCACCCTTGCCACGCTCGCCGCCGTCACATTGGCCACTGCATCAATGCTTGTCGGTGTGGGACAAGCGAACGCTCAGGACGCCTGGCCCGTTGATCCCGGGCAGGGATCTCCCGTCCGGCCAGTCGACGTGACCAGCTTTGCGCTCACCCCTGACCGTCTGGAGTTCTACAATCCCTTCATCGGCCTGCCGAGAATCATCTCGCCGTTTGGCACGACCACGAAGATCGTGTGTACCGGGTTCCGCGGGTACGACAACTGCTGGCAGGCCGACCAAGCCGGGAACCCACACAAGCTGCGCCCCATTCTGGGCCTTGGATCGTCTACTCCAGCGTCCAACGTCTTCCTGTACCCGGGCATGATCCCCGGACTCTAACGAGATTCACCTCCTTCGTGAACTAATCGTTCAGTTTCGTGTCGTACCCGCATGGCACGGTGGATGTGAACGACGCAAACTGACGTTGCTCACTTCGTCGCCAAGGCGACTTCTCGACACAGGAGGCATGACGATGGCACGACTGGTCAAAGAGCTGACAGGCCCGAACGAAACTGGGCGTTGGGGCGCCTCAGCAACCGATCTCGGGTTCCCGGCGATCACCAACCACGGGTACACGATCACGATCTTCGGCGACACCTTCGTCGAGCACGTCGGCGGCAGCGGCTGGAGGTCTCCAGTCGGGTTTCGCCAGTCCAACCCAGACATTGAGAACGGCATCCGGTGGGACAACGCCATCGGCGGCGCCTACGCCAAAGAGATGATCAACTATCAGCACCGCGGAACGGTCCATGCTGGCGAGCTCCCGGACGGCTTCACCAACATTCCGAACGACCTGATCCACCTGCCCGACGGCCGGTACATGATGACAACTTTCGCGATCCGGTCCTGGGATCCGATCTCGCCCGGCGGGAGCTGGGCGACCTTCCACTCGCGCATGTGGACCTCGACCGAAGCCCACGCCGAGAACTGGGAACGCACGTGGGATCTGGAGGTCAATCGCGAGAACTTCGACTTCCCTAACGTGGGGGAGTGGAGTCACTTCCAGAACAACACGATGCTCATGCTCCCCGGCGAACCTTGGGTTTACATCTACGGCACCAACGAGGGCCGTTGGAACGGCGGCGGCATCCATCTCGTGCGCGTGGACTGGCGCAGCATGTGGAACCGTTCAACCTATGAGTTCTGGGGTCGAGACGGCGGCGGAACATGGGCATGGCGCCGCGGTGGTTTCACGACCCCGATCCTCACCCCCACGGTTCCTAACAACGCCATCGGCGAGCTCTCCGCTCAAGTCATCGACGGACGAGTCGTGCTCTCGTACTGCGACGGCATCCTTGGCGCCGTCACCCGGACCGCTCCTCGCCCGGAAGGCCTATGGACGATGCCCGCCATTCAGGTCACCGGAGTCGAGCAGCCAGCCCTTTACGCGCCGGCGATCCATCCGTACAGCAACTTGGGCCGTGCGCAAATGCTGCTGTCAGCGTGGCCGCAGGTGAATGGCCAGACGCTCTACTACGGCACGAGGCAATGGGAGGTCAGCCTCTTCGGTGGAGGGTCCGGCTCCCTGAGTTCCTCTCCGACGGCGCGGGCAGCGACCGAGAACCTGTCCTCCGAGTCCAGTCACGTGACCGAGGAGTACACGGGGGACCTGGCGCCTGACGTCTCTCAGCTCCCCGTGGCCGAGCAGGTCGCGGTTCTCGCGGACGCAGTCGACGCCGAGGTCGATCATGATTGGCTCCGCTCTGCCTTACAAGGAGAACTCGAGGACGATCGCACAACCCCGGCCGATCACGAAAACTATGACCCGATGACCGCGGAGTAGGCCCTTCTCGAGCGGACTCCTCGGCGGTGCGCCCCTTGGCCCGGGCGTCCCGGGCGGTGTCGCTTTTCCGCAATGTCTGTCGGATCAATTAGTGGCCGCCCAGAACGGGTGCAGTTCTGGGCGGCAGCAATGCCAGCGTTGCGTCCGTCGTCACCGCACTCAGATCCACAGCATCCGGGAACAGGAAACGTTACGTGTTTCCGGCGTTCCCCGACCCAAGTCCGAACGGATGGGGGAGTCGCCGTCGGCGAGCACGCTCCAGCCGCCACGCAGCCAACCAAGTAGGGGAGCCGTTACTCCTCGGGCTCCTGCGCTGGCGCCGCGACGTCGTTGGCCTCGCGGGCTTCGCCCTGAACGGCCACGGCGCATACCCAGACGCCCTCGCCGAACTGCCCACCAACTGCCCTGAATAGCGTACACAGAACGGTTAACTATCTGTCCACCCTAAACCAGTAGGTGCCGTCCACGATTTCTGAATTTGCCAAGTTGATGCCCGGCTCTCCAATTGTGAAAGCTGCAAGTTCGCTTGCATACCTCGCTAAGTGGTCGGTGTGCGCCTTGATAACGGAGGCGTCAATTCGAAGAGCAATAGCAAATTTCAATTCGCCAAAACTATATTTGATCCATGCGCTGCCATCGCCAAGTACTCCAGCGTCGCGTACGCCTACGCACCAGCATTCGGTTAATGTGTTAGTGCGAATCTCGTTCAGCAAGTAACAAAGGAAGCGCGACGGCATATCTCGGTTGGCGTCGTCGCAGTACCGCGACTGCAATTCGCGATGGCATTGGGTGATGAATGGAAAAGCCCGCGAGTGCTCATTTTCTGAAAACGTGTCAGTCCAGTGGTTCTCGGTTGGCCCGTCTTGGTTCATAACTTTGCCGCTCTAATGTAATGGTAACTTTAGGATTCAATATCTGTCGCACAAAAGCGTAACCTGGGCAACGCCGGTGTCGGGGCATCGCTCAACTGCGATGCCCCGACGGGTTACCTAGTTAGTTGTACGGTGGCGGAGTATCGTCAGGATGTGGAGGGACTGCGTAGCCTACCCAAATCGGACACAGTTGGTCGCTAGGCGGCGTATTCTCACAGTAGATACTGAGATTGCCTAGCATCTCGCTGCCAGGCGGGGTGTTCTGGGTGGTTGATCGCACTTCGATAGAGCGAACCCGCTTACTTTCCCATTGACTGCAATCGACGGGAATTGAGTTAATGACACGACATGTCAAGCGGTCGAACCAGTTTGTGAATACTCCAGCGGTGGGATTCGACTGAGACTCGTTACAGCCCCCCGCGTTTCCTACCGTCGCCTTCCATATGTTTCTGTTCCATACCCAGTGCTTACCCCGTGCCTTATCGTAGCCAAACGGTTGGTCTCCCGTTGCCCCATCGAACCAGTACCCTCGTCGGAGAATACTGGATGAGTATGTTCCACCTTGGGGCGTTTTCCAAGTGTCACACCTAGCAATTCGGCTCGTGGCCATTTGCTCTCCCGTGTACGACCACGGAGGCGCAGCGGCTGCCACCATTTGTGGTGGTTCCTCGTTTATCGTATCGGGATCTGACGGAGTTACGTTGCCTTCATCGCCCACTGTCCCACTTGGTTGTATAGCCTCGGTGGACGTCTGGGCGATAGCTTCGGGTCCTGTCGCTGCCACCGATAAAATGAGTGCCGCTATCGAGGCGATGACGAGAGGAAGGCGGGCTCTCCGTCCAATTTGCTTGGTTTTACCTGCCTCGTACATATGCTTCTCCGTCCGTCCCGAATCGACCGATTGCGTTTTGGAAGACCTGCTCTTGTGGTTCGCCAGGGATTCGTAGTCTTGGCGCCGCCTGTTGTCCCCGCGCTAGTACGGAAATGTCGGAGTCTGGGATGTTGTTTCCTGCAGGAAGTCCCATCAGTCCAGTCTCGAATCCGTACGCTCCCCAAATCGCCATCATCTCTCTCGTCAGGTCGTGCGCGCCAGTTGGCTGAGCCCAATAGACAGACCCGTTCTCGAAGTGGTTAAAACGAGCTGCTCCGTTCGGGGTGGATAGTTCGTCGGTCGTGGGGTATCCGAGGTAGCTGGCTTCCCATTCGAGTTCTCCCCAGCGTGCGCCGATTTGTCCGCCAATCTGGTGGGCTCCTGTGTTGGGGTGCCAGTAGATGCTGGAGTCGTGTTGGAATGCTTGTCGTTTCCCGATTCCGTCGGGGTTGGTGATTTCGTCGGTGATCGGGTAGCCGAGTGGTCCGGGGTCGTATCCGAATTGGGCCCATTTGCTTCCGATGGCGCCGCCGACCGGGTGGGCGTCGGTGTCGGGGTGCCAGTAGATGGTGGCGTCGCCTTGGAATGAGGTGCGCTTTCCGATGCCGTCAGCGTTGGTGAGTTCGTCTGATGTCGGCGGGCCGAGGAACCCTCCCGGGCCACCGAGCTGGTGGTACTTGTCCAGGATGCGGCCGCAGACGGTGAAGTTGCGACCGAAGTTCGGGTTCCAGAAGGCTGCGCAGGCCGTTGTGTGGAACCTCGGTGAGGGGGTTGCCTGGTCTCGGCGCTGCTCGGGTGGCGTGTCCTGAGACGGAGGGCCTGCGGCGGGGGAGGAGGGGCTCGGATTCGTGGACGGTGCAGTCGGCACCGGTGGGGACGTCGTTGCCGGTGCCTCACTGCGGGCGGTGGTGGCTGGTTGAGCCCCTGCCACCAGGGTTGGGGCCGCGATCACCATGGTGGCTGTGGCCGCTGTTGCGACGAGCCGCAGCAAGCGGGGGACTTCTTGGTCGCGATCTCATGCGAGACCTCCTGAGGGGCGGAAAACTGTACGGGGAGAATCAAACTCCGATGTGACGCCGCTCACATTGAACTTTCGTGTTCCCATCCGCCCCAGGAGTATCACCGCTGGTGAACGGTCGTAACAATGTTGGTTCGAGTCACAATCGATATCGCCCAGAGACCAAAGTTCCCGCATTGCTACGGGTCTGGCGCCGCATAGGAGGGGCTCGGCGGCATCGTTTCGCGCCGAGTGGTACCTCGACGTTGCACGACTCGGTGGCGCTCTTCTACACCGCGGCCCGACGCCGATCGCGCACAGCAGTCGCTGATTCCGCAGGCCCGGCCGGAGATCGCAGAACTACACAGGAGAGACGCTCATGCAGGGATGATTCATCTGACGCTATACGCAAACTACAACTTTACATAAGACGTGGTTACCGGCCGTGGTGTACGTGCCATAGATGGGTAGGCATCCAGCCACCTGCATTCTGGCAGCGACTCACTTTCGCGGGCTGCAGCTGCGTGGTCCGCGTAGCGACTCCGGCCGGATTGCCTACTGGTGAAACCGGCTACCGCTCCAGGTGAGCTTCAGGCCAGGTCTAGGAAGCGGCGCAGGTCTTTGAACGTCTCGTGCACGACTGAGTAGTGCGCCCACTTGCCACGCTGCTGCCGGGTCAGGAGTCCTGCGTCGACGAGTTTCTTGAGGTGGTGGCTGATCGTGGGCTGGCTGATGTCGACCACGTCGAGCAAGTCGCACGCACACACCGACTCGCAGCCTTGCGCGGCGATGTGGGACAGCAGCCGCAGGCGTGTCGGGTCCGCCAGTGCTTTGAGCGTGCGCGCCATCTGATCTGCGGTCTCGGCGGTGATCGGAGCTGACGACAGGGGGCAGCACTCGTTCTGCGTCCGAGCCGGAAGGACGTCGTTTCCTGCAGTCATTTCTTCGCTCACCCCGCCTCAAACAATACATTGACACATGCCGATATGTGAGCATAGCCTCCAGCATAGACGTTCATCGATATGAGGGAGTTTCGTGCCAATGAGCACAACCACGGCCCGGGCTGTTGCGCCGGTCGCCAAGAAGATGTCGTTTCTCGACCGCTACTTGGCCGCATGGATTCTTGTGGCCATGGCGGCCGGTCTGCTGCTCGGGCGCTTCGTCCCGGGCCTGGATGCCGCTTTGGACTCGGTGAAGATCGGCGGCATCTCGGTGCCGATCGCGGTCGGCCTGCTGGTGATGATGTATCCGGTCCTGGCGAAGGTGCGCTACGACGAGACCCACAGGGTGACCGGCGACCGGAAGCTCCTCACGTTGTCGCTGATCCTGAACTGGGTCCTCGGGCCGGCGTTCATGTTCGCGTTGGCGTGGATCTTCCTGCCGGACCTGCCGGAGTTTCGTACCGGGTTGATCATCGTGGGCCTGGCGCGGTGCATCGCGATGGTGTTCATCTGGAATGACCTGGCGTGCGGGGACCGGGAGGCCGCCGCGGTGCTGGTGGCGATCAACTCGGTGTTCCAGGTCGTGGCGTTCGGCGCCCTCGGATGGTTCTATCTCCAGCTGCTGCCCTCCTGGCTGGGGTTGGAGACCACCTCGGCGCAGTTCTCCGTGTGGTCCATCGTGATCTCCGTGCTGGTCTTCCTCGGAATACCGCTGTTGGCCGGTTTCCTCACCCGCGTGTTGGGGGAGAGGGCGAAAGGACGGCACTGGTACGAGGAGACCTTCCTTCCCCGGATCGGCCCGTGGGCGCTGTACGGGTTGCTGTTCACCATCGTGTTGCTGTTCGCGATGCAGGGGGAGGCGATCACCTCGCAGCCGTTGGACGTGGCCCGGATGGCCGTGCCGCTACTGCTGTACTTCGTCCTGATGTTCTTCTTCAGCTGGTTCGTCTCCAAGGCGGTGGGGCTGAACTACGCCAAGTCGACCAGCGTCGCCTTCACCGCTTCGGGCAACAACTTCGAACTCGCGATCGCGGTGTCGATCGGCACCTTCGGTATCGCCTCGGGCCAGGCCCTGGCGGGTGTGGTCGGCCCGCTGATCGAGGTTCCTGTTCTGATCGGGCTCGTCTACGTCGCGCTCTGGGCCGGACCGAAACTGTTCCCGGGAGACCCAACCCTCCCGCCATCTCGCACGGACCCGGCCCGCAACACCGAAGGAGCCCGGTCATGACCAACACTCCCAGCGTCTTGTTCGTGTGCGTCAAGAACGGCGGCAAGTCCCAGATGGCAGCAGCGCTCATGCGCCTGCACACCGGGGAGGCGATCGAGGTCCACTCCGCGGGCACCCGGCCCGGTTCCGCGGTCAACGCCCTAGCCGCGGAAGCGGTCGCCGAGCTCGGCGCCGACATGTCCGACCAGACACCCACGGCCATCGATCCCGACCTGCTCCGGCGGGTGGATCGCGTGATCGTTCTGGGGGAGGAAGCCCAGGTCGAACCGGTCG